>CAZIII010000282.1:0-2754 GCA_964539425.1 uncultured Tissierellaceae bacterium | reverse complement strand
AGTTAATATACATCTGGTACAAGACTATCTGATAAATACTTTATCGCATATTTCACCTGCATCAAAAAAATCAATGATAGGTCGAGTTAGAAGTTATATTAAGTTTCTTGGTTTTTATGATGATATAGTAGCAGATGATATATTAAAACTGCCAATGACATCCCCTATATGGAAGTATTCTAGCAATCCTAGATATCTTACAGACTATGAATTAGAAAAACTATTTTCAGCTTACAACAGAAATAAGCCTTATGGTGTTCGGGATTATGCCATCCTAAGATGTTTAAGTGACTTAGGGCTTCGTTGCTCAGAAGTAGCTGAATTATCTTTAGATGATTTTGACTGGATTCATGGCAACATAATCATTAGGCAAACCAAAACACACTCTGAAAGAAGACTTCCTTTACCTATTACCACTGGCCAAGCCATTGAAGACTATTTAATAAAGTGGAGGCCTTCTACAAGAGAAAGAATCCTATTTGTAAGATACAAAAATCAACTAGGTGAAAGTATGGGAGTATCACAAGTTAGGAGTACAGTAAGAAGAGCAGCTATAAGAGCTGGCTTATATAACTTTACAGGGACCCATTCTCTAAGACATACAGTGGCGAAAAAGATGATAAATAATGGTACTAGTTTAAAAGCTATAGCAGATGTCCTTGGCCATGAATCCATTGAAACAACACATATTTACACTAAATTAAACTTTAATCAGCTGAAGGATGTTGCCACTACTTGGCCAGAGGTGAGAAAATGAGTACTAACCTCATTTCTAATCAAGTAGAAGAGTATATCAACTATAAAAGAGGATTAGGGTTTAAAATAAAAATAGAATCTGACGAACTTAGAAGATTTGCTACCTATACCAGAGATATAAACTATAAAGGTTCGCTTACGGTAGATATTGCACTTAAATGGGTTTCTTTAAAACCTGGATATTCAAGATGGTATATGGCAAGGAGATTAGAAATTGTTAGAACATTTGGAGAGTATATAAGTATTTTTGATCCTAATGCACAAATCCCTCCAAAAGGAATGTTTGGGAAATGTCACGGTAAAATAACTCCATATATTTTTACCGAAAGCGAAATTAACCTTCTTATGTCAAAGGCTCTAGATTTACTTTCACCTGATGGTTTAAGGGCTATTACCATATCAACCGCTATTGGGCTTATGTGGGTTACTGGTATGCGTCCTGGAGAAGTGTGTAGTTTAATGGATGAAGATGTGGACCTTAATAATGGATATATTAGTATAAAGGAAACTAAATTTTCAAAGAGTAGAACTCTTCCAATACATGAAACCACAATTTTAAAGCTTAAAGAATATAAAATAAATCAAGATAAATTAAGAAATAATTATTCTAACCAAAATTTCTTCATAATGACTGGGGGAAACAAACTGGTATTGCGTAATTTTGAAAATGCTTGGCAAATAGTTAGAGAGAATCTATTAATAGATACTGATGTATGGAATAGAAGACCTCCACGATTGTATGATATAAGACATTCTTTTGCCTGCAATACTATTCTAAAATGGCTTCAGGAGGGTATAAATGTAAATAACAAGATATTATACCTGTCTACCTATTTGGGTCATGCAAAAATAGCTGATACCTACTGGTATTTAACTGGAACACCTGAGATTATGACATTATTAACTAATAATTTTGAAGAATTCTTTTATGGAAGTGGGGATAACCTCCATGAAATCTAATAACTTTCAAAGTTTACTTCAACAATTCTTCTTAGAAAGATTAATTAATCAACAGAGAGCATCTAATTGCACAGTACAATCATATAGAGACACTTTCCGTCTTTTTCTAAAATATTTAAATGATGAATATTCTATAAAGTCTGATATGGTAAAAATGGAAACAGTAAATGCAGATATTATCATGAACTTTCTAGATTACCTAGAAATTCAAAGGTCTAACAAATGTAAAACTGTTAACAACAGATTAGCTGCTATAAAGTCATTTATGGACTATGTTTCATATGAAGCTCCTGAATACTTAGAAATTATAAGAAAAGTAAAGGCTATTCCCTTCCGTAGAATTGAAAAGAAAGAAGTGTGCTATTTAATTAAGGAAGAAATAGATGGGTTACTAAATGTTTGTAATACCTCAACATTAAAAGGAAGACAAGACTATCTAATGATATTACTTTTGTATAATACTGGGATTAGAGTTTCTGAAATGGTATCTATAAGAAAAAAGGATGTAATTGAATCTAACAATGGGCAACACCATTTAAAAATCATGGGAAAAGGAAGAAAAGAAAGAACCATACCATTGTGGAAAAACACATCAAAACTTCTTAGCCAATATATCAAAGAGCATAATATTCTCAGTGATGATTATTTGTTAGCAGGGAGAAATATTGAACATCTTACTAGATCTGGAGTTAGATATAGGATAGATTGTATAGTTAAAGAAGCAAGGAAAGAGTTACCTTCCTTACAAAACAAATCAATAACGCCCCATGTATTTCGGCATTCAACAGCTATGGGACTACTTCAATCAGGTGTTGATATATCTACAATTGCCATATGGCTTGGTCATGAGACCATTGAGACTACACATAAATATATGGTTGCTGATATGAAATTAAAGGAAGAAGCTTTAAAAAACTTGAATGAGCCTAACCAGCATCCTGAAAATAATACTTATCGGGCTAGTGAAGATATTTTAAGGTTTTTGAATTCCCTATAAAAAAGTTATGTGCTGAATATTAAACAGAAACGCTGTAATTA
>CAZIII010000281.1:0-2759 GCA_964539425.1 uncultured Tissierellaceae bacterium | reverse complement strand
ATACTTGTCTTAAAAAAGTAAGCTTCATAAAGTGTACCGATAGGTAATTAAAAAACAAAACACTCTAAAACCCTTTATATACTGCGTTTCAGAGTATTTTTAATGTTCGTAAATATCATAAAATACGCCAAGTGATGTCATTTGATTTAAAAAGTGATTTATTAAGCATAAATAAAATTTGAAATACGTGATCGCTTTGTTCCGAAAACTAATCTGATAGCGCTTTCTGGATTAAAGATAAATATGTTACAATTTAGATAATATAAAACAAATAGGAGGAATATTATGTTAGATAATTCAGTATACGATTTGTTCGGTTTAGATGCAGAACAGACAAAAATTCTTTTTTCTCTGTTAAATATTTTAGTTGAAAATGATATTGAAGAAACAAAAAATGAGAAAGTATCTTCCTTAAAAAAAGAATGGCTTGATGATTGGATTCAAGAAATTCAATCCACTTTACTGAAGGATGAACAAATTTATCATAAATCTGTTTTGAATAATAAAATAATTGAAGTAGATAAAACTTCTGAAAATACAATTTGGTATAAACTTATTATTTTGGAAATGGTTTCTTTTGATGCTTATTTTCCCATTCATGAAAACAAGAATCCTAAGCGACTTAAGAATTTAAAGTACAAAGAACAAAACGATTATATGGTTAATGTTTTATCTAAATATTATCCTTTACTTGCTGAAGATCTTTTCATTCGATACAAAAAAGTATATAGCAAATCATTGAATACAGGTTTTGATAAAAATAGAAAATTTTTAATTAGAGGACTTACTGTGGTTGCCTTTGCAGCTTTAACTGCAGCTGCTGCAGGAGCTGCGGCTCCAGTCATTGCAGTGGCACTAAAGGGTGGCGCTTTTGTAGGTCTAAATGGTGCAGCATTGGTATCCGCTTCACTAGCAGCCTTAGGCGGTGGTGCTGTTGCAATTGGAGGCGCAGGTATGGCAGGTGGAACTTTAGTAATTGTTGGAGGAGGCGGACTTTTAGGAGGTGCTATTGGAGGTGCTTTCGTAGCTGGAACAGGGCTTCTTGCAAAAAACTCCCCGGATTTAGTGATATCACAAGGTGCAAAGCTTTCTGTAGTATTAAAAGAAATAGTTTTAAATTCACAAAAAGATACACTATATGCACAGAATATTTTATTGGAATTAAAGAAACAAATACTTAATTTAAATGAAGAGGTAGCTACATTAAGACTTGATCAGTCAAAACAAAAAACACAAATTAAAAACTTAGAAAAAGCAATTAAAGGGTTAGAAAGAATATATAAAGAAACGAATGTATTTAAGTCATCTTTTGAAATAGGTCTTGAGGCAACAGAAACAGAGTTAAACGATAGGAATGATAAAGATGAATGATGATAAAGTTGTTTACTTATTTAAAATAATGCCAGATGTTGTTGATTTATATTATCAAGAATATTTAGATCAAATGAATGCCGATGTAAAAACGATTTCAGATGAGTCGACTGATAATGCTGAAAAACTCAACGATTTAACAAATCGACTAAATAAATTAACATCGCATATGGATATTGATTTTAAACTAGAATATATATCAACTGAAGATCATAATGTAATAATTAATGAACAATTACAAAAAATTATAGAACGGCAATTTGAAAACGAAATTGAATACAAAGATGAGTCTTTGACCGACCTTGATTTACTTGTTGCGAGTACTGCTGGTATTGTAGCTATTCTAATCGATATATTTTTAGTAGGAACTCCTAATTTTAATAAAGGCAATTTTAAAATAAAGAATTGTAGTAAACTTACTGAGCTTTTAAGGAATGCCTCAGAAAAAGGTTTAAGTCCATTTTTAAAAACTTTAGAGAAAAACTTTAAAGTCCCATATGATAAATCTGTTGGTGATGGATTAACACCGAATAACCATAGACTACGAAGTTTTTCTCATGATCCATTTTTTGGACTCTTCTTTTCTTTTTTTGATTTTGTATTTCAAACAACAAGCTATATTAATGGTAATGGAAACTTTGCGATATCTTTCAATGCTTCAAAGTCTTATAAACCCATTGATTTATATAAGTCAGTACTCTGGTTTATGGGTCATTTAATATCAGATTTTTCTACCAAAAGAGGAATACCAATTCCAGGATTTGTACTGACACAATTTTTAAAAAATGATGACTATGACTTCGCAAAAGCATTTGAAAAGATGTATGTTGATGGATACGATATGAGACATTTAGGATCTATGTCTATTACTGTAGTGATTAAAAAATTAATTCTAGATGCTTACATAGAATTAGTTTATTCAAAAGAAGAAACTATATACACACCGCTTGCGGATAAAGAAGTGGAAGATATTCAAATTAAAATTAAAAAAGAAAAGATAAAATTTGTTGCAAATAGTATCTCAGTAGGTGGAAACGTAATTAAATTTTTAGCACCGCCCAATTCAGGTAACTTGGCAGCATTGAATACACCGGAATGGTATTCATTTATAAATTCATGCATTACTCAGTATAAAATAAATCAAAGAGATAAAAGTGTAGAAGAAATTATGTACAATAGGAAACAGATTGACATTAATTGGAACTTATTAAGTAATGAATAATTATAGTCGATAGAAGATTCTTGGATAATTTAAATTTTAGGAGAAAATAATGAAAATTGAAATTATAAATTGCGGTAATATAGAGCATGCTAAATTAAATGTAAGAAAAGGACAAAAAACAATCATGATTGCAAATAATGGTACAGGAAAATCCACAATTACAAAG
>CAZIII010000280.1:0-2768 GCA_964539425.1 uncultured Tissierellaceae bacterium | reverse complement strand
CATGAAGGGCGAGCTGATTTTGAGCTTACGGAATTAGGATGTAGACAAGCAAAATATGCTGCAGAATGGATAAAGGATAATTATGAAATTGATATTATCTTAAGTAGTCCACTTAAAAGAGCAGCAAAAACAGCTGAGTTCATAAGTGAAGAAACTGGTATAGATATAATCTTTGATGATGAGTTAATGGAATGGAATAATGGGCTATTAGCAGGGCTATATCGTTCAGAGGCAAATGCGAGATTTCCTATGCCAGAAGGCGGGAGGAAACCCCATGATGAATTTGCTGAATCTGAATCATATATTAATTTTAGAGCTAGGGGCGAGATGTTTTGGTCAAAATTTATAGATAAATATGAGAGAGAAGAAAGCAAGTCAAGGATATGTATAGTATCCCATGGTGGAATGATAAATATGCTCTTTAGAAGCTTTATGATGCTGCCAGTTAACACGGAAGTAGGAATAAGTACTGGTGATACTGGAATTCACTTATGGAAAGTGCAAGGAAAGGAAAGAAGGGTTATATTTCTAAATAAGCAGGAACATTTATTGAAGCTGAATAATTAATATAGATATATCTGCCATATGAAATGGATAAAGGAGAATTGTAGATGAAAGAATTGATAGACAAAATAATAGAAAAATATACCTTACAAAAAACCTTAATCATAGGAATTGATGGTCTAGGGGGAGCTGGTAAGACAACAATAGTCAATTCATTAAAACTAGAATTAAGTAATAAAAGCTACAATTCCCTTATATTACATATTGATGATTTCATACATCCAAAGAGTATTAGATATATTGAATCTAAAGAAGAATGGTATTGTTATTATAATATTCAATGGAGATATGATTATTTAATTAAGGAGATTTTCATGCCTATAAAGGAAGGTATTGAAATTGACAAGGAAATTGAAATATATAATATGGATAATGACGCATATACTTTAGAACAAATAACAATACCCCAAGGTTCAATTTTACTATTGGAAGGAATATTTCTACAAAGAAAAGAGATAAGAAAATATTTTGATTACATAATTTACCTAGATACACCAAAAGAAGTACGACTAAATCGTGTAATAGATAGAGATAAGTACATAGGAAACTCAGAAGATATAAAATCAAAATATGAAAGACGATATTTTCCAGCAGAAGATAAATATGTTGAAGAATACTGCCCTATGGGGAATGCTGACTTAGTGTTACATTATTCTAGAGAGAAAAACGATAATATTTATTAAATATTAGGGGGGAAATGTATGATTGAATTACCAGAAGCTATTACATTATCACGCCAAATAAATGAAAGATTGAGAGGAAAAAAGATTGATGATGTTATTACAAATCAGTCTCCCCATAAGTTTGCATGGTATTACGGTGAACCTGGCGAGTATAATTCAAAATTAAATGGTAAAACAATAGAAGGAGCCTATGCATATGCTGGTTTTGTTGAAATCAGCTTAGGTGACATTAAATTATTACTAGGTGATGGAGTAAATCTTAGGTATTTTGATAAAGATCAAAAATTGCCTGAAAAACATCAATTGTTAGTACGATTTCATGATGAATCTGCCCTTGTTGCATCTATTCAAATGTATGGTGGAATCTGGTGTTTTAAAGATGGAGAATTCGACAATGTATACTATGAATTAGCTAAAGAAAAACCATCTCCTTTGTCAAAAGAATTTGATTTCAAGTATTATGAAAAAATTGTATCAGATGAAAACTTGCAGAAGAAAAGTGTGAAGTTTCTTTTAGCTACAGAACAGCGTATACCAGGTCTTGGAAATGGAGTCTTACAGGATATATTATTCAATGCAAAACTTCACCCTAAAAGAAAGGTTTCAACCCTTTCGACTAAAGAGATAGAGACACTGTATCACTCGATTAAGTCTACTTTAGATGAGATGGTTACAAAAGGTGGACGGGATACAGAAAAGGATTTATTTGGGTGTTCTGGAGGCTATATTACAAAATTAAGCAAGAATGCTTTGAAAGAGCAATGTAAGATTTGTGGTAGTAATATTATTAAGGAAGCTTATCTTGGAGGAAGTATTTATTATTGTGAAAGATGTCAATCTAAATTAAAATAAACTAGGAGGGAAAAATAGCATGCAAAAATTATCAAAGAGAACATTTAATGAAATAAACTCTTATATGAATAAAGAAGCTAGAGGTTTGGAAAAGGCCATGTTTAATTATTATTTTAATGATTCAAATGGTGATGATATATTGGACATGCTGGAGCAATATCAAAATCCAGACGGTGGTTTTGGTAGAGGGATAGAGTCTGATTTTATGCTACTTGATTCATCACCTATGGCAACATCAGTTGGGTTAAGATATTTGAACTTACTTAAAGATGACAGTAGAGCACAGAAGATGATAGCTAAGGCTATTGAATATCTGGAAGCAGCTTTTGATGAGGAAAGAAATGGTTGGTATAGTGTTCCAATTACTGTAAATGATTATCCTCATGCACCATGGTGGGAGCATAGAAGTGATATAGGAATGACAGTTATTGATTATTCATGGGGAAACCCTACGGCTGAGTTAATAGGATACCTTTATAGATATAGAGAATACCTTACTAAATTAGATATATTTTCGCTTCTAAGCTATGCTATTGAGAAGTTCAATGAAGGAACAGAGTTTAACTCTGAACATGAAATATTTTGCTATATAAGAATGTACAATATCATAGATGAGGAATTTTCTGCTCAGATAGAAGATACTTTAAAGCTTGCTGTTTCTCAACTAAT
>CAZIII010000279.1:0-2771 GCA_964539425.1 uncultured Tissierellaceae bacterium | reverse complement strand
TATAAAATTCTACTTCTGGAATACAATCGTCAAATATAAAATGAATATCATAATCGTCGGCATATCCCTGATACTCATAATTCTTCTCATTTATACTCATAGAATTAATTATTGTTCTTGATAATATAATTTCTTTATCTTCTAACCCTACAAAGAATGCTCCAGATGATTTTAATTGTGTTATATCTATATAAGGCTTTCCCATATTTAACCTCCATGTTATTCTTTAAGAAATTTGAACTAAAAATCCTCTTGAAAATAATTCTGCTTTAATAGTTTATATGTATCATCTAAAAATTCATTTACTTTTTCAACATTACTATCACTTAGATGCTTTTTTAATGAATTTTCTTCATCATAAATTATTCTTGTCCACCAAAATGGAAATACTACAGCATAGATATCATTCATTATATTTAGTTCATCTTGATTTAACTCTCTACATTCCATATATTTTCTAACAAATATTTTAAACATCCTATCTTTATCATCATGAGTAAGTAAATTGTCTATATCCATTTCATAGCTAACTAGCAGACCTTCTATAATCATATCACTTACCAATACCTCATCACCAGCAATATTGTAATCGAAAATTCCTTCTATTTTATCATTTCCATATACTAAGTTATTTATAGAGTAATCACCCTGGGTAGCATACTTAGGTAGCTTAGGCCAAATATTATTCAAGCGTGATAGTCTTTCTTCATAAAGGGTAATAATCTTTTCATATAATTCAATATCATATCGAGTAAAATCTATATCCGTTTTTCCATATTCACAAAAAGCTTTGTATCCCCTAGAAATATCTGTTGTTTCATTAAATAAATCCCATATAGTGTTTCCCTGAATGTGAAGGTCTTTCTTTTCAGAAATAAGATGCATATTAGCCATTAAAGATGCTATTTCTTCAACAACTTTATCATTGATAAAATTTAATTCTTCACCTATATATTCTTCTAGGGTTACACTATAATTTAACTCTTCAACAAGAAGTTCAATGCAATATGCTCCATTACATTTAAATCTCTTAGGGGTAATTATCCCACTCTCTCTAATAGATTCAGAAAAGATACTTTGCTCTTCTATTAGTTTTTGTGGATGTTCTTCCTCTAATATAAACTTAATTATATAAGACTCTTCACTATCTACATCTGCTTTTACTATTACTCTAGCCCTTGGATTGATACCTTTTTTATAACGCTCTATTATATAATATGTATTTATTAAACTATCCTCAATCCCATATTGCTTTAAGGCAGTATAAATGTCTTTTTCTCCAATTTTCATAAATAAAATCAACCCCTTATATAAATCTAATCATTTTGAATCTGATAATTATTTTATTTATATTTCTAAAGATACTTTTCATTTACTGTAATTTAATATTTGTTTAGATCAGTATAACGTCTTTCATCATATCAATAAGAATATTCCTGTATTCCTGATTTTGTTCCCCAGGACTAATATGATAAAAATACATTCCAAATAGAACCATGTAATATTCAAAAGCCTCTTTTGAATAATCGTGATGCTTATTATAAGCTTTAAGAAAAGCTCTTCTTTCTTCATTGGTTTTTAAGAATTTCTGTCCTGGTCTTAAAATTAAGGCCCATGCTAAATCATATTCTCTACTTCCATATCCAGATAACTCATAATCTAGTAATGCTGACACTTTATTATTCTCCCATAGAATATTGGCATAATGACAATCTCCATGTATAAAACCTTTATTTTCTTCAAATTTTGCTTCTAAAAGATATTTTTCTATATATTCTAGTTCATAATTTAAATAGAATTTGTGTGGTAACCTAAAATCTCTCTTCTTTACAGGAATCTTCTCCATATTAACCTTATGAATATTTGCTAATAGTTCTCCATATTCTTGCATATAGTCTAAGATTTCTATATTGTTATCATTTTGTAAAATATGTGATAGCCTCATGCCTTCTATTTCCTCGGTTAAGATGTATTTAGGATTTTCAAATGAATAATCAATAATAATTGGTACAATTGATAAATCTAATCTTTTTATAATTGCAACTTCTCTTTCTATATCAGCTGATTTTTGTCTCTCCACCTTTAAAAACCCTTTAATTTCTTTACCATCCTTTTTAAAACCACTAACATAAAATACATCATTTCCTGCATGGGGATATCCTAATATATCCTTAATTTTAAAGTTATTAAAGTTCAATGTAAATGGATCCATTGTTTCTCTCCATTGGTCTGGTTGTAAAAGCTTTATTTAAATCACCTCACTATATATTTTACATCATATTTATTTAGTATATATATGCTAATTTTGCTACACGGCTTTCTAAGACTGTGTCTTTAACATTTTTGTCATCCTGAGGAGTAAAACGACGAAGGATCTTTGTTTTAGGCCCTAAGATTCCTCGACAGGCTCGGAATGACAGCTTCGCTATTTTCTACTTGCACGTCATCGTCTTATTATCATTATATCACTCTCTAGCTATCTTTTTAAGTCTAATATTCTTTTGCCTTTTTTCTGACCTTTTCGGTGTTCCCTACTAAATACACCTTTTCCTTTGCAACAAAGTATAGATTCGAGCTAGTTTTAAAGGCATAATCTTATTAAAAGCGTACTTTTATTTTTCATCTAATCATTAATTCATAGCTATAATAACCTTAATCTCATCAAAAATCTCCATCCTTCTTCTTTTCCCAATATCAGAAAAAACGATATGTTTTTCATTATGAATAAATTTCATAATAACATATCGTTTCCCTTGATAATCAGCCATCTT
>CAZIII010000278.1:0-2788 GCA_964539425.1 uncultured Tissierellaceae bacterium | reverse complement strand
ATTTTTTTAGATTTGAATCTTTTCATAGCCTAGCTCCTTTATTGTTAAATTTTTCTTAAAGTCATTATAACATAAAAAAGGTTTCATAAATAGAGATAGAAAGTTCATTTGCATAAGTGAAAGTGGCGAAAGGTTGCCTTCTATGAAAACAGCTAAGAGAATAGCATTGTGTATGGGTATTACTTTGGATGAATTTTATGAAGCTCTTATAACTACTATTGAAGAAAAGTTCCCCTATATAGGGAGGGATTAGATGAAAGTATTCCAGTTTGCCTAACGGGAAAGGATTGGAAAGTTGAGTTATGAAATGTTTGCAAGATGTAGGTGTAGAAAGGGTCAAGACTTAAATGAAATCATAGCTATAATAGATTATGATTTTGCGGAAACTATTGCAAAGGATAATTTAATCTGGTACAAGAGGTGGGCGGAATTCTAGCCTAAGACAAGGATCTAATTATTATGTATAATTAAATATTTTAAGATAATACTTTAAACAATGTGAGAAAACCTCTCGCGAATCATTTACAAAATAAGTATATTGTATTATAATAAACCTAAGAGGTGAGAAAAATGCTCATACAATTTAATTTTAAGAACTTTAAAGGTTTTAAGGAAGAAACATCTTTAGATATGACAGCAGCTACTCTATTACAAGAACACCCATATAACCTTATTATAGGGAAGGAAGAATCTTATATAAAGGTTGCTGCAATATATGGAGCAAATGGTAGTGGAAAGAGCTCAATAGTACAAGCATTTGATTTTATGCGTAAATGGGTGCTTACTTCTTTTAAAAAGGAAAGTGAGAAAAAAGGAATACCGGTTAAAAGATTTGCTTTTGATAATACAAGTAGAAATAAGACTGCAGAATTTGAAGTCTTTTTTAGGCATAATTCAAATGAATATCAATATGGATTCACTGTAGACAATAAGAAGGTTCATGAAGAATGGCTATATAAGAGAGACTTTAGGGGGAAAGGTAAGTATAAAACCTTATTCGAGAGAAGTGGCGATAAAATAGAATGCAGCAATCTTCTAAAGGGTGCAGAAGCCTTATCTGAATTTGTAGAGGAATCTACTTTGTTTTTATCTATGATAGCAAGTGCTAAAATTAACTATGCAAAAGATGTTTTTCACTGGTTTATAGCTACTGAGGTTATAGACTTCGGGGATATTATACTAGAGTTAATGATGAACAAAATGCTACCTGCCAATATAGAAGATGAAAGTTATTTAAGTGGAATACGAGACTTTTTAAAGTCAGTGGATATAAATATAGATGGAATAAGAGTTGAAAAAAAGAAAAACTTTGATGATGAATATGAGTATAAAATATATTCAAAACACTTATCAAAAGATAGAAAAACACCATATGAAATTCCTTTTACAGAGGAATCAAGTGGAACCCAGAAGATGTTTGCTTTATACAATTATATAGTAAATGCTATGAATAATGGTGATACATTAATTGTGGATGAATTAGATGCAAAACTTCACCCATTGCTGCTTAGATATATAATAAGTATGTTTCATAATGAAGATATCAATAAAAATGGTGCCCAATTAGTATATACTACTCATGATAACTATACTCTAAGTAGAGAAATATTTAGAAGAGATCAAGTCTGGTTTGTTGAAAAAGATGAGAATGCTGTATCAGAACTATATTCTTTATCAGAGTTAAAATTGGATGACAATAAAAAGGTTAGAAACGATGCAACATATAATAAACAATATTTACTTGGAAGATATGGTGCAGTTCCTATTTTAAAAGGTTTTGATATGTTGGGGAATAAGCAATGAACCCAGGTACAACTGTACAAAATTTAGTAGGTGAACTATTACCATATATTGATTAATAATCCATCACTTGATCTTCCACCATAACTAAACATAATTACAAAAAACCTGTAAATAAGAAGAAATCCTTCTTGTTTACAGGTTTTTTTATTATTAATTTATCGTTGTAAAATACAACGATAAATGCAACGTAATTATTTGCGTTGCATAATACAAAACTTAGAATTTACTAGAGACAATCATTTGGCAGATATTATTAAGTAGTATCTGGGTATAATAAATCCTAAAGATGGCTTAATTATTCTTAATAGGTGGTGGAATGTGTTATTCATTATAGATATGCAAAATTCTTATATAGATAAAGATAAGGGAGAAAGATACATAAAAGATTCTGAAAAGATGGTAGAGGGAATCATAAGCAAGATAAAAAGATGTGAGGCAAAAGGGGAATATATCTTTTATACTGTAGATATTCCCATTGAAAAAGATAATTTCAAAGAAGATAATAATAGACAGAATCTCATTAATGATATAAAAAGCATAAATATCCAGGAAATGAAATCAGATAAAGAAGAGAAATGGAGTTGTGAGCCATATGAGATTTTAGGATCTTTTCTGGATAAACATGAAAAGGTTAAAAAATCATATTATGCCATTCCTCCTGAAACCTTATTTGAATTTCAGAGAAGATTTAAGGAACAAAATCATATTATAGAAGAAATTGAGTTTGTAGGGGTAGAGACTCATATATGCGTTCTTGCCAATGCCATTTGTCTCCAAAGTGCTTTTCCACAGGCTAATATAGTTATACATAAATCACTTTGTATGAGCAAGAATGAAAAAGACCACAAAACAGCATTAAAGATAATGGAAGGTTTAGGGATGGAAATAAGGAGTGAAAAAGATGAAATTATCAAGTGATGCTTTAAAAGATATAACTATAAATTTAATCAAATGGATAGAAGAAAGTATGGTGAATACTGGTGGA
>CAZIII010000277.1:0-2822 GCA_964539425.1 uncultured Tissierellaceae bacterium | reverse complement strand
CCTCGGTCTGAGTGAATAATTAAGCCTTTACCTGGCTTTTGTGATACTATGGCATTATCTAATGCTTTTAAAACTATTGAGGTATCCATGGACTTTGAATAACTATAGCCTACTATCTTTTGGGTATGCAAATCTAAGATAGACGCTAAGTAAGTCCATCCATTCCTTAAAGTATGGATATAAGTAATATCTGCTACCCATTTTTCATTTAATTTAGTTGTGGAAAAATCTCTATTTAACAGGTTTTCGCCTTTATCATAGACCTTATTACTTTTTTGCGGCCTATATTTTTTTACTACTATTGATCTGATACCAAGTTTTTTCATGTGCCTTTGGACTCGTTTGAGACTAATGCTCTCATATCCAATAACCTTTAATTCCTCCCGAATCTTAGGGGCACCGTAGATTTTATTGCTATCATTGTAGATTTTTAAAATATCATCTTGAAGCTTTTTATTAATAGGTTTCCACTTGTTTTCTGGTTTTTCCTTTTGCTTATCATAGTAGGTACTTCTTGGATATTTAAGTACCTTACACATTGTATCTATGCTGTGTATAGTAGAATTGTCTTTAATTATATCAAACAGTATGTCAGGATTTATTTTTTTGCGAATATAGCCATAGCCTTTTTTAATATCTCATTTTCCTCCTTGAGCCTTGCATTTTCTTTCCTCATTCTATTGATTTCCTCAAGGTTTGTAGTATCTCCTTCTACAACATTAATTGGAGCCTTCTTCTTAGCCCAATTACGCACTGCTGTTTCACTTATGCTATATTCACTGGCTACCTCTTTAGGTGTTTTTCCTGATAATACTAGTTCAGCTATCATTGTTTTAAATTCACCTGTATATGATTTTCTCTTAGACATTTTTTGGACATAAAAAAGACGAAGACTATCGATCGTAAAGTTGACCGAAGACTTCGCCTCTTTGTGTTTCTGTATTTAGTTTTAGATTTTTATAAAACTAGTAGGGGATATAATATATATTTTGTGAAATATATGAATTTTTCTCTATCCAAAGTTTTTTCACATATGCATAAATTTTCTTCCAATTAACTAGCTCCCAATCTTGCATCTGTGGAGAAACAGCCGACTTATTATATTTATTAGTAGTTTTCATAACTTGTTTCTCCTTAAAAATTCTTCTGTCCGTTTTCTTTCGTGTTGATGACCTTGTGGAAGTCTGCCCTCTTTCGAGTAAATTATGTAATTTTATCCAGTAGGTTATGATTTCCCCTAGACTTTCGCCTTACTGGCATTTGCTTTCTCCACAATCCTTTACCCTCTGGTATTGTGATTTTCTTGCGATTATCCTACCTATATTTAGGAACACAAAGGGCTTACCAAGTTCCACTAAATGCAGATTCAAATGGGTAAGTATCCTTCTCTACTCCGATGGATGTATGGGTTACTGCCCGATTGGTATGCGATACAATCTTTCCTATCCATATTAAGCTTAATACTCCGCAGTACGCTTATCGTAGATAACGAAGATTACAAAGGTTCAACTCTCGCTTATACTCTCCCATTTTTCCCCTAGCCCTGTATTACTCCTGCGAAGAGCAATACATTAGGCACTTAACTCTCATGCAACCTACAATCCGATTACTCAGAGTGCAGTTTCAAGCGGGGATATGTCTAGTAACTAACATATTTTCTACTGAAACACTGCTAAAAACGGGGTCAAAAAATGGTGTTTTTCACTCATTTTTGACCCCAAAATAGTCCTCCACCTACTACATGTTGTGTCTAAAACCTACTTTTTCGCCTCCATGGTACTAGATGTCATCAGAATTACACACTCAACATGCCTTGAGTGTACAATAAAGATTTTGTAGGTTTATAGCACCCCCTTGGTGGATCATATTCACATCTTTATTAGAATTAATCTATATTTAATTAAATAACCGTCAATCATAGGATTATCTTCCTTCTGATTGGCGGTTAAGTTTATTGAGTTAATCTAATTCTAATTATATCTTAATAGTTTTCTGCACGTACTTCAAAGAATGAATGTGAGTAACCACATACCGGACAAACTTCTGGAGCTTCTTTTCCTTCTATTAGACGTCCGCATGCACGACATTCCCATACTGTATTTTCTTCTTTTTTGAAAACTTTATTTTTTTCAACATTCTCCAATAACGTTAAATAACGTCTTTCGTGTTCTTTTTCAACATAACCAACTTGACGGAATTTTTCAGCTATTTCATGGAATCCTTCTTCATCCGCTTCTTTAGCCATCCTATCATACATATCTGTCCACTCATAGTTTTCACCTTCAGCAGCTGCTTTTAGATTATCTGCTGTAGATCCTATATTGCCTAGAGCATCAAACCACATGCGAGCATGTATTTGCTCGTTATATGCAGTTGTTTCGAATATTGCAGCTATTTGTTCATAACCTTCTGCTCTAGCTACTTCTGCAAAATAAGTATACTTTCCTCTTGCTTGGCTTTCACCAGCAAATGCTTCTTGTAGATTTTTTTCAGTCTTTGTCCCAGCATATTTATTTACCTTTTCTTCTGCCTCTTTTACCTCTACAAATACTGATGCTGGTTGTTTACATTGTGGACATGTAAAATCCTCAGCTAATTCCCCTTCATGTATGTAACCACATACTGTACAACGATATTTCATTTTTTTGTCCTCCTTTGTTTTTTCTTTATTATACATAATATTTAACAATTTTTTAACATCCTCGACTAGAAAATCCTCAGATAATTTCTTATCTAAAAGTGATTGCAAGAAATCTTTTGTGTTTTCACTCTGTGGAAGCAAAAATCCAGCTTCACGAATAAGCTCCTCTGCCATTATTCGA
>CAZIII010000276.1:0-2824 GCA_964539425.1 uncultured Tissierellaceae bacterium | reverse complement strand
GAGACCCTACATTCGCAGGTCCATTAGCAGGAGTTCCGTTGGGACTTAAAGTTTACCATCCAGTAGAACCAGAATTCAAAGAATCAGTAGATGGAGATGTATATGAAGAACAAATTGGTATGATGGAAATGGTTCTAGAAGTTGATGAAATAATTTCAGAAGTAAAAGGTATGAGAGACGAATTTACTAAGTTTTAATAAATGAAAAAATACTAATATAGATGAATGAGAGGAGGTATAACAAATGAATTATCAAATAGTTACTAACAATCAAAAAGTAAAAGATGATTATAAGGAAGTAATATTTGTAGAAGGGGACTTTGAAGATGTATTAGTAAAGGTCAGAGATTTAGTACATTCAGGCTATGAGCTTATTAATCATCCATTAGGTGCAAGCATAAGGATGCTATACTCTCCATATCGTTCTATTATTATTGGTGACAAGAAGGAAAAAATAAATGACATCTATGTAGAAACTATAGAAAACAGTATAGAAAATTATAGAAAAAGCATGGAATCAAGAAAACCTGATTCTGCAAATGGAGATGACTATTCCATAATTGATAGTGAACTCTTAGAATCAGCATTAGGAGAGCATAAAAGAAATTTAGCAACTAGCATCAACTAAAAAATCGGAGGTGACTTTCAGTGAGACTTGAGTTAAGAAGAATTCATATTAAAGACATTCAGTTAGGAAATGAAACTAGCGTAAAAAATGGAATTTTAACTGTAAACACAGATGAATTAATCAAAAAGCTTAAAGAAGATGAAAACATTAAAGAAGTTAAATTTGATGTTGCAAGACCTGGAGAGAAAGTTAGAATTATTCCAGTGAAAGATGTTATTGAACCTAGAGTTAAAATTGAAGGAGAAGGAAATGGTTTTCCAGGAGTATCTACTAAAATGGCTCAATTAGGTGATGGAAAGGTTAATGTACTTTATGGAGCAGCAATAGTTACTGTAGGAGATATAGTAGGCTTCCAAGAAGGAGTAGTAGATATGTGGGGTGAAGGTGCAAAATGGACTCCATTTTCAAAAACTTTCAATTTAGTAATGGACATAGTTCCAGTAGAAGGATTAGCACCACATGCTCATGAAAAAACTGTTAGATTAGCAGGATTAAGGGCGGCAGAATTTGTTGGAGAAGCTGGATGAAATATTGAACCAGATGAAGTATTAGTATATGAAATGGGAAACCATTCTGAAGAAACTGCTAAATATCCAAATCTACCAAAGGTAGCATATGTAGAAATGTTGATTTCTCAAGGGTTATTACATGATGGATATATCTATGGCGTTAACAGCCAGTTGATATTACCAACACTTTTACATGCAAATGAAGAGTTAGATGGAGCCGTTATTAGTGGAAACTGTGTAGCAGCTTGCGATAAGATAACTACTTATCAACATCAAAATAACTCAGCTATACTTGATTTATATGCAATGCATGGAAAAGAAATTAACTTCTTAGGAGTAATACTTACACCAGAATTAACTACACTTGAAGGTAAATTTAGAACATGCGATTATACTGCAAAACTATGTAAGACTCTAGGAGCAGATGGAGTAATTATTTCTGAAGAAGGATATGGTAATCCAGACTCTGACTTACTAATGATCTGTAAGAGATTAGAAGATTCAGGAATAAAAACTGTTTTAATAACTGATGAATGTTCAGGAAGAGATGGAATGAGTCAACCTTTAGCAGATACAGCAAAGGAAGCAGTAGCAGTAGTATCCACTGGAAACGTTAGTCATGTTGTAAAACTACCACCAGCAGACAGAGTAATTGGTAATGCTGCAGCAATTGCAACGCTAGCAGGGGGATGGGAAGGATGTTTAGAAGGTGACGGAACTTTAAGTTGTGAATTAAATGCAGTTATAGGAGCAACTTCAGAAATTGGATATCACAATTGCACAGTTAAATTATATTAACAGGAAAGGAGGAAATGAAATGACAAAGAAATTCAAAGTATTGTACTATGTAAATCAATTTTTTGGTCAAATAGGTGGAGAAGAAATGGCTGGAATGGAGCCAACATTCAAAGCAGAAACTATTGGACCTGCATTAGGATTCAATGGTCTTCTTGGAGATGAAGGTGAAGTAGTTGGTACACTAATATGTGGTGATAATTATTTCAATGAAAATAAAGAAGAATCTTTAGAATATATCATGAAAATAATAAAAGAGCAAAATCCAGATATAGTTGTAGCAGGACCTGCTTTCAATGCAGGTAGATATGGAATGGCTTGTGCTGGAGTTGCTAATGCTGTAGTAGATGCATTAAATATTCCAGTTGTTACAGGAATGTATATTGAAAATCCAGGGTTAGATGTATGTAAAGGAAAAGCTTTAGTAGTTAACGTTTCTGATTCAGCTGCTGGTATGCGTAAAGCATTACCTGTAATGGCCAATTTGGTTAAAAAGTTAATGAACAATGAGGAAATTGGACTTCCAGAAGAAGAAGGATATATAGCACAAGGAAAGAGACTTACTGTGTTTTCAGATAAAAGAGGTTCTCAAAGAGCAGTTGAAATGCTCCTAGCTAGATTAAAAGGAGAAGCATTTGAAACAGAACTTCCAATGCCAGTATTTGATAAAGTAGATCCAGCTCCAGCTATCAAAGACTTGAGTAAAGCTACAATTGCGTTGGTAACATCTGGTGGAATGGTGCCACTTGGAAACCCAGATAGAATTCAATCAGCATCTGCTCAAAAATGGGGCAAGTATGATGTAAGTGGAAGAGATGCTTTAACTGGAGAATATTGCACTATACATGGTGGATTCGACCCAGTATATGCAAATGAAATTCCAGATAGAATAG
>CAZIII010000275.1:0-2828 GCA_964539425.1 uncultured Tissierellaceae bacterium | reverse complement strand
AGTTCAAAGGAAAAGATGGCTTTGAATTTGTATATGGTGGATTATTCTGGTTTTGCATGAACAGATTACCTAAGTTTGGAGGTGATGATGGCAAATGGGTTTATGAAAGAATAATGCTTGTAAAATGTAACAATGTAATACCTCTAAAGGACCAGGATAGGATGCTCTTAGATAAGATGTATATGGAGAGAGAAGGTATAATCCACAAGATTATCTTGGCTCTTAAGAATGTAATTAAAAATGGTTATGCATTTACTGAAACAGAGACTATGGCTGATTTTAGAAATCAATACAGATACGATAACAACACTGTTATTTCATTCTTTAATGAATGTTTGGAGAAAAGGCCTAGTGGGAAAATCAAAGATGGCTGCACTACTGGAAAGGTCTATGATGTCTACAAGGCATGGTGTTTGGATAATAATCATGGCTACTCAAAGACCGCTAAGGAGTTTAGAAATGAACTTTCAGAGTATTTAAGAGCACCTTATCAGGACCTTATTACTAGAAGAGGTAAAGGCGGTAGCTTCTTTAAAAACTTTACACTAACAGATGAAGCTAAGGAAACCTACCAGAGAGCTTACGGATATGATCCTTATGAGTTTCTCAAGGATGCTAGATAAAAATAGTCTCATAACTACTAGTCTTAAAATTTAGTGACTGGGGTGACGGCTTGATGACTGTAAATCCACACCCCTATCACTTATAACAAACATTGGAAACAACCCATTTATAGCTATATCTAGTGACAGTAGTACAGTTAATCTTAAAGTTCTATAAGAATAAAAGTATATATATATAATCTAATATATTAATAATATATATAATGATTTTGGCAGATTATTGTAACCTCAATCACTAAAACAGTGTGGAGTTATTGTAATTACTAGCTTTAAGCTAGGTGACAGTACACCACAAAGACAGTTTTTATTGTCACTAAATCAACTAGTAAAGTCACTAAAATACTAAAGAAAGGAGAAAAAAAATATGAATAAATATGTACTTGTACCAGATGAAGATAATGAACTCAAAGCAAGGTTTTATTTGGGGAATGTTCTGCTAATCAATAATCAAGGTTCAAAATATAAGCACTACCTTGAAGATAATGGTGGTGGCTCTTTTACCCTATATAACACCAATCCAAATGAATCCTATGTAAGTCATATAATAAGATGTCCACGCTGTACTTCAAAACTAGTAAGGGCTACAATAAACAAATATCAATGTGTTATATGTAAAGGAAGGTAATAGGGTTTACTCTTCTGCTCAAAAATGAGCAGGCTGAAAATAAGAAATTGTTAGATTACTAGGGTGTTCAAAAATGACCGCCCTCAAAATAAAAGGAGGAAATTAAATGAAAATAACAACAGCATATTATAACAACGCATTTTGGAATACTATGAGGGGTAAAGGAGAATCTAAGGCAGAACTGAATGAAGGATCAGTTGGTGGAGGAGATTATATAATACCCTCTGATTTTAATGAAAAGTATTTAAAAACCATGGAAAAAGAAAATGTATTTAGAAGATTAGCTACTGTGGTCGATACCTCTTCTGCTGAAGGGAAAATACATGCAGTAACTTCAATAGGAATGTCAGCATGGGTAAGTGAGATGGTGGCAATACCAGAGAGTACTGATAACTTTAAGCAAATCCCTGTGGACTCCTATAAACTAGCAAGTCTTTCAAGAATTAAAGAAAATTTCGTAAGTGACTATAATTTTGATATACAAAGCTATCTTCAAAATGAATTCGCCCGTAGATTTGGTAGAGCCGAGGAAAATGCCTTTATTAATGGAGATGGAGTAGACGAGCCTACTGGCATATTAAATTCCACAGCAGGAGGAGAAATAGGCATAACCATTGATAGCCCTTCCTCTATAACCTATGATGACATAATAAGGCTGTACTTCTCACTTGATAGGGAACATAGAAGAAATGCTGTGTGGCTTATGAATGATGAAACAGCCATAACCCTTAGAACTTTAAAAGATACAAATGGCAATTATCTATGGAATACTTCTGATAATACCATTTTAGGAAAGGCAGTAGAATATTCAACCTATATGCCAAATATGGAAAGTGGTACAACTCCTATAGCCTTTGGAGATTTCAGCTACTACTGGATTATACAGCGTCAGCCACTAACTGTTAAGGTATTAAGGGAACTATATAGCATTAATAATGAAGTAGGCTTTGCTGGGTATGAAAGGCTTGATGGCAAGCTAATCCTTCCTGAAGCAATTAAACTATTGAAAATATCATAGGCAGGGGTCTGTATATCTCTAGACCTATCTAATAGGGACAGCGGCCTAGGGTCCTGTGTAAAAAAATGCAGTTTCAAAGGGGGTAATAGGCAATTGGGGAAGAAGTGATTTATTTCACAACTTCCCCTTTTATTGATTCCTTTTGCCCATTTTTAAAAGCAGCATTGCCTGTTAAGTTTCTCATCATAAATTTTCTAAATCCCTTGTACTCCTCCCCTATGAAACCTAGCCTTAGAAGAAAACACCTAAAGTTATATTTTTCATTCTCACTTTTTTTCGCCTTGGAGGTTACTCTTTGTCTGTCTATTGCCATTTTACATAAGGCTTCAGTAAATAGTAGGTAGTATTTAATTGCATCAGCATCTTCTGTTTGTGGATACCAAGGGAATATTACCTTTTCTTCAGTTTCTATAATACTTAAATCCACAGTACCTATAGCTTTACTGATAAGTTCTTCCTTAGCATTTACTATTTTTCTTAAGTTGTCTAGTGCCTTATCTGTGAACATATCTCTGGGCATTAAAACTTCAAATCCATCAAAATCATCTTCTTTGTAGTTTAA
>CAZIII010000274.1:0-2836 GCA_964539425.1 uncultured Tissierellaceae bacterium | reverse complement strand
GGGGGATTTGCAGGATTATTTCAATTAGATACTAAATCATATGAGGAACCAGTATTAGTATCAGGAACAGATGGAGTAGGTACCAAACTAAGGCTTGCTTTTATGATGGATAAACACAATACCATAGGAGAAGATTGTGTGGCAATGTGTGCCAATGACATACTATGTCAAGGAGCTAAGCCCTTGTTTTTCCTAGATTATATCGCTACAGGAAAGCTTGTACCTGAGAAAATGGCCAGTATAGTAGAAGGGGTATCAAATGGTTGCATTAAAGCAGGATGTGCATTAATTGGTGGTGAAACTGCTGAAATGCCAGGTTTTTATAAGGATGATGAATATGATGTTGCAGGATTTTGTGTAGGAGTAGTAGATAAGAAAAAGATAATAAACGGCTCTACCATAGAAGAGGGAGACTGTATTATAGGTCTCCCATCAAGTGGAGTCCATAGTAATGGATTTTCCCTTGTGAGAAAAATTATATTTGATAAGGAAAATTTATCCTTAGATAAACATATAGATGAACTGGGCTCTACCATAGGTGAGGAGCTTCTCAAGCCTACAAGAATATACACTAATCCAGTATACAATATGGTAGAAAAATTTAATATCAAAGGTTTATGCCATATAACTGGTGGAGGATTTTATGAGAATATACCAAGAATGTTGCCAAATGGCTTAACAGCTCATATAGACATTTCCAAAATAAAGACTCCAGTGATATTTAATTTATTACAAAAATGGGGAAATATAGCTGATGATGAGATGTATGGAACATTTAATATGGGTATTGGCATGGTTATGGTAGTAAGGAAAGATGAATTAGATGTAGTAGTTAAATTCTTAGATGAAATGGATGAAGAATTTGTTTTACTAGGAGAAATCAAAAAAGGGGATAAAGGAGTAGTCCTATGGTAAACATAGGAGTCCTAATCTCCGGTGGCGGAACTAATCTTCAGGCTATAATAGACAATATTGAACATGGAAATATTAAGGGTGAAATAAAATTAATTATATCCAATAGAAAAGAAGCCTATGGATTAATTAGGGGAAAGAATGCAGGAGTAGAAAGTATATTTCTAGATAGAAAAAAATTTCACAGTGAAGAAGAATATAATTTGGAACTGATAAGATTATTTAAGGAAAAGGATATAGAACTAATTGTTCTTGCAGGATATTTGAAAGTATTATCTAAAGAATTTATCCAAGAGTTTACTGGTAGAATAATTAATATCCATCCTTCTTTAATTCCAAGTTTTTGTGGGAAAGGATATTATGGGGACAAGGTTCATCAAGCTGTATTAGATTATGGAGTGAAAGTAACAGGGGCTACTGTTCATTTTGTTGATGAGGGTACAGATACTGGTTCAATAATACTTCAGGACATTGTACGTGTAGATAGTAAAGATACTGTTCAGACTTTAAAAGAAAAGGTGCTTAATATAGAACATGAGTTATTAGTACAGGCTGTAAAATTATATTGTGATGGGAGAATAAAAAGTCAAGGTAGAAGAGTTATTATTGATTAGGAGTGAGATGATGAAAAGAGCGTTAATTAGTGTATATGACAAAGAAGGTATAATTGAATTTGCACTTGGGTTAAGCAAATTAGGATGGGATATAATTTCAACTGGGGGAACATTTAAAACACTAAAGGAAGCAGGACTAGAAGTAAAAGAAGTAGAAGATATTACTGATTTTCCTGAGATATTAGATGGAAGAGTAAAGACGCTTAATCCATATATTCATGGTGGTTTATTGTATAAAAGAGATGATGAAAATCATGTAAAGACTATTAATGATATGAAGATTGAATCTATTGATATGGTAGTTAATAATCTTTATCCTTTTGAAGATACAATAAAAAGACCTGGAGTAAGCCATGAAGAAATAATTGAGAACATTGATATTGGTGGACCTTCCATGATAAGGGCTGCAGCGAAAAACTATGAATATGTGACAGTTTTAGTGGATCCAAAGGATTATGAAATTGTATTAGAAGAGCTAAAGCAAGATGGGGAAACAAGACTATTTACTAGAAGATATCTAGCAAGAAAAGTTTTCAATTATACAGCTTATTATGATACTTTAATTTCAAATTATTTCAACAAAATAGAAGAAGTGAATTTTCCAGAGCTATTAACCTTAGGATATAAATCCATGAATGAGCTAAGATATGGAGAAAATCCACATCAAAAAGCAGCATTCTATAAGGAAGTAGATAAGACAGAGGGTACAGTAGCAGGAGCAGTACAAATTCATGGAAAAGAGCTTTCCTTCAACAATATAAACGATGCAAATGGTGCAATTGAAATTATAAAGGAATTTAACGAACCTACAGTGGTTGCAGTAAAACATACCAATCCTTGTGGAATAGGGTCTGGAGAGGATATATTAGATGCCTACGAGAAAGCCTACGAATGTGATAAGGAATCAATTTTTGGTGGAATTGTAGCCTTTAATAGAGAAGTTAGTGAGAAAGTAGCCAATAAAATAAATGAGATATTTATTGAGTTAGTAATGGCACCATCATTTACTGAGAAGGCAATAGATGTACTTACACAAAAGAAAAATATTAGAATATTGCAGATTAAAGACATCAGTGACAAAAAATACACGGAACTAAATATTAAGAAGGTATTGGGTGGGATTTTAGTCCAAGATAGGGATCATCTTCTATTTGAAGAAGTATTAGAAGTAGTTACAAAAAGAAGACCTACAGAAAAAGAGATGGAAGATTTGCTATTTGCCTGGAAAGCAGCTAAAAATGTGAAATCCAATGGTGTAGTATTAGCTAAAGATAAAGGGACTGTAGGAATTGGACTTGGAGAGGTAAACA
>CAZIII010000273.1:0-2857 GCA_964539425.1 uncultured Tissierellaceae bacterium | reverse complement strand
GAAGACTTTGCAATAGGCATGATATAATAGTTTCCATCAGCTTCAAATTGCCCTTCCTGCAAAAACTCCTCCTTATATTCATATAAATCTTCTTTTGAAAAGTAAGTTTCTAGATTTACCAAGGGAACGATTTGATGCACTCTTATAGCATTGTCTGGGTAAGTCGCAAATATATCTGGCATAGGTTCTGTTCCAATGGACTCATTTGCAGCATCAAAAACTGCACTTGCAAGCTGACCAACATCGCCACGGCTTTGTGCATCTACGACAATACCCTTTTCTATACCAATAGTTTCGTTAAATTCTGCCACCAGTCCATCAAACTTGTCCTTAATATTTCCATTGTAATAATGCCATACTGTAACAGTTATTGGTTTATTCGGGTTTAGTGGATCTGTATCACTTTTAATACTACATGCATTGATAAAAATACTAATGATTAATACTAAATTTACAAGTACTACTTTTTTAAACATATAATCTTAGTCCCCCTAGTAGTAAAGCAATAGTGAACTATTTAACACAACTCACTAGAATCCTCTTGTTCATTCATTATTCAATTTAAATATATCAATCAAAAACCTGTCACCACTATGAAATTCCATTCTAGTTAGGCCTTGAAATTACTTTTAATAAACCTTATCATAAACTCTCAGTTGTTGCAATGTTTATATATATATATACGTTGCATATCCATAAGGATATGAAAAATATACCACTTTTGTGATTTCTAGTCAATAAATATGGCATTCAAAAGAAAATATACTAATTGTAACTATACCTATTTGATCACTTTATGATATATTTTTGCTATAGATATATCAGTCATATATTATTATCTATAAAATTTCTAAATCATAATCCATAGTATCTAAGCCTATTTTTTCTGCATGTAAAAGAGATACTCTACCTTTTTCAAATAGATTTTTACCACTATTTTTCTGAACTAATTCCAAACATGCTGTATCTAAAGCGACTGGATCTTTACTCGCAAGTATACCAATATTGTCTGTAATTGCTTTCATATGTGAACCTACACAATCGCAGTCTTCTGTAATGTTGTGAACAAAAGTTATATAGATGATATCCTTATCCTTTGAAGCTCCATAGGCATATTCAGAAATCTTTTCAAGAAAATTTGATCCTCCCCAAGTATTTACAATTGCAGCTTGTGGACAAACTGCAATACACCCTGCACATCCAATATATTTGTCTCCATCAATCACCACAATATCTGATATTTCAATAGCATTAAAGTCACACTTCTCAACACATATGCCACAGGAGATACATTTTTCAGCTTTAACTATAGGAGATATTCCTGAATGTTGCTCTAGCTTGCCACTTCGGGCAGCAAATCCCATAGCAAGTTGTTTTATAGCTCCACCAAATCCAGCGGATACATGTCCTTTAAAATGACTCATAACAATAAATTGTTTATACTGCCCATATCCCTTACCTATTTTACATTTTTTTATATACTCTTTATTTATTTCAATTTCATCGTATTCAGTTCCAATATCTCCATCAGCTATTATTATAGGCATCTGTGTAAACCCATGGTCTTTTGCAGTTTTAATATGATCCTTTGTTGTAGTTCTAGAACCCCTATACAATACATTGGTTTCTATATATAAGGGTGATACTTTCTTTTCTTTCAAATAACTTATAATTTCATCGTAGCAAAGTGCAGGAATAAAAGTTTTGTTTCCTTTTTCACCAAAATGAACCTTTATAGGCACCTCTTTATCAAATTCATGACCTGTATCAGAAACTATCTTTTTCAATAGTTCAGATGCATCTTTTCCAATCTTATTATAATCTGATTCTGTATTTTTAATGAAGTATACTTTACTCAAATTAATGCCCTCACTTTACTGTTTTCTATAATGCCTTCTTAATAAGAATTATATATTAAATTAGCATAATTAGTAAGCCAATGTCAATTTTTCTACTGCTTCTTCTAGATTGTCTACAAAGAAAATATCATTGCCTCTATTACATTCATAAATGAAATCATGTAATGGTTTGCTTGTATACTTGGAATACTCACCAATTATTGCTATCTTGAACCTATAATTAACAAGTTTTTGACATACTTCACCTGCTACTCCATTGCTAAGTGTGAAGAATTTTTCACTTATATTATTTTTATCTAAAACAATTTTTCTACAATCTGTTTCATAATTAACTGTCATAATAAAATCAAGCACAGATTGCGAGTCAGATACTAAAACATTTTCACTTTCAATATATAAAATAGATTCCTTTTTATCTAATAACTTATATTTCATTATTACCTATCTCCTTCTAATTGTATTTGTTCAAGTTTTACATCAAGTATATTTAAAATGATCTTTGTTACCCATCTAAATTTTCATTTGCAATCTTTGCGATAGCCTCTCTAAAGTCTTGAATCCATCCCAATTCATTTTCGTATTCTCTTAGAATATTGTTGTTGATATAACTCCAAACTGTGGTTTCCAAAGGTGTTTTTCCATTAATAATTGTGTTTTAATTTGATTTTCATATTCATCAAGAATCATGTTCAACTCATTTGTATTAAGTTGTTTGGACCATGCAAGTTGAATAATGAAAGGTTTCTTTATTTCATTTTGCTCAGATGGTGAAAGCACCCATTCTTTTAAAGCTGATAATCCTTCGTCAGTTATTTCATAGATTTTTTTTGTTGGTAAACTTTCTTGATGTTTGACAACATTAGTAACCAAGCCTTTATCATGAAGCTCTGTTAGTGATTTATATACTTGGTTGTTATTTCCTGACCAATACATAAAAGTTGATTTTTGTATAACCTTTTTCATATCATATCCTGACATTGACTTATAGCTCAGCATCC
>CAZIII010000272.1:0-2859 GCA_964539425.1 uncultured Tissierellaceae bacterium | reverse complement strand
AATTTCGGCCAATAATCAAATTCCAAGGATAAAAAAATCCATAGAATTAATATCTAATCTCTATGGAGAACAAATTATCAACTCTGAATATCATAGCTTTCCTTCACCTAAAATGTTGTCAAAGGTTACTTCCCAAGATTTAAGGGAGATATGCAAGGTTGGTTTCAGAGATGTTAGAATTAAGATGACTGCAAAGAAGATTGCAGATGGTGGTTTTGATATGGATCAGATATTT
The DNA here is from genome assembly GCA_964539425.1 of uncultured Tissierellaceae bacterium. Lineage (GTDB taxonomy): Bacteria > Bacillota > Clostridia > Tissierellales > Tissierellaceae > JAVKTS01. The sequence continues at coordinate 2,624 of CAZIII010000272.1, read as the reverse complement.
GAACTAACTAGGGATGAGGGTAAGGAACTCTTGATGACTTTACCAGGAGTTGGACCAAAAGTATCTGATTGTATATTATTATTTGCATTTAATAAATCTGAGGCTTTCCCAGTTGATGTATGGGTGAAGAGAATAATGGAGTATTTTTACTTAAAAGAAGAAACTAATGTTAAATTAATAGGAGCCCATGGTGCCAAATTATTTGGTAATCTAGCAGGGTTCGCCCAGCAATATTTATTCTATTATGCCAGGGAATTAAATATAGGGAAGTAGAAAAATATGAGATTTTATTAGTGGTTTGAAAATTGTAAATAATATGTAACTTTTCCAAGTTTCACTAATGATATACTAAAATTAAATATAGAAAGTTTTAGGAGAGATTCTATGAAGTATTTTAAGATAGCTTTAATAGTTATATTATCAATATTTCTTGTGGGTTTCTCTTTTGTCTTTTTTGGAGACTATAAGCAAAACTTATATTTACAGTTGAACTCAGGAGAAGAGATTAGTTTTTCTTTACAATCGAGAGAAAAAATTAAAGATTATCATATGGGAAGTATCAATGGGGATAATAAAGATTATTTGATAATATTGACAGGATCAAGATGGAAGAAATATGGAGAGGAAGTGGTCATTTATTCTATGGAGGATGAGGGAAGAGAAATTTACAGAAAAGACTATTCTGAACTAAAGCCTTGGAAATTGGAAATAGGAGATATTGATGGAGATGGCATAGATGATATATCCATAGGAGTATATAAAGAATCTCCATTGCATAAAGTTATGGCAAAGAGACCATTCATTTATTCTTTTGTCAATGGAGCTTTACAACCAAAATGGAGGGGGTCCAGGCTAGCTAGACCTTTTACGGATTATGCTTTTCATGATATTGATGAAGATGGAGTAGATGAAATAATATCTATTGAAATACTAGAGGATAATCGTAAAACAATCAATTCCTATAAATGGAAGGGTTTTGGATTTGAAGGATATTTGGAGTCTAGAGACTATGAAGATATAAGCAAATTAACAATTGAAGATGGCATAGTATATATTCAGGTTAAAGAGGGAAAAGACAGCTATAAGGGATTAATGAAGTTAAATAATGATAATATTATAGTAGAAAGGGTGGATTAAGGTGAAAAAGAGATCATTGTATAGGATTGTATCTTTAGTACTGGGGATAAGTATTTTAATGACTGGATGTATTGGAAATGTAGTGAATGAAGTAGTGAATAAAGTAGAGAAGGAAGACCTTACCAAAGAACCAGAGATTACTCAAAATGACAAAGAGCTAAATATTGAAATAAATCAAGGGCTTGTAAACATAGGAGTTCCCTTTGAACCAATGGAATTTGAAACTATGGTAAAGCCATATGAGGTAAATGGAGATTTATCCAATATTGAAAATCTGGATATATTTGGTGAGTTTTCCAAGGAACAATTGGAGCTTTTAGTACAAAATAAATTTGTAGTAAATCCTACAAAACAAGAGCAGTTATTCTATATATATGAAGACAATGAATACAAAGATATTCCTTCATTTATTACCACAGATTCAATGCTTCAGGTCTACCATATATTCTATGATTATACCTTAAGGACATTGGAGAATGAGAAACTACTGGGATTAGTGGAAGAAATGACAGATAAGATGTTGAAAGATTCTATTGATATCTATAATGAATTGGAAAACAAGGAAATGAAAAGAATTCAGCTTAAGAACATTGCATATTTCGCCATAGGACAGCTGGCATTAGAAAAGGAACTGCCAGATAATGTTCCTGAAGAAGCTAAGAAAATTGCATTGGAAGAACTAGAAAAGATTAAAGCACATGGAGGATTTGAAGAATCTAGTCTATTTCCCTATGAATTGGATTATAGTCAATTTACTGTGAGAGGACATTATACTAGGTCTGAAGATTTTGGAAGGTATTTTAGAGCTATGATGTGGTATGGGCAAGCTCCATTCCCCCTATATTTTCAAGGGGAAGAAAGAAATATAGAACAGACATTACAAGCACTATTAATAACATATAGTCTATATGCAGATAAGGAAAGCTACGATAAATGGGAGAATATATATGAACCTACTAATTTCTTTGTAGGTAGTTCTGATGATTTGAGTATTTATCAATATGGGGAAATATTATTTAAAGTCTATGGTAAGACTCCAGATTTAAATAAATTAAATGACGAGAAGAAATTAGATGAATTCTATAAAGAGGCAGATAAATTACCTGAACCAAAGATAAAGGCAAAATATACACAAGTAACGACTCCTGTAGGGAAACAGTTTAGGCTAATGGGACAAAGATATGTAATGGATGCTGAAATAATTCAAGAACTAGTAGAGCCAATTATAAGACCAGTACCATCAGGACTGGATGTAATGGCAGTATTAGGCTCTGAAAGGGCAAAGGAAATTCAATTGAATAAGGAAGAAAATAAACATTGGGAAGATTACCCTGTTGAACTTGATAAACTAAAGGATAAGTTTGGGAAACTAACAGAAAAGCAATGGATGGGGAATATGTATCAGGGATGGATGTGGACCTTACTAGGATTTATAGAGCCCTTTGGAGATGGATATCCATCCTTTATGACAAATGAAGCTTGGTTAG
>CAZIII010000271.1:0-2879 GCA_964539425.1 uncultured Tissierellaceae bacterium | reverse complement strand
CCTGTACACATATCTTTAAATTCAACTAAATATACTCTATTATCATCTTTTGAATAATCCTCTAATCCTTTTGTAAATCCTGATTTTGAAAATAAATATAAATATTTATTGTGAATACTAAATATATTAGATCTTTCTGTTAATCTTTCTAACGTATCTATGCCCATTGGTTTATTATTCCACTTACATTCCCCTAAAATCATATTATTATCATCTTTTGCAATTATATCAATTTCATCTTGTTGCTTAGTCAATGGATTATTTCCCCACCATTTACCTATTTCATTAAATAAAAATGGTAACGCTATCGTCGAATTCTTTCTAATTAAATATTGCTTACATATGTCTTCAAATATATTTCCCATATAAGTTGATAGATCTGGTTCTATTATTTTTTGATATATTTGTTTCCCAAGTTTCCCTTGTAGCCCACTCATGTTTTTTGGTATATATCTATACCAAAATCTAAATAAATTATCATTTAAAACATATATGCCTTTCTTCTTAAGTCTTTTATCTATAGGTTCTTCTTTTCTAATTATACCTAGCTCTAGTAATGATTTTAAGTATGTGTTACAAGTTGAAGTAGGTATATTGGCAATTGTAGCTATATCACTCATCCTATTATTTCCTAGGGCAATAGCTTGAATAATCGAATTATAGACTGCTGGTTCTCTTAATTCTTGCTTAATTAGATTAGTTGGCTCTTCAAATAAATAAGCATTATTATTTAAAATCTTTGTAATAATATTATCTTTTAAACTTAAGTCTACTGAGAATTGTTTTAGATATTGTGGAGTTCCTCCAAGTATACCATAAGTGATTGCCTGTTGCTCAATGCTGAAGTCCTTAATAAAATATCTACTATCAAAGAAGTCAAATGGTTCAATTTTAAATTGAGCTGTTCTTCTGCCATATAGAGGACTTTCATAGCCTAGTACTTGATTTTCCATGAAACTCATAGATGAACCACAAAGAATTAAAAAAATCTTTGTATTCTTAAAATCATAATCTATATATTTTTGTAAAATAGATGATATGGATTTATTAGCTCCCGCAACATAGGGATATTCATCCATGACTAATACAAGTCTTTCATCCTTGGCATTCTTTGCAATAAAATCAAAAGATTTTTGCCAGTTTTCAAACATTAATTCTGTATTTAATATGGATTTCGAAACTGCATTACTAAAATTTGAAAAATTTATTTCATCATTAGCTTCGATCCCAGTAAATAATATGGTTTTCTTGTTTTCGCAAAACTTATTAATGAGCTCGGTTTTACCAACTCTTCGTCTTCCCCATATTATAATGCATTCAAATTTATCACTATTATAAAGTAGTTCTAATTCATGTAGTTCGTCTTTTCTACCAATAAACATAAAAACCCTCCTAAAGTACATAGTCCTAAAGTACATAATCTAGACTATGTACTTTAGGACTATTATATTACTAACTATTGATTTATGCAATACTAATTTATTTCTTCAGAATTTTCCCCCTAACCTACCTCTTTCTCCCCTTATAATCCTCTTCAATCTTTTCCTTCCAACTACGACCAACTACTCTATTTGCACGAAAATCACTTACTACCTCACTTACAACATCATAATTTAGTTGTGTACCTTCACTATCTGCATGATAAGTTGCCGCTCTATCTGCTCCAATTCCAAATCTTTCAGCTGTAGATATAGCATCAATATTTGCACCAAGGAAAATAAATTCCCATTTGTATTCCTTCTTTTGTCTTTCGATCATTGTTCGGATTTTTTCATAAGTGTATTCACGGCTAGCATTTTCCATTCCATCTGTTGTGATGACAAATACTACTTTATCAGCTCTATATTCCTTTTGGGTATTCTTTTGAGCATTGCTTATTTTATGAATAGTCTTTCCGATTGCATCTAATAAGGCTGTAGATCCTTCAACAAAATATTCTTTTTCTGTAATAGGTTTAATTCCTTTAATATTAATCCTGTCATGGATGATTTCATACTTATCATCAAATAATACTGTAGTTACAATAGCTTCTCCATCTTCCTTTTGCTGTTTGTTTAGCATGGCATTGAATCCTCCGATTGTGTCACTTTCCAAACCAGACATTGAACCACTCTTATCCAAGATAAATACCAATTCAGTTATTTTATTTTCCATTTTATAGCCTCCTTTTATTTGGTATTTAAATAATACCAAATAAAAAGGTATAATTGGTCGCTTCCAAAGCGACAATTATACCCCTAATGTAATCTGATCAAAAGCAAATAATGCTTCATTTATTTCATGTATATTGTAATTTTCTTCTTCAATAAAGAATTCAATGATTATATCAAATTTATTGCTACGAGATAAAGTATATCCCGCCTTACCCAACAGATCCAAAGTATCATCCAATTTAAGTTCAAGTGCAATTGCAAAAGCTATAGCTGTCGCTTTACTTGGATTATAATCCTTATCACTTCGTATCTTGGAAAAAAGCCTACGATCGATATTTGCTCTTTTATATGTTTCAACATCTGTCATCTTTTTTTCATCAATGATCCTAAGGAGCATTTGTGCAAAAGATTCTTCTAGTTTGCCAATTATATCCTTTAACTGAGGCTTTATTTCTGGTATTGGAATATTAAAATCTTCACTATAAACGAAATCTTTCTCTTCAACTGATCTTAATTGATAGAGTATGGATGGTTCCATTGTCCTATCTCGACTATAACTTTTATGTTCTTCAACATAATTATCATCAATATATTTTTTAATTCCTGTAAAAAGTTTTTCACTTAATCTAATTGCATTTTTATCGTATACTACCAGTTCTACATTAGCAGCGTTGACTATTGCATCAACAGACATTTTAGTTATATCATTTCTTACTATTTCCAATG
>CAZIII010000270.1:0-2893 GCA_964539425.1 uncultured Tissierellaceae bacterium | reverse complement strand
TTAATCCATCTATGCTTTACTTCAGATACATTAAATTTGACTGTTTTAAATGCAAATTGGAAGAAATATCCTCCTAAAATAGACATTATAGCTGTTCCTATACCAACAGATCCACCTAAAAAGTATCCAACTATTAAAGCCAATATCTCTACTGAATTCTTCACAAATCTAACAGATTTCTTTGTTATTATAGTCAAAGCAACCATAAGTCCATCCCTAGGTCCAGCACCATAACCTGCACCAATATATATGAAGACTCCATATCCTAATATAAGCATACCTAAAATCATCATCAATAAACTTGGTAAAAAACTATCAAAAATAGGAATTAAATTATTGCTCATCAAAATATCAATAAAGACCCCAATAGTTGTCATATTAAATATAGTTCCCCAACCAATATTTTGACCTAAGACTATATCAATTATTATAATAGTCAACCCAACCATTATATTTGCTTTACCTATAGTCAGTCCTGTTACATTACCAAGCCCTTGATGAAGTACATCCCATGGGGATACCCCTATATTAGCATTGATGGTCATTACCATGCCTATGGCACATACAAAATATCCTATAAAAAGTCTAATAAATGATATAACAACCTTTTTCAAAGAAGGCCCTCCTCTTATGTAAAATTATCTATAAAAATATTGACTATCTTTAAGCTAGATACAACTATCATAGTATAATTAGCTCAAAATAGTCAACATATTTGTGTGTTATATAAATTTAGATATCTATATCCTTCAATGTCTTATTTCATCATATCTTAATTATTAATTATATATTGTATAGCAGAATCTCTTTCATAGGTTGACCCTATTGCAGCTGTCACTTCTATATCTGGTCTAATATTGACCTCTTCTCTTATGCTTCCATCCTTGTTTAGACCAATTAAGTTTCTCATATTAACCAATATTCCACTCTTTGGTAAGGAGAATATTATTGTCTCAAAAGGCCAATTTATGCCTGATGTAGTTTCACCAACTAAAGTTGCAAATCCACTATCTTTACAGAATCCAGCAAAATTTTCTGCCAAAACCACTGTTTTATTGTTTATCAATACATATATTTCACCTGTAAATCCTACTGCTTCTACAGGGCTAATTGTCCTATTATCAATACTATAATAGTCGAAATCTGCCTGTAATTCAGCGCTTATTTCTCCATCAGCTAGTTCTTCTATTGGAGAGAATTTCATCCCTTTATATTCATGAAATGTTTTCCCATATTCTCCTCTACCTAGTATATAATTATTTACCGATATCTCCTTATTTGTCAGTGGTTCAACTATATTTTTTATCCAATAATCATCTGTATCTCCAACCCAGTAACTTGTAGCTCTAACATCAATAATTAGTTTTTTGTAATCCTTAACTTCTTTAAAAAATTCTCTAATTAGATGTCCATCTTCTTTTAAATTATCTGGATCCATACTATGTATCTTTAAATATGCCACTTCATTGGGCACAATTATATCTTGACTAAAGTAGGATGATTTTGTACTCTTTTCTACATGTTGGTTAGAATCAGTAACTAATTTCAATTGAGATTCATCAAATCTATAGCGCTTCATTGTATTTTCTTGAGTAATCACATCACTCCAAGGCGAAATTTTATCTCCTTCTCTATTTACAGTTCCTGCATAATAATTTTTATAGAAATGCATTTCCACCACATTGTTATCTGTATCATTTAATTTCTCTAGAATTTTACCTAATTCATCTATAAACATTTCATCTGAATCTGTGCTTTCTATTGCCTTGATAAAACTTTCTTTTTCTCCTAACCAATTAACACCATTGATTCTTTCATTTACTTTTAGTAAAGGGTAGTTATTTTCTACAAAGCTATATAAATACTCAAAGTCATGTAATTTGTCTTCCATTGTTAAGGCTTCTGCAGCTTCTACTTGACTTTGCTCCACTATAATTGCTTCTTTTCCCTTTTTCAAAAGCATAAATGAACTAATACCAATCAGTAAAACTAATGAAATAATAATTAACTGCCTTTTTCTTTTTCTTCTCATAACCCGCCTCCTAAAGTTTATTTAGTTCCATTTAATGAATTAGTTAAAACTACTGAGATGTCTACAACATAATAACATAAGTATGGTGTCGAAATTTGTCAATTTGTGCTGTAACCTATAAATCCTGGCTAAGAAGTAATTTTTATTAAACCTGGTATTTTGTTTTTTCTTCCCATAAAAAAATGCTCTTCCTTATCATAAACAGTTTTTATTATTTAAACTGTCTACTTCAAGGGGAGCATATTATTGAACCGGAGGTTCTTCTATTCAAATACTTTTCATTTTAGTTATGCTATAGGATAATCCCTTTATACTAATAGATATATTAAAAATAAAATTAATGCTGAAATCCCCATGAATATGCAAAATCCATAACTTCCTTTAAGTAATTCAATATCATTCTTTGTTGTATGTGTTAATCCCGTTTGAGATTTGTGATAATTATAGTTTGTATCATAAGTAGTACTAGTCCCACCAAATACAGACATAGCTCCAATTATAAGAACTACAAAAGTAGAGAATTTAAGTAATTCTTTAAAACTAAACTCTAAGAAAAGGCTTAGGATAAAAGCCACTAACAATGTTGTAAATACTGTAAGAGCAATCCTCTGCACATAACCAATAATCCCATCCTTGAAAATTTTTTTATATCTTATTCTCCTCACCTATTCATCCTCCCTTTATATATTTATCCCCAATTAGTCATTGACTATATATTGGATTGCATTATCATTTTCATAGCTCGATCCTATTGTAGTATCTATTTCAATATCAGGTACTACATATGACTCCTGCCTTATGGTTCCATCTCCATTTAACAAGAGCAATCCGCTTGTTTCTATGACTATTCCACTTGGCAAT
>CAZIII010000269.1:0-2898 GCA_964539425.1 uncultured Tissierellaceae bacterium | reverse complement strand
CCTACGATAATGCAGTAAGTGAAGCAATGAATAAAGTTTTAAAGGTAGAATTTATTTATCAGAACAAATTTGAGATTTTAGAAGAATTAGAGCTGCAGTTAGCAAGTATATTTACTGGTATAACCACATTAGGATCCATGGCTCTTTGGGCTATATAACACCAATAGAATGTGGGAACAGAGAGAACTTTAAATTAGTAGCTTAGTCAGTGTTTAAAAGATATATTCTTGTTCGTAAAGAATTTGTCTAAAAAGGGGTTGCCAATCAAGAATAAAAGGACGGTTGAATAAGAATATCTCTTCCCATGCAGGAATCAGATTTTTGGTTTAAATCTGATAGCTCATCATATGAGTTTAAGACATCAATAATTGTTTTTGAACATGAATCATGTATTAATGTTTGATTTATAATACACCAAGATATGATATTCCGTGATTGTATGAAACATAAATAACTAATATCTACGTAAATGTCACAATAATTCAGGTTCTAAAAGCAGTTTTTCAGAAACATACCCTTTCACCAAGGGGGTAATATCAATCTACGACATCTTTATTGACCTCTCAAGGCATGTTGAGTGTGTTGTGAAGTTGGAAAGGCAATAGGATTTAGTAAGGACAACGGGTTAGGGAGTTTTGAGGCATTGAATGTATGATAACATTCAATGCCTTTTCTATTCTTGGAAATATATTTATTAAAAAGATGGGGACCATGATGTAGCGAGTTTGGTTGTATTCAGGGGTGCTCCTGTTAATCCAAAAGCAAACTATCATTTAAATTCGAAACTATGCACACTTAGAGGTATATATAGATAGTTTTGATTGACATGTTCTTGATTGATTGTGATTTAGTATTTCAAAACTTGTAGCTTTCATGGTAGTAATATTAATCATTATCAAACTATAATTTTATATACAATGGTAAAGTTAGGTATAAGATAAAGAATACTTGTTCTATTGATATTAATATGGTAGAATCATTATAATTATACATATTGAAATGCTCTCTAAGAATTAATTTAAAAGTTGGATATAAAAACAGGATGATGAAAAATGTTTAAAGAGTTTGAATATACTCGGTAAGAAATTTATAAAGAATGGAATTATATTTCTTATCAGATTCCGACTATTAATAAGAAACTATATGTAAATAAGATTAAGGTCAATTAGTGGGAACGTGAGGATACATATTTTTATGGGTTAGATTGGATATTAAATGAGGATTTTGAAGGCAGTATTACATAGAAAGGTGGTTATCGTTAATGAATAATAAAATTAAATTAAAGCAATGGAAAGATATTACTAAGAAGGATTTGGAGTATCTATATTATGAACAAAACTTGTCAGATCGAGCCATTGCTGAACTGTATAGTGTTAGCAAAAATCAAGTTAGATATAAACGAAATAAATATGGTATTTCCATAAGAGACAAAATTTTTACAGACTTTATTTCTTCTGATAGCGAACTTTTTAAAGATTTGAATAGTGATTCTAAAAATATACTTTTAAAGTCGGAAAACATAGATAGCCTTGCTAAATCATTAACTCATCATATTTTTAGAAATGGACCAGTGGAGGATATGCATGCTGCCGGACAATTATCAGAAGAAGATATGAGAACATTAAATAAATATATGGTAAATCGATTAGCAGGAATTTTGCTTGCAGTTTACGAGAATAAATGGTTACAATTAGAATTATTGCATGAATTTCTAAAAGGATTTGGTGATGAATGGGACCCAGCTGAACCAGATATGGAAGACTTAAATTTAATTTGGGAAAGAAATATCAATTTGATAAAAAACAACCTTAATATCAAAAAGTAATTTATAATTATAATTTAAAGATAGGTGAAGCCATGTATATATTAAATAAATTTGGTTTAACAATTGAAGTTCTTGAATCATTATCATATAAATCTGAATTAGGAATTAGTTTTAAGAGATCCTTAGGAAGATTCAATAAAGATGATGTCATAGAAGAAATAAAAAAAATTAGGCTATGGTATAATCAACAAAATATAATTGATACTTTGCCAATAGACTCAAGAATAAAAAGTATTGGTTCATCAATAATAAAATTTGATAAATATTATCCAGATATAAATTTTTCTAGTGTATTTAATGATATTTTAGGATTTAGGGCGGTTTGTGCTGATTATAGTGAAGTACATGAACTAGAGCTTGAAAAGAATATTAGGCTAGTAGACATGTCCAAAGGAAAATCAAATGATGATGGATACCGTGGGATCCATGTATATTATCAAAGAGATAACTATTATTATCCTATAGAAATACAGTTAAATACATATTATGATAGACAATTTAATGATTGGCTGCATGATAAATTTTACAAAAGAGGATTTGACAATAATATTGGTCAAATCTTGCGTAAAGAATACGAAAATGGTAAAATAAAATCAAGGAAAGAATTTGAGGAGGTGTTAAGGTATGTGTTATCTAATTGCAAAAAAGTTTAATGAATCAGGAAGTATTGCACTTAAAACTGTTAGGGGCAAGGAACTAGCTTACTTTGTTGATGAATTTCAGGAAAAGATAGGGTATGATATTCAATTAGTTACTATAACTAGACCTTCATCCTATGGTGAATATGAGCCATATCACTTTGTAGATAGTTACGAGGAATTTGAAAAGAAAGTAAATTTAATGTAATAGTATAAGGTTTAAAATTAGCTAAGGAGATGAGACTATAGGTTTTGTCTCCTTTTTTATATTGATAGTAAGAAGTTTAACTTTATGATGTTATAAAGTGTGATTTATTTAGAAAACATCTTCCACCAAGGGGGTAATATCAATCTACGACATCTTTATTGACCTCTCAAGGCATACAGAAACGGTTTGCTTGATAGAGAAATAATAAATACAGTGGAGAGTTGAGA
>CAZIII010000268.1:1188-2911 GCA_964539425.1 uncultured Tissierellaceae bacterium | reverse complement strand
CAACATTACCAGCATTCCTTTCACCAAATGTAGCTAAAGTATTAGTAGATACTTTTGGAATTGGAACAATCTCAAATGTAGAAGACGATATTGCAATGTTCATGGGAGCATAATAGATAATTACAGATTAATATAGATAACAAAAGATAAAATTAAAATATACCAAAGATAAAAAGACCTTCTAAGATTTAAAATCTTAGAGGGTCTTAAACTTTATTTGGGTATAATCAAAAGATATAGTATAATTGTTAGAGATATTTGTATATGTTAAAGGAGGAAGTGTGTTGACAGAGTTTTTTTTAAACCTTGCTACAAAAGGAAATACTAACTATTCAGATAAAAACATAAGAGAAAGAATAGGGTATATTGCTGGATTTGTAGGCTTGTTTGTTAATTTATTATTATCTATATTGAAGCTTATTGTGGGATTGATAGTATCTTCCATTGCGGTTACAGCTGACGCTTTTAACAACTTATCCGATAGCGCTTCTTCTATTATGACTTTAATAGGATTTAAGCTTTCAAATGCACCACCAGATAAGAAGCATCCTTATGGACATGGAAGAATAGAATATTTAATTGCATTGATGATAGCGTTTATGGTTATGATAGTAGGATTTCAATTTATCAAATCATCAGTTGATAGAATTCTTAATCCAAAGCCTGTAGAATTTCAACTAATACCTTTTATACTATTAGTCATATCAATATTTTTCAAAATATGGCTGAGTATATTTAATAGAAAACTAGGGGATAAGATTTCATCATCAGCACTAAAGGCAACAGCCACAGATGCCTTAGGTGATGTAATTACCACATCTGTTGTAGCCTTATCCTTATTATTATCACTTATAACTGATTACCCTATTGATGGTTATATAGGGGTTATAGTAGCCATGTTGATTTTATACTCAGGATTTTCTTTGGTAAAGGAAACCATTAGCCCATTAATCGGGGAAGCACCAGACGAAGATATTATATCAGATATCATTGATGGGGTTCTATCCTATGATTATATTTTGGGAGTACATGATTTGATAGTACATAATTATGGACCTGGAAGGATTATGGCAACAATTGATGCTGAGATACCAGCAGATATTGATGTAGTCACTATTCACAATATAATAGATCAAGCAGAAAGAGAAATAAGTGAAAAATATAATTTGCATCTAGTGATTCATATGGATCCAGTAGGGAAAGAGACAAAGGAATTAACTGAAATAAGAAACACAATAAAACATGTAATCAGGCCCAATGAGATGATTAAATCGATACATGATTTGAATATTGTTGAATGTGATGGTAGTAGTACACTTATATTCCACCTAGTCATAGATGGTAATAAGATGGATAAAGATTTTGCAGAGGAGAAAATGGAAAAGGAACTAATAGAAAGTATTAAAGGTATAAATAAAGATTTGATATGTAATATCATCTTTGATATTGAATATTAGAATATATTGATTGGAGAGATTAAATGAAGGATTTAATAAAAAGAATAAATGAACTTGCAAATAAGTCTAAGACTGTAGGATTAACAGAGTTAGAAAAAGAAGAACAACAAAAGTTGCGACAAGAATACATTGCAGTATTCAGAGGCAATATGAAAGAGACTCTAATGACAGTAAAAGTAGTGGACGAAGAAGGTAATGATGTTACTCCAGAAAAACTAAAAGAAGAGCAGAAAAAACCTAAATATATGAACTAAAAAATATCCCTT
>CAZIII010000268.1:0-1088 GCA_964539425.1 uncultured Tissierellaceae bacterium | reverse complement strand
TATATTATCAGGGGGTATGGGAATATGGAGCCGATAATAACCATAAGAAATTTAAAAAAGTCATATGGAAGTAAAGAAGTGTTGAAGGATATTAACTTAGAAATACATGAGGGGGAAATAATAGGATATATAGGACCCAACGGTGCAGGAAAAAGTACTACAGTAAAGATTATGCTAGGTTTAATTGGGGAATATTCTGGAGAGATAGAAATATTTGGAACAGATATAAGGAGTGGGGAAGTTGAGTATAAAAGGAAAATTGGATATGTACCAGAAACTGCTGAAATCTATGAAAATCTTACGGCAAGGGAATATCTAACCTTTATTGGAGAAATCTATGGAATGGAATATGAGATAGCAAATGAAAAAGCTGAAAGGCTAATGAATTTATTTGGGATAAGAGATGTTTATGATGGAAGGATTAGCTCTTATTCAAAGGGTATGAAACAAAAAGTACTTGTAATATCTGCTTTAATCAATGATCCAGACATCTTATTCCTAGATGAGCCTTTGTCTGGAATGGATGCTAACAGTGTTATGGTATTTAAGGAAGTAATGGCAGAATTGGCTAAAAGGGGAAAAACAATCTTTTATTCTTCCCATATCATGGAGGTAGTTGAAAAGATTAGTAGTAGAATAATACTTATAAATAATGGAGAAATAGTGGCAGATGGTAGCTTTGAGGATTTAAAGAATAAATCAATGGAGGGTTCTTTGGAAGACATTTTCAACCAATTAACCGGATTTGATGAGCATGAACAAATAGCTAAAGATATAGTATCCACCATAGAGGGGGTATTATAGGTGAAGGATTTTAAAATCTTAAGATTTCTAGATATCTTTAAGGGTCTATTTGAAAAAATAGATGTGGATTACCCTATGATGAGAAAGATATTAAATATCAAGCTATTGTTAGACGGAAGAAGGGTATCTACTGTTTTAAGTGGACAAAACACCAAGAAGAAAGGAGGGGCAGAGGATAAGAATAACTTTATAAAATCTTTATGGATCTATGTTATAATGGGGGCTTTTATAATTATATTTATAGTGATGGGGGAAAATTATTTATTTCAAATGAGCTTTATATT
>CAZIII010000267.1:0-2911 GCA_964539425.1 uncultured Tissierellaceae bacterium | reverse complement strand
CTCAATAAATTAGATTTGTTTTTGTCTTTTGGTCTTTCAATTATAATGGACAAAATTATTATTCAAACATTAATTTTAACTTTCCTAAGGTTTTGTTAGTTCCTTATAAACTGCTCTTCCTTCTTCTGTCTGTAAAAGTTTAAATAATTCTTCTTCCTTTTTATTGACTGATATAGCATATTGATAATTAATATTTTCTTTATCTTCTTTGTCTATGCTTTTATTTACTAGCTTTGTTAGTGGTATCCCAATAGCTTCTCTAAAATTAAATCCTAGAAGTTGTAATATTGTAAATGTTTCAATTGATAATAAAGGTTTTAGCACATCAATTATTTGATTAATTTCATCCTTGTTTATATTTTCATCACTACTTACCAAATCACTTTCAAGAAAATCAGAAACTATAGGTATTATGTTTTCTGTAATATAATTTATATCCTTTTCTGATATTTTTTGTATACCTAATAATTCATCATATTCTTTTATTATTTTATCTAATTCATTTCGTTCTTCAATTAATTCCTTTATAATTTCTTCTAATCTTAGTATTGTCTTTTCTTTATCGCTATCATCTTTGGCTGCGTCTATTCTTTTAAAAATTGTTTCAGTAGTGTTTTTCAAAAAGACATCTGTAGTTTTTGCTGCCAAATTGATAAGTTGATAATTATCCATTTTAAATCACCTTTTTATTTTTTCTTCTAAAATGAGCATAGTGACAGTTTTTAATTTATAAGGTTATAGGAAGCTTCCTATCAGGGCAAAACTTTAGTTTTAGAGGTTGTCAGGCAAACCAGTTGCCTGCCTTACAAGAAATAGATATCTTCTTTTTGTGTTAAATTTTATTATAAATTTAATTTTAATTGCGTATTTCTTTTTTCTGCATTGTTTTCATTGCTACTAGGTTTATTTTGTTCTAAATACATTGTTAAAATTTCTTCGCCATATTCTTTTAAAATATTTTCTTCAAATTTAGGAATTTGATTGGAATGATATTTCTCTAAAAACCATTTTTTATGATTATTCAGGTATTCAATAATTTTGTCATCTTTATAATTTTTTGGAACTCTCGTAACTTCCTCAAAGCAAGAATTGAAATATTCATGCTTTCTATTCAATTCTGTTTCAATCATTGAACAGTATTCTTTTTCTATTTCTATTCCTATATATTTTCTATTAGTATATTTAGCTACAACTAATGAAGATCCACTACCAGCAAAAGGATCTAAAACTATTTCATTTTCATTACTGGAACTCAGTATCATTCTTTCATAAAGTGCATGCGGTTTTTGGGTCGGATGATTTGATCTACTAGCTTCAGAATAATGAACATGTGATAGTTTCCAGACATTACCTGGATTAGCACCTCTCATATTATTTCTAGTTCTATAATATTTTTGAGGTATTCTTATATCATCTAAATTAAACGTATATTTAGCACTCTTATTAAACATTAAAATATCATCATGTCTTGAAGAAAAACCTTTTATCCTACCCTGTCCTTGAGTATAATGCCAGACTATCCAGCTGTTAAAATTCATACCTAAATCTTCCAAAATTAAATAAATATGGGCTATAAATTCCTTCCCACCAAAAATATATATAGTGCCGTCATCCTTAAGTATTCTAACAGCTTCTTTAAGCCATTTTTTTGTAAATTCAAGGTAATCGATTTTACTTTGTTTGTCTGAATTATTTCCATAGTCTTTACCAACATTATATGGTGGGTCAGCTACTATCAAATCTATTGAGTTATCAGGAAGTTTACTCATCAATTTTATACAATCTTCATTATATATTTTGTTTAAGCCAACCATTTTTTTCTGCATATGCTAACCACCTATCTTTATCATTTCTTTTAGAACTAATAAATTTGTAATCTAATATTTTACAAAAATCCCAAGTGCTTATGTATTCAGATTCTTCTACATAATGAATATCTCTAATTTGTAGTTGTCCAGAACCTAAAGCAGGGTTTATAGTATAATCTCTGCTAGAAATACCTTTTAAATCATATGTGTTAACTTCTTTTACAACTAAATTTTGCTTTATGGAATCTCCTTTTGTATCTGAGTAAAAAGAATGTTTTAAAGATAGTATTACAAACATAAAATTTGGATCTTCTACATAAGCACTTCTTATTTTAAGGTAGGATGTAATATTTGGGCTTTTACCACTCGTTTTAATATCATTGGCAGTAGCTTTAACATCAACTTGAGCATTAAAACCTGTTCCATCTTTAGGTTTAAAAGATAAAACAACATCTACAATATCTAGCCTTCCAGAAGCAACTTCAACCCCAACTAAATCATAGTCTTTATTGTCAAGTTCTTCTTCAAAAACTTCATTTGCCCATTGTTCTACTAATGGAGCAGCTAATCTATGGATATTTGTTATATCAAACCCTCTTTTCAATCCTATTTCTATTGAAATTTCATTTTCACCTTCATCTATCCGTTGCTGTATGATATCTTTTATTTGCTTTGTTGCTAATTTTGAATTATGTTCATAGTCCTCTGATTCAACCGGTTTCTTTAAAGTCAACCCACTATATAAATCTTCTAATACTTTTTTCAAAATGATCATCCTTTCTATTTTATCTCTTCGTATTAATTAATCTAATAAATTTATCAAAATAAGAATTCTAATAAACCTAAACTATCAACTCCAAAATTTCCACCATTTGTTTTTTACAGTTTCTTCATTTTTTTCTATTTCAGATTCTTCTTTTTTCTCAAGTTCCAATTTTAATGCTTCTATTTTTCTATTAGAAATCAAAGTTAATTGTTGTTGTTGGTCTAAAAGTTTTTCTAAATTTGCTCTTGATTTATTCGCTTCTTCCAATTGCTCTTCTAGTATCTTTATCAGCTTATCTTTACTTGTTTCTTCTGCTGTACGGTGCTGTTCATTCGTT
>CAZIII010000266.1:0-2914 GCA_964539425.1 uncultured Tissierellaceae bacterium | reverse complement strand
AGGTCATTATGAAAGATTTATTGATGAGAACTTGAGCAAAAATAGTTCAGTTACTTCTGGTAGAATTTATTGGACTGTGCTCAATAAAGAAAGAAAAGGTGAATATGATGGGAGAACTGTTCAAGTAATTCCTCATATTACAAATGAGATTAAAGGAAGAATTATTAGGGCTTCAAAGGAAAGGGATGTAGATGTTGTAATTACTGAAATAGGTGGAACAGTAGGAGATATTGAATCTTTACCTTTTCTAGAGGCAATTAGGCAAATTAAATATGATGTGGGTAAAGAAAATGTAATGTATATTCATGTAACATTGGTTCCATACTTATCCAAGGCTGGAGAATTAAAGACTAAACCTACTCAACATAGTGTTAAGGAACTTAGAGGCCTAGGTATTCAACCTGATGTGCTTATATGTAGGACAGAAGTTCCATTGGCTACTGAATTAAGAGAGAAAATTGCTCTTTTCTGTGATTTGGATCCATCAGAAGTAATTGAAAACATGGATGCTTCAACTATATATGAAATTCCACAAATGCTTGAAAAACAAGGACTTCCAAAATTAGTAATTGATCATCTTGGATTAAAATGTGGTGAGCTTGATCTTTCGGAATGGAACGAAATAGTTGAAAGGGTAAAAAATCCTAAGGGTATTGTAAAGATTGCATTGGTTGGTAAATATGTAGAGTTGAAGGATGCTTATATTTCTGTATCCGAGTCCCTAAATCATGGTGCAATTGGAAACAATATGGATGTTGAAATCAAATGGATACATGCAGAAGAAATAAACAGCAGTAATTGTAATGATTATCTATCAGATGTAGATGGTATTTTGGTACCAGGTGGATTTGGAGATAGAGGTGTAGAAGGTAAAATTGCAGCTATAAAATATGCTAGGGAGAATAAAGTTCCATATTTAGGAATTTGCCTTGGAATGCAATTGGCTGTAATTGAATTTGCAAGGAATGTAGTAGGACTTCATGATGCTCATAGCTCAGAGCTTGATCCGGATACATCACATCCTGTGATTGATTTAATGCCGGAACAAAGAGATGTGGATTCTTTAGGCGGGACTATGAGGCTAGGATTATATCCATGTAAGATAAAAGAAAGTACTAAAGCTTTAGAAATATATAATGATGAAATTATATATGAGAGACATAGACACAGATACGAATTTAACAATGAATATAGGGAAAGATTGGAAGAGGCTGGACTTGTTATTTCTGGAGTATCTCCAGATGAAAGATTAGTGGAGATAGTTGAACTTAAAGATCATCCATGGTTTATTGCAGTTCAATACCACCCAGAATTTAAGTCAAGACCTACAAAAGCACATCCATTGTTTAGAGACTTTATTAAGGCAACAATGAAAGAAGAGAAATAGTTAGTTAATTATTTGAAAAGGGGGGCTAGTTATGATGAAAAGAAAGGTTTGGAAAAATTGTATTACCACTGCTTTGGTTTTAGTAATATTACTATCTTCTGTGACAAGCTATGCTGCACCTAGATTTAAGGATGTACCAGCAAAGCATTGGGCCTATGAATATATAGAAGATATGGCGAGACTAGACTACATCAAGGGAACAGGCGATGGAACTACATTTGACCCATCAGGAACACTTAACTTTGATGCAGCAATAAGTTTATTAGCAAGACTTTCTAACCCTACAGTAACAGAAAAGGCAAATGCACTTAATACTTATAATGCCCTATTAAATGAACTTAAGATTGCTGACTGGGTAAAGGAAGGTTTAGCTGTAGCTTTATATAAAGGAATAATTACTGAATCAGAACTAAGGTCTGTAAGTAGCAGAGGAAATGTAGGTAAGCCAATTTCAAAGGTAGACACTAGTGAATACTTAGCTAAGGCTATGGGCTTAGATGAAGTTGCCAAAAGTAAAACAGCATTTTCATTGCCATATAAAGATGTATTAGATATTAATGCGGGACAGATGAAGTATGTGTTAGTTCTACTTCAAGCAGATGTGTTTGATCCTAAAGGAAGTGGAGATGGAACTTTCAAGCCAAATTCTAAATTGACTAGGGATGTAATGGCGAAGATGATGTCAACAGCATATGATTATATGCAAAAAAATCCGACAACTCCAACTACACCTACGAACCCAACAACACCAACAACACCAACAACACCAACAACACCTGTAGCTACAGAAAGTGTAAATACTTCTATTATTAGAATAGCAGATGAAATAGCTAATATGCCTTTCTTAATAGTTGATGATAAATTAGGTGGAGAAATAGCATATAGAGTTATGGATAACACTACTATGACTTTAGATGGTAAAACAACAACACTAAAAGGATTAGCTTCAGGTTTAGACGTGGAATTAACTATGAAGAAAAACACTAGAGAACTAATTTCTATTAAGGCTATATCTGTTGAAGAAGAAATTAGTGGTATGATTAAAGCTCTAAATACTACTACATCTAAGTTGACTGTAGAGTATAAAGAAGGTAACAAGACAATTAGCAGAGAATTAACAGTAGATAGAAAAGCAGATATCTATTTAGATGGTAAAGTTGCAGTTCTTAAGGATTTAAGGTCTGGAGATTTAGTAGAATTAATTATTGAAAATAGTATAGTCTTTGATATTGAAGCAAAGAGTAAGGACAAGAAGGTAGAAGGTATTATTAAAGAAATTACTCCAGTTAAGGATAGTAAAGATAAGGAATACTATATTACAATTGTAGATGCTAAGGATATTTGGCCAGAGAAATCATAAGGATCTCCATTATCATTCTCGCCAAACGAAACCTCATCAAGGCTCGGAGCAGGCTCATTTGCCTCTAAAATCACATAATAACTTCGAAGAAGCGAAACAGACAAATCTACTTGTACTTCAAGAGTTACTCCATTTTCTCCTATCCCTGAGACTTTTGGATAACCTGA
>CAZIII010000265.1:0-2920 GCA_964539425.1 uncultured Tissierellaceae bacterium | reverse complement strand
TAGTTGAAAGAACTCAAGAGGGAAAAATGATAGCAAAACAATCTAAAGATTATAGGGAGGGCAGACCACATAAATTCAGCAAAATACAAATTGAACATGCGATGAATTTGCTGGAACATCATACATACAAACAGGTAGAGGAGCTAACGGGTATATCTAAAAGCACTTTGTTAAGGGCAAAACGTAAGAAGAATAGCAAATTACAATAGAACAAATGCTCTAATTTCTATTAGAGCAAAATTTATAACTTTAGATTCCCAAAATTTCTGATATTGGGGCATAAGCATTATTTTGAAATAAAAGAGTTGTAATTAATTCAAGGTTTTAAGAAATTCTCAAGAAATATTTCAATTACTTATGATTCCAATTTTTCAAATTTAGCAGATCGGACAATATTTTTATATATAAAATTATTGTCCGATGTTGGGAATCTTGGAATCTGGAAATAACTATGAAAATTAATTAAAGAGTATGTAAAGAGACTCCTTTTAATTTGATTATTTGAAAATTGTAAATTAATTGGGCACATTTTATAAAACAATTAACTAAATTTATATAAGTATAGATATACTAAATAATTTTTTATGGAGAAGATTAGCAAATTAAGGAGATAAGCGGTTCATTATTACAGTTCGAATAGGTGAACCATAAAGATAAAATTTAAGAGACATTATTCATATTATGGGGACAAATGAGATATAAGAGAAGTAATGAGAAGGAGGAGATATTGATGATATATGCCTATATGTTAGAAAATACAAGTCATTATCTTTATATAGATAATAGTATCCTGATAGAATTTCTAAATGAAAATAAAATTGAGGAAGATAATCTATATATTGATGCAATAGATGACATAGAGAGAACTGAACTAAAGAAACTCATAGATATTTTGGATAGAGGTGACACCTTAATTGTTAGAAGTATAGCAGATTTAAGCAATAACATTGAAGATGTGGCTAATGCATTGAAAAAATTATATTTAGATAATATTGATTTAATTTCTTTAAAGGAAAACTATTATACATATAAATCTTATTATCAAGCTTTCTTAGATTTTTCAAGTATGCAGATTTATTGGCGAGAGCAAAAGAGATTAATGGGTATTCAAAGGGCTAAAAAAGAGAAGAAAATGGGTAGGAAAAAAGATATAGATAAAATTGAAACAGCTATTAAGTTATATAATACAAGAGAATTTACAGTTAAAGATGTATTAAAGATAGGTGGTATTAGTTCATCTACTTTATATAGAGAGTTAAAAAAGAGAAAAAAGGGTAATGGTGAATAAATCCATTTAATTAAGAGTTAATATAATTGAATTGGTAAATATAGGATAGATGATTGATAATTAATAATTAAGTCAAAAAATATTAGTTTGAACAATAGGATAATGTAGAGTTGATAAGGATTTAGTGAAATTAGTGAAGCTGATTTTAAAGATGCTCTAAAAGTCTTGAATGATAAGAAGTTAGGGGTATTTAATAAATAAAGATAAAAATAGTAAATTTGTAAAGGAGCGATATTTAGATTATGAAAAGAAATGTAATTTATGTCTATGGAAAAACTATAGAATCCATAAATCAAGAAATACAATGAAATTTATTAAGTTTAAAAACTATTTAGAGATAAAGGGTAGTTCAATAGTTGATGCTTATACATTAGATAAAAATATAATTCCTGATAGTCTATTGGAATTACCTAAAATGGTAGATTTATGGGCTGAAAAGTTAAGAAGAATGAAAATTGGTAGAGGCATAATTTAAATCTACTAACAGCACTTATGTAGAGTAAGTTAACAGATTTATTGTATTTGTTACATAAATAAAAAAAGTTTACACAGTTAATGATAGTTGAGACATAAATGACACAATACGGACAAAAATCACGACAGTTACTTCCATATTAGATGAAATCAAAAATCTAATATGGGGGTATTTATTATGAGTCAAAAAATTAAGACAATTCAAAAAGTGGAGAGATTCTTCACAGATGGGGGCAATTGCAATGCTGAGGATATTATAGCGTCATATTATCGTGCTATAATTGATACAGTAATAGACCAAGAACTTTCATTGAATTTACAACAAGAAGCTCCTTCTTCTAAGGAGGTGGCTTAATGAGAGTAGCAGTTTATGTAAGAGTATCAACTGATAAACCAGAGCAGAAAGACTCTCTGGTTTATCAGAAGCAGTACTTTGAGCATTACATAAAAGAAAAAGGGTGGGAAGTCTATGACTTTTATGTAGATGTAAAAACTGGTACAGTTGAAAATAGGGATGGATTTAAGAAGATGTTAGATGATGCTCAAAAAGGTGTATTTGACATTATATTAGCAAAAGAATTAAGTAGACTTGCAAGAAATCAAGGGCTATCAATGAAGTTGAAAGAGTTATTAGAGAATAATAGCGTAGATTTAATAACTATGGATGGAGCAATTGATACATTAGATAACAAAACCAATAATTTTGGACTTTATGCTTGGATATATGAGCAAGAAGCACAAAGAACATCAGACAGGGTAAAAGCAACATTAACAACAAGGGCAAAAAATGGACTTTATAAGGGTTCAAATCCACCCTATGGCTATAATGTGAAAGAAGGTAAACTTTATATAGCAGATGATGAAACACCTGAAATTGTCAGAAGAATTTATAGAGAATATTTAGAGGGTAAAGGTTTTGATGCAATAGCAAGGGGTTTATATAATGAGAGTATAAAGACCCCATCGCAGGTTGCAAATAAAAAGAATCAAAGTCCTCTTTGGCATGGCTCAACGGTAAGGTTAATTTTGGAGAATCCACACTATACAGGGGATTTAGTTCAAGGTAGAACAGAAACTATGAGTGTAACTAATAAAAATAGAAAAATAAATGATGAAAGTAAATATATAAAGGTTTTAAATGCTCATGAAAAGATAATT
>CAZIII010000264.1:0-2934 GCA_964539425.1 uncultured Tissierellaceae bacterium | reverse complement strand
GTGAATCAAAGGATATTCCATCTAAAGATAAATATTTGGATGTCAGAGATATTGAGAGTATGAGAAGTAGACTGGATCCTATTTCACTAAATAATTTTGCAGATGTTATTAGAAAAGCTACTGAAAAAAGTGGATTTAAAGTAGAACAAATTGATTATTTAGCACCAATATTTATGAAGAGATCTTTATTAGAAGGTATTTTAGAAGGTTATAATCTGACGGAAGAAAACTCATTTGTATTAGAAGAGTATGGTCACTGTCAATCTGCAGATGCGTTTATATCAATATATGAAGGAGAAAAACTAGGTAGATTAAAAGATGGTAATCTGGCAATTTTATTAGGAGCAGGTACAGGTTATACATGGGTAGCAACAGCAGTACATTGGGGTAAGTATAATCAAAATAATAATTAAGGAGAATTGAAATGAATGTATTAGCAATATGTGCTAGTCCAAGAAGGGGTGGAAATACTGAGTATTTTACCAAGATAGTTTTAGAAGAATTAGAGAAAGAAAGTATAAATACAGAGTTTATTTCACTGGTGGGCAAAAATATTAGTGAATGTACTGGATGTTATTATTGTGTTGACAATAAAGAGTGTAATATTGAAGATGATTTTCAAGATATTTTTCTAAAGATGATTAGAGCAGATGCTATTATATTAGCATCGCCAGTATATCATGCTTCTATTACTCCAAAACTAAAATCTTTATTAGATAGGGCTGGATTTACAGGAAGATGGATAGGCAATGAAATGGTGGATAATTCAAAATCTTATGATTGGAAAGGAACTGCATTTTCTAGAAAATTGGTTGCACCAATAACAGTTGCTAGAAGAACCGGTCAAACTTTTGCATTTTCACAAATAGCTCTTTGGGCAACAGTCAATGATTGCTTTGTAGTAGGCTCAAACTATTGGAACATTGGAGTTGCAGGAGCTGGTGGACGCATAAATGGGGAAGAAGATACAGAAGGTATAGGAATTATGAAACATTTAGCTAGTAATTTAACTTATTTATTAAAAAAATGATAAAAGGGAAAATGTATTCAAATAATATTAAATATAAAAGACTTGAGATGCGTTACTTTCAACGTATCTCAAGTCTTCTATATTTTAACCAATGTTCATAATATATTAATATATGGAACTGTAATGGTGTAACCTATATAAATTTATACTCAATTATTGAAAGTATTATTGTAGTATGATAACATATAAACATGGTTTTAATAATTGGAGAATATAAATGTGTGTTTGGGTTCTATATAGCTCTTTACACTTGAAGGGAAGATAATATGGAAGAGATAGAAATAGTTAATTTACCAAAAACAAAAAGAGGAGAAGCCACATTAGAAAGAATATGCCTTTCGGCAGAAAGATCATTTTATAATAAGGGATATCATAACACTTCAATTGTAGATATTACAAATGATTCGGATATAGCGTTAGGAACCTTTTATATATATTTTAAAGATAAATTTAGTGTATATAAGTATTTACTTCTTCGCTATAGTCATCAAATAAGAAAGGCTATAGATACTGAAACAGTAGGACTTAAAACAAGATATGATATGGAGCGTATTGGGCTTAAGACTTTCTTGGAATTTATTAGAAATAACAAACATGCTTATAATATAATTTGGGAATCTCTTTATATTGATAGAAAATTGTTTGTAGAGTATTACGATAATTTTGCAAGAAGATATATATTGGGGATAACTAAAGCGCAAGATAATGGAGAATTGGTCAACTTGGACCCTATGATCTTATCCTATATATTAATGGGTGTCGCAAACTTTATAGGGCTTAAATATGTAATGTTTGATGATGACGATAGTACAGACATAGACTTACTTGTGGATCAGGTTATGCAGGTATTAGATAGAGGAATATTCGTTCCTAAAGGTAGAGGAGAAAGTAAATAGTGTGGAACACTAGGATGGATATAGCTGTGGAGGAAACTTCGCAGCTGTATTTTTTTTGTCATTAAGAGCGAAGCGAAGAGTCTTATCTTTCCCAATAGCAAGCCCCTTATAATTCTGATATAATTATACTATAGACATAATATAGGGGGTAAAATCACTATGTTTAAAAATTTACCGGAAGAGTTAAGAAGGAAATTATTTTGGGGGATTAGTTCTTTGGGTTATTTAGCGCTGGCCTATAGACTAATTAGTTATAATTTTTTTGATTTACATGGGATGAAAGATTGGCCCATAATATTGGGCATAGTTAGCGCAGTAATTATCGTTATAGCTTCAAATTTTGCTAGACGTATACTTGCTATAGCCACTGTACTAGCCTATATAGGTGGATTTGGTATTGGCATGCTATTTAATAGTGATTGTGTAGACCCGGGTGGAGGACGGACAAATAATGCCTGGATAATTTGGACTGTTGCATTTGCCATAATAGTTCTAATTGGAAATATTATAGATTTTATTACCTATAGAAGGGGGTTAGATCATGCCACTAAAGATAATTAGAAATGATATTACTAAAATGAAAACAGATGCCATAGTAAATGCTGCAAATATAAAACTGCAAAAAGGTGGAGGAGTTTGTGGAGCTATTTTTGCTGCAGCAGGTGCAAAAGAACTTCAGGCTGAATGTGATGAAATAGGTCATTGTGATGTTGGTAAAGCTGTTATAACAAGTGGCTACAAGCTCCCAGCTAAGTATATAATACATACAGTAGGACCTATATGGGAAGGTGGAGGTAAGAACGAGGAGAAACTATTGTACAATGCTTATTCAAATTCATTGGCCTTAGCTAAAGAACATGGTGTAGAGTCTATTGCATTTCCATTAATATCTTCGGGAATTTATGGATACCCAAAGGACGATGCTCTTGGAATTGCAATTTCTGCAATAAGCGATTTCTTATTTTCAAATGAAATGGAAGTTTATTTAGTTATATATGATAAAAAGGC
>CAZIII010000263.1:0-2947 GCA_964539425.1 uncultured Tissierellaceae bacterium | reverse complement strand
GATTGGTTCGACTATCAGTAGGGCTTGAATGTGCTGATGATATTATTGCAGACTTAAAGCAGGCTCTTGACCAATTATAAGATTAATTCACAATGCACAATGCACAAATCACAATTAAGGTCAAAGGATTAGATTCCTCGCAGGCTCGGAATGACAAGACTACAGAATTGATTAATATGAACCCGGGATGTTTGGACTATTGGTCTGGGTCTCGGGTTTTTTACAGGAGAATTTAGAATTTTTTACATAATTTTATTATTAGCTGAGTTTGATAAGATATAGACAAAATATATACGAAATAGTTATAATAATTAATTTATGGTTGAAAGTATTTTTGTTTGGGAATATATGTAGTATTAAGTTCTAGAGATAAAAGGGGGATTTAGAATGTACAGAAGATATTTAACACTGGTCTTGGCATTAGTTATAGTCTTTAGTACTTTTATTATGGTTAGTGCGGTCCCAACTAATAATGAGAAAATGGACTGGTTGATAGATAGGGGTATAATAATAGGTGATGCAGGTAGCGGAGAATTAAGATTAAGTGATACCATTACTAGAGCTGAAGCAGCTGCTGTGGTAGTAAGAGTGCAAGGGCTTGAAGGTTTAGCTAAAAATTATAAATCTGTGAAAAGTCAATTTCCAGATGTACCTACTAGTCATTGGGCAAATGGCTATATAAATATTGTTGCATCTAATAATGTGGTAAATGGATATCTTGATGGAACTTTTAAACCAGATGTAGAAATTACCTATGCAGAAGTAATTAAAATGTTAGTAGCTGTAAATGGAGATATTCCCGCAGCAAACTCATTAGTGTCCTGGCAAGTTCCTTATATTCAAAAGGCTTTACAAGTTGGAATATTAGAGGGTATTGCCGTTGAATCATATGAAGATGAAGCTGTTAGAGAAAAGATATTTGAAATGGTTCAAAATGTAATGACTAAAGTTTTAGATAAAGGATTAGAAACATATAAAGCTATTGTAATTGAAAATACTAGAGTTAATAAGCTTGATAAAGATGAATTGGCTATAAAAGTAATTGAAAAGGATTCTAGTGGTGACAATTATAGATATGATACTGGAAGCTATGTACGTATAAAATTGAAAGATGTACATGGTGATAGGAATTACTTATTGGGTAAAGTAATTGATATAAATATTAATCAGAAAAATGAAGTATCGAGATTAACTATAGACGAAACTTATTCATATTTGACTGGTCCTACCACTGTGAATAAAGATAAATTAACTATTAATGGGAAGACTTATGTTGTCAGAGATACTTATGAAATGGATAAAGTAGAGGCAGTAATTCATAATGATATAAAATATAGAAGTATGAAAGAATACTTTGATAAAGTTGGTAATTCTAAAGAGTTTATAACTGATTTTTCTAATGTAACTTTGAAGGAAAATACTATCTATTTTATAGATTCATTTAGCTTTGAAGATATTGCACCTATAAAAGAAATATTTAGGTCAGATAAGGAACTTCATATCTATAGGGACGATACTAATGGTACTGTAACTTCTGTTATGGCCCATAGTGTATTAGGATATACTGAAGATGGTTTTAAATCAATAGAGTTAAAAGATATAAAGGCTAATGATGTAGCTCATATTTATGATAGACATAAAGTTATTGTAAGAACTGATGCTATTAAGGTAGATGTTTTTGATGTAGACGCTGAAAATCAGCCTATTGTTGAAACTAATAAGAGAAGACCAGTTTACTCATTAGATGGAATTCGATTCTTTACTCTATTTGAGAACAGAATAGATTTAGACTTAGATCCACTTAGAGATGAGAAAGTAACACTACTATTTGACCTTAACAATAATCTACAATCCATAATAGGTAATATAGAATATGATGAGGGTGTTTTCCTTATAGAAAAAACTGATAGAAGAAGTGTAAATGTAATAGGGGTTAATAATGCAAATTTCACAATTGTTGCTGAGTCTGATTCTGTATTAAACTTTTTAGGGTCTTATAGTAACAGAACTACTAATGATTACATTAGGGGTGACTTGGTTTACCTCATGAAAGAAGGCGCTATAATAGACAAAATGGTAAGAATGGATACTGCATCAAAAATTATTGCAAGGGCAAAAACTGTAGCTAAATCTGATAAAGGTAGCTTTCAAATGGGAAAATCCTGGATAGTTGTAGAAGAACTAAGAAACTTGACTAGCAACTTTAGGATTAATAATTCTAATGTATTTATTCTGGAAATGGATGGTAATAAGGTTTTAAATATTTTAGGAACTACTTTAGATTATGTTATAAAAAATGTAAAACCTAATTCAAATTTGAAAGCATATGTTGTATCAAACAAAGACCTTCAAATTATGAATTTAGGGAATTCTATTAAGTATAAGAATGAAGCCAATGTTGCTCATACTATCATATTTACAAATTTTGAAAACACTAATCCCAAATTAACCAAGAAAATTATAAAGTTGGCCTATAAGTTCACTCCAGGAAGTGACAAAGTTATCGAAGGTAAGGATATATTTGGAACTACAATTAAGAGAACTGTTGATAAATATACTAACTTACCTGAATTAAAGCCTGGTGATATAGTCAAGTTAGGAATAGATGATGATAAAACTGTACTAGAAGTTGAAGTTAAAGTATCAAAAACCGATGAAGTATTTAAAGTAATAGAAATTAGTAAGTATTCTTCCACTAAAGATAGATTGGTAGTTTTAGAAGATTCTAATAAAGATAGAGAATATTATTATATTTTAAGAGATGCAATAGAATTTGATGATGTAAAAGAAGGGGACAAGGTATCCATAAGTCTTAATAATGCAGGTGACATAGATGTAATAGTAGTGAGACCTTAAAGTCAATTCACAGTTCACAATTCACAATGCACAATTAAAAGATTAAAAGATTTTAAGAGGAGATCCTTCGCTAGCAGTGATTATGCTGCAA
>CAZIII010000262.1:0-2963 GCA_964539425.1 uncultured Tissierellaceae bacterium | reverse complement strand
AAATAATAATTAGTAGACAGTGTAAGTGTGATAGAGAGGAGGGAAAGATTAGACAAGCGAATGAAATTAATGAAAATATAAATAGACTTAAGGAACAATGCTTTGATAATAGAAACCTGATAAATTATAGTTTTAAAGAAATTATAGATCCACATAGACAAGAAGTTATAATTGCAAAAAACTTTGTAAAGAATTTTAAAGAATTATTAAAGGATAACAATGGTCTTATATTTCATGGCAATGTAGGAACAGGAAAGACTTATCTTGCTGCTTGTATAGCAAATAAAATTATAGAGGAGTATCAGATAAGAGTAAAGATGAGAAATATCCCACAGATAATAAATGATATTGAAAAGGGTGGCTTTGATATTGATAAAAATGATTATTACAAAAAACTATCAAGTGTTCCTCTTCTTATCCTTGATGATTTTGGAATTGAAAGAAATACAGGATATGTAAATGAAATAATATATCAAATCATAAATACAAGATATGAATCAAGGAAACCAACCATTATCTCAACCAATATACCACTTAATGTGATTATGGATGGAAACAATGAAATTGATAAAGAGAGAATATACTCAAGACTCAGAGAAATGTGCCTACCAATAAAAATAGCAGGAGTGGATAAAAGAAGGGAGCTTGGTAGAGAGAAATTAAGAAAAAACAAAGATTTACTTTTAGGAAATCTTAAGATTATGAGAGGAGAGATAGAACATGGATAAAATACAAGTATTTAAAAATGTTGAATTTGGCCAAGTTAGAACTATGATAATTAATAATGAGCCATGGTTTGTAGGAAAGGATATAGCAGAAGCCTTAGGATATAAAAGACCAAGTGATGCTATAGCAAGTCATGTTTATGATGAAGATAAGCTGATACGGTGTTTTACCGAATCAGGTCAAAGAAGGAATATGATAATAATTAATGAATCAGGAATGTATGCCCTTGTTTTTGGTAGCAAACTAGAAAGTGCAATAAAGTTTAAAAACTGGGTAAGTAGTGAAGTCCTACCTTCAATTAGAAAATTTGGAGGTTATTTTATAGGCCAGGAAAAGATGAGTGATCAAGAACTGTTAGCTAGGGGATACTTAATAGCCCTTAGGCAAATAGAGGCAAAAAAACAGGAGGTTGAAAAGCTTTTACCAAAAGGAGAGTTTTTTGATAAATTTATTTCCTTGGGAGATTGTATATGTCTTAGAGATACTGCAAAAGAACTTGGTATTAGCCAAAACAGATTTATAAAAATACTTGTAGATAGAGGATATTTATACAGGAATCAAAAGGGTAAGCTTAGATACTACTCAACAGCTTCTAATTATTTTAAATTAAAAGATTATATAAATAGATATAATGGTGAACCAGGTGTTTATACAGTAGTAAGACCAGAAGGAAGAGCTTATTTTTATTCCTTGTTTAAAGAAATGGGCGAAATTTAGAGAAAGAAGGAGGCATGAAAATGTTACTGTTAAATAAAAAAAGTGCTACCAAGTGTAGTGAAGAGGAGTTTAGTAAACATAGTGATGAAATTGATAAGATATTTATGAAGCTTATAGAACTAGAAAATTATGATTGCAAAGTAATTCATAGCCATATAGATATAGCAAATAAAGATAAAGAAATAAAAGTTCTAGATTCAAAGATATGGAACATATACGAAGATATTGAATATGTAGATTTTAAAAATGGTGTAGATGCTTTACTAGATAATGAGGGGTTTTTAAATTTATCAGTTTATGGCCAGGGATATAAGATGGGAGGAGAAAATCATTTTTTGAATTCTCTATTTAAAATTATTCCCCAGGATAAAGAAGGAAATGTTTTAGATATATCAGAATTTATTCTTGAGGGTAGTAAGGTTAGGCCTATTAAAAAAGAAACAGCTAGCAAATTAAAATCAACAATAGATATTCTCAATGACTATAAAGAAAAGGTGAAAAGTCTGGATAATGATAAGGGAAATAATAAAAATAAAAGTAAAGAAGGAAAAAATAAAAAAGAAGTAACAAGATAAAACTCTATAAAGGGGTGATCAATTGAGTGTAATAGAAGATATAAGTAATGATATTAAGAAGATATTTTGTGTGCGAGATAAAAAGGCTTTTGTAAGAAACAACCTACCATATCTTGCGTTTTTTTATTTAGGAAATATTTTTTCTTATCATGTAAATTCATATATAGGGGGTGACTTACTAGATCATATATTTCAAGCAATAATGGAAATAGAGACTATAGGGTTAATTCCTAGCCGATATGTAAGGGATTTACTAGTAGGTTTAATACTAGCAGTAACAGTAAAACTTATCATATATAACAAAGGGAAAAATGCAAAGAAGTTTCGCCAGGGAGAAGAGTATGGATCTGCAAGATGGGGAAGTGAAAAGGATATAGAGCCATATGAAGATGAAGAATTTAGTAACAACCTTATCTTAACAGAAACAGAGAGAATAACTATGAATAGTAGACCTAAAAACCCTAAGTATGCTAGGAATAAAAATGTACTAGTAATTGGTGGTTCAGGTTCAGGTAAGACAAGATTCTTTGTAAAGCCTAATCTTATGCAACTTCATTCTAGTTATGTTGTAACCGACCCTAAAGGAAGCCTTCTCCATGAGTGCGGGAAAATGTTAGAAAAAGCTGGTTATAAAATAAAGTCACTTAATACAATCAATTTTAAGAAAAGTATGAAATATAATCCCTTTGCCTATCTAAGAAGTGAAAAAGATATACTTAAACTAGTCCAAACTATAATAGCTAACACAAAGGGAGATGGTGAAAAATCAGGAGAAGATTTTTGGGTTAAGGCAGAGAGGCTTTATTATACAGCCCTTATAGGTTACATATATTATGAAACACCAAAGGAAGAACAAAACTTTACTACTTTACTGGCAATGATAGACGCAAGTGAGGTTAGGGAGGATGATGAAAGTTTTAAAAATGCTGTAGATTATATGTTTGA
>CAZIII010000261.1:0-2972 GCA_964539425.1 uncultured Tissierellaceae bacterium | reverse complement strand
GAACTGGCTATTCCTCCCCAATACTTGCAGATGCATAAGGGAGACTATGATGAAAATTTATTTGAGAGCTTTGAAGAAAGCCACGAATATATTAAGGATTCACTTATAGTAAAGATGCTTGATATCAGAAATGCAAATATTATTTATCAAGGTGAAACTCTTGAAAATTCTCTAATGGATAACGGATTCGTAATTCAAAATGAAGGCTTTGATTTTCTCTTGAATATGGATAATGAAATTGCTTTTGTGAAGGAAGGGGAAATAGGGGTTCCAGTCTACTATGCAGAGGACCTTGGGATTAAGGCAGGAGATATTATTACATTGCGCGAGGGTAACTATACAAAAGATATGACCGTATCAACAATTATTCGTGATTCATCTATGAATGCAGCACTAACGACCTCTAAACGTTTTCTTATCAATCAGACAGATCTTGATGAAATAAGCAGGCACATGGGTGAATGGGAATACTTATTTGAATTCCTTTTAGAGGAAGGTACATCTACGGCTGTTCTAGAGAAGGATTATATTGATTCTAATATGCCTTCTAACGGTGTAGCAATAACAGGTAGCCAGTTAAGTATAATGAATAATCTTTCTTTTGGGATTGTAGCATTGATAATTATTGCAATCAGTATTCTTTTAATAATGATAGCAGTCCTGTGTTTATCATATATTATTAGGGCAACCTTGGCAGAAGAAAATTATACCATTGGTGAAATGAAAGCAATTGGATTTCCAAATAAAGCAATTAAAAAGTTATATCAGATGAAATACACATTACTTGTACTTGTAGCGGGAGTAATAGGTTACCTAGTAGCCATTCCCTTTGGAGATTTCTTTTCATCATCAGTTATTATGTATTGTGGAAATGGAATAGATGAATGGATGAAATGGGTATTCCCTTTAATAGGAGTAATCCTACTTAGTATCATAGTTATATTTAGATGTAAAAAAACAATTCATAAGAATCTTAAGAGCTCTGTTGTAGAGATGATGAGAGGACAAGAGAGGATAAAGAAGGAAGGTCACTATTCTTTACCTATATCAGGATTTAAGAATCGTAATCTTACCATAGCATTAGGTGAATTAAAATGTAAATGGAAGGAATATATTGTTATCTTTTTCGTTTTTATATTTTCATCATTCTTGATTTTGCTTCCTATGAATATGAGGAACACCGTTGAGAATCCATCCTTTATGACGTATATGGGTGTTGGAGAAAGTGATATTCGTATAGATATTCAGTATACAGATAAACTCAAAGAACAAAAAGATGCTGCCATAACTTATCTGGAAGATGATCCTGAAATTGCCAAGTATGAAATTTATCAAAATAGCTATGTAGAGATTCAAAACTTAGATGGAGAATGGGAATACCTTCGTGTAGAAAATGGTGATGGATCTGTTTTCCCATTGGAATATCTAGAAGGAAGTGCACCAGAAGACGCAAAACAAATAGCACTCTCTTATCTAAATGCTTCAGAATTGGGAAAAGAGCTTGGAGACGATATAAGAGTAAGCTATGGAGGAGAAGAACTCCTATTTACTGTTAGTGGTATTTACCAAGATATAACCTACGGTGGAAAGACTGCAAAAGCAAATATTGATTTTGAAGAGAAAGATGTTGAAGTCTATATTATTTATTTAGATGTCATGGATGGTGTAGACATTGAGGAAAAAACTCTTGAACTACGTAGTATTTTGACAGACAGTAAAATAACACCAATTAGCGAGTTCGTGTCTCAAACCCTTGGTGGCATAACAGATAACCTGATTTTGGTTTCAGGTGCAGCCATTGTGATTTCATTAGTGTTAGTAATGCTGATTACTGTAATGATTTTACGGCTTATTACAGCTAGGGAACACAGCGCCATCGCAATTAAAAAATCAATTGGATTTTCCAACAAGGACATTAGAATACAGTTTGGAGTAAGAATTTTGTTGATTCAATCCGTGGCAATTATTGTGGGAACCTTCCTGGCAAACACATTAGGTGAACTTATTTTTGGGATGATGCTATCTTCTATGGGTGCATCAAAAATAATGATGTTAGTTGAACCAGTAAAGTCCTATGTGCTTAGCCCAGCAGCACAGCTATTTTTAGTATTTATTACAGTAATTGTGGGAAGTAAAGTTGTAAGAAGCTATCATATCAGAGACCAAATAATGGAATAAGGAGAAAAACCATGATAAAAATAGAAAAAATTAGCAAGTCATTTAAAGATACAAAAGTTTTACATGAGGTATCATTTGATATAAACAGAGGAGATTTTGTGGCTATTATGGGACCTTCAGGTTCAGGTAAATCAACTCTTCTCTATAGTATCAGCGGAATGGATAAGATAAATAGTGGTAGAGTACTGTTTGAAGGAACAAATATATGTGAAATGAAGGAAGAAGAATTATCGGACTTTCGTCTATCAAAAATGGGCTTTGTATTTCAAAATCCACAGATGCTAAAAAATCTTTCTGTCTTCGATAATATTATACTTCCAGGTCTAGTAGCTAAAAAGGAATCTGCAGAGGAAATAAGAAAACGTGGATTGGAATTAATGAAGAGGATGGAAATTGAAGGAATTGAAGATCGTGATAACAGTCAGGTTTCTGGAGGACAGCTACAAAGAGCTTCTATATGCCGTTCCATGATCAATAATCCTGAAATACTTTTTTTAGATGAACCAACAGGGGCACTGAATTCTGAGGCAACAGATCAGGTCTTGAAAATACTTGGATATTTGAATGAGGACGGAATGACCATAATGACAGTTACCCATGATAAGCGCGTTGCTGCCAAAGCAAGGAAAATACTTTATATTATAGATGGACAGATTGCTGCTTCCAAGGAGTTCTCAGTGGATGCAGACCGAGAAACGGAATTAGATGAATGGTTAAAAGGATTACAAATAAGGGCATAAGATAAACATTGAAGAAATTATATTTTATAAAGGAGCATGTGAAATGAAAAGAGT
>CAZIII010000260.1:0-2980 GCA_964539425.1 uncultured Tissierellaceae bacterium | reverse complement strand
GACACAGGGGCAAATGCATCCTGAGCTTCTTGGATAGCCATTGTCACTCTGCCATCTTCACCTATATAAATATTACTAGCAGTAGAGCTTACATCTAAAACTACATCCACTCCCGATACTACAACACTGGCTGCCTCTCCCATGGTCAAATAACCTGCAGCAGCTGTAGTTCCACCGGCTGTAAGTATGGTACTTCCAATAAAAAGTCCCACCTTTGCTGCTGATTTTGTAGTCCTCGCTACCAGCTCTGCATATCTATAGAACTCTGCTTCTTCTAGAGCATTTCCACTAACTATATCATGGGATAGCTTTAATAGCTCTAAAGCTTCTCTAGCTTCCATTCCCAGTTGTTTGGAAAATTCACCTAGTTTTTTATTGCCTTTAACAGCATCAAACTTTGCTTGAATATCCTGAGCCCATTGGAGATTATCCTCTTTAGCACCGCTTAAAGACTTGTCTAAATCATTTTCCAGAGTATTAATATTCTTATCAACAGATACAGACATTAAAAGACTAGATTTTAATAGCATATCCCATATCTTTTCTGCCTCATCTCTTGTTTTGATCCATTCTTCACTGATACTTTCATCATATTCCACATTTATTAGTTTCTCATTAAGAAGTGATCCATAAACAAACAATTCCACAGCGTTTCTTGTAGCTTGGGATAGGTCTTCCATTTCCTTGCTTTCTTCCGGAAGTGGTACATTTGCCATGTCGATAGAATTAATAATGCTAACTTCTCTAACTCTCTTAAGTATTGTAATTGCTTCTCCAAATGTAACTTTATTTTCCAGTTTTAAAGTATTATCAGTATAACCCTTAATGATACCTAATGATAAAATCTTGTTTATCTCATTTTTAAGGCTATCATCTAAATCTTTTCCATCATTATAATCATGTGGGGAAATCTCAAATAATTCATCTAGTTCTAAATTTACAGCTAAGAGTCTAACTACATCTGCTCTAGTCATTAGTTCTTTGGAATCTTCATCAATTCCCAATAAGTCTTCATTAATTATCAGATTGTATAGTTTAGAAAAGTCATCTAATGAGATATTTCTATCAAAATTTTGGCTTCCCTCCTCAAGGATATTCTTCTGCACAAAATAATCATAATTCTTTTTTGCCCAATGCTCATTTTCTACTCCAAACACAAAGCTATTAAGCATTAACAATAATGCTATTACTATTGACGTAAATTTTTTGGGTTTAAATTTATAATCCATAGCCTTCTTCCTTTCCATTACTTATTTCTTGTAATCATCACTTAAGTATTCTAATTATCTTGTACAATAATCTTTAATCTATTGTATTAAAATTTCATAGATTGTGCATCGACCCTTAGTATGAGATTAAAAAATACCTATCATACTAAAGTATGATAGGTATTACAAATGGCTGAAAATACTTCTACTGGATGCCCCTACTAAGAAGCATACTAATAAGCTCCGCCCTCTTAGACACATCGTATTTTGAGTAGATATTACCTACATGAGTTTTGACTGTGCTCTCACTAATAAATAATTCTTCACCAATCTCACGGTTGGATTTTCCATTTAAAATTAATTGTAGTACTTCACCTTCTCTTTCAGTAAGAGGAACAAGTACTTTTGAATTTTGAATTATTTCTTTTTTCTCAGGTTTACTCATATGGTCATAGGCCATTATATATACATGCCCTTTAATCAATGTTGAAAGTTGACGGTTTAATGGTGGTAGTAAAGCTAAAGTAACACATATAACAACTAATGCTATAACTGTGATTTCAGCATCAGGTAATCCCATAGAAGAAACGCCTATGCCTATTAAATCACCAGTAAGTACTCCAAATACATTAGCAGATAATCCTATCCCAAACATTTTGACAGGATTACTTGAATAGTCAAGCATTTCGCCAATTATACTCCACCAAAATAAATCAAAAATACCACAGGCACCTAAAATCAATGTGTTTACAATAATATAATCCATAGAATTTCGCCCTAATAGCATAAAACTAATAAAGGAAAATACTATCATTGCCATTCCAATATATAAGACATATGAACGGTTAACCCTTTTTGGTAAATTCCTCATTAGGATAAGGGCCACTATATAAGGAACAGCCCAATACAAGCTAACTAACCCTGTTAAATGATCAAAAGCTGGATTGATAACTTGATACATAAGTCCAGAATTAATAGTAATAGTAGCTACAAAGATAAAGAGCATAACAAGGGATTTTCTAATATCTATTGAACCCTTATTTTGACTCTTATCGCTCCAAGTTTGATCATTATCCAATTTTATCTTAATAGTAGAAATAATTGCTACAATCAGGCAAAGTAAAGACATAGTCAATCCTAGATAAGTTGATATATTAATAGCTATAACATTAATAGCAATCATTATAATGTTGGAATATATAAGCACATCTGCACAGGTCTTTATCCTCTGATTTTTAGGTGTTAATGCTTTTAGATAATATCCCCATGAGGCTACAGCAACTCCACCGGCAAACCCAGATATAAGTAAACTAATACCATAAATAAACTGATTATAAAAGAAAAAAGGTATAGTTAAAAGAAAACAAATTCCCATGCTAGTAACC
Organism: uncultured Tissierellaceae bacterium; assembly: GCA_964539425.1. Taxonomy (GTDB): domain Bacteria; phylum Bacillota; class Clostridia; order Tissierellales; family Tissierellaceae; genus JAVKTS01. The sequence goes on along the minus strand of CAZIII010000260.1, from coordinate 387 downwards.
ATAGTTTGTCTTGCCTTCTGGACAGATTTTATGAAAAAACCAGAAGAAAATAATCCTATAAAATGTGAAATAATTGCTCCAACTATAAAAATGGATGGGTCCATATTATTGTGGTACATGATACTATATAGTACCTGACCTTCAAAAACAAATGATAGAAGATAAGCAAATAAAAATGAAAAGCTAACTATTGACAGGATTTTATTATTTTTTCTAATTGACATGTTATTGCATCATCTCCTAACTGTAACTTTCCAGCTCTCTACTCTATTAAATTATATCACATACTTTCAGTAAGTAGTATAATTTTCCGCTACAATCTCCAGCTCAATTTGTTTTTCTTCTTAATGAAATAAACCTCCCTTTAATTATGAATTAGTTGAACAT
>CAZIII010000259.1:0-2994 GCA_964539425.1 uncultured Tissierellaceae bacterium | reverse complement strand
GATGCACAAGTAACTGGGAGAAGTACTGGTCATCCTGTAAGAGTTTTAAAAAACAAATTTACAAAAGAATTTTTGGATCTTGAAAGAAGAAATACTTCTTTGGAGGAACTAGAGCTATTGGGTTCGGGAAGGTTAAAACTAGCTGTAGTAGACGGAGATGTGGATAAAGGCTCATTAATGGCTGGTCAAATTGCAGGTCTAATAAAGGATATTAAGCCATGTAAAGAAATAATTGAGGAAATAGTTTTTTCGGCAGAGAAAAGACTTTATTCGTTGTGCTCGCTGAAGGATGGTGATATCAATGGATAAAATAGCTTTTGTTTTCCCAGGTCAAGGTTCTCAATATGTGGGGATGGGCAAAGATTTTTATGACAAATTTCCAGCATCAAAGAAGATATTTGATGAAGCAAATGAAGTTCTAAATATGAATCTAAAAGATATCTGCTTCAATGGAAGTGAAGAAGATTTGAAAAGAACGGAAAATACTCAACCAGCAATATTAGCCACAAGTATAGCAATATTAAAAGCCTTGGAAACTATGGGAATAGATTGTGAATATACAGCTGGTCTTAGCTTAGGAGAATATAGTTCCTTGGTAACTAGTGGAAGTTTAGAATTTAAAGATGCTATAAAATTAGTAAAAGAGAGAGGTAAATTCATGCAAGAGGCAGTACCAGTAGGAGTTGGTGGAATGGCTGCTATACTTGGATTGGATAGGGAAAAAATACCTGCAATTTTGCAAAAAACTAAGGAATACGGAATAGTTGAAGTAGCAAACTATAACAGTCCGGAGCAAATCGTTTTATCAGGAGAATTAAAAAGTATTGAAGCAGCATGTGAGGAAGCAGTTAAAGTAGGAGCAAAAAAGGCAGTTACATTGTCTGTATCTGCACCTTTTCACTCATCCTTACTTGTTCCAGCTGGAGAAAGACTAAAGAATGAATTATCTAAAATTGAGATAAAGGATCCTCAAAAGAATTTTATTTCTAATGTAGATGCTAAACTTTTAACTAGTAAAGATGAAATAAAAGATAAATTAGTTAATCAAGTGAGTAATTCAGTCTTATGGCAGCAATCTGTGGAATTTATGATAAATGAAGGTGTAGTTACATTTATAGAATTAGGACCAGGCAAATCCCTTTCAGGATTTGTTAAACGCATTAGCAAAGCCATGGGTAAGGAAGTAAAAGCTTATAGTATAAGTGATATAGAATCTTTTGAAGAAACACTTAGTAGAATAAAATCCTTTGCGCCAATTGAAGAAGAGTATAATTTAGAATTACGCAAAAACATAGGTAAATCTAAACAATCAATTGAGAAGAGGAGGAAACCACGATGGGCTTAAATAATAAAGTAGCCTTAATAACAGGAGGCTCAAGGGGTATAGGTAAGGAAATTGCCCTAGAACTAGGGAAAAATGGAGCTCATATAGCTATTAGCTATGTGAATAATATGGAAAAAGCTAAGGAAGTGATTGAAGAGATAAAATCCTATGGTGTAAAAGCAATTGCCATAAAAGCAAATGTTTCAGTAGAAGAAGAAGTGACAGAAATGATAAAAACCATAGAGGAAGAACTTGGGACAATTGATATTTTGGTGAATAATGCTGGTGTTACAAAGGATAATTTGCTTATTAGAATGAAATCAGAAGACTGGGATGAAGTAATGGATGTTAATTTGAAAGGAACTTTTCTTTGTACAAAAGCAGTATCTAAAATAATGATGAAGAAAAGATACGGAAAGATAATTAATATTACTTCTGTAGTAGGAATAATAGGAAATGCAGGTCAAGGAAATTATTCTGCTTCAAAGGCTGGAGTCATAGGATTTACAAAATCCATGGCAAAAGAATTAGGTAGTCGTGGCATAAGAGTTAATGGTATTGCACCAGGATTTATATCTACAGACATGACAGAAGCATTGAAAGACGAAATTAAAAATACTATGCTAAAAGCCATACCTCTAAATACTTTTGGCAATCCAAAGGATATTGCAAACTTAGTAGTATTTTTAGCAAGTAAAAAATCAGACTATATAACAGGCCAGATTATAAATGTAGACGGCGGAATGGCAATGTAGTAGATAATTTATCTAAAGTAAGGAATTAACTAAAAATAGGGAGGAATAAAAATGATATTTGATAAAGTAAAAGCAATTATAGGTGAGCAATTAGGTGTAGATGATGTGGAGAGTATTACAGGAGAAACTTCTTTGATGAAAGATCTAGAAGCAGATTCATTAGATGCAGTAGAAATTATGATGGCTTTAGAAGATGAATTTGGAATAACTATACCAGATGAGGACGCAGAAAAGTTTACAAACATTGGTGATATAGTAGCCTATGTACAAGGGAAAATTGAATAATACCTTAATGATGGAGGTAAAGAAATTGAGAAGAGTCGTAATAACAGGATTAGGTGCTATAACACCTATCGGTATAGCTAAAGATAATTTCTGGGACTCTCTAATACAAGGAGAATCTGGAGTTGGTTATATAACTAGATTTGATACATCAGAATTTGACACAAAAATAGGTGCAGAGGTAAAGGACTTCGATCCATCAGATTTTATGGATAAAAAGGAATCAAGAAGGATGGATAGATTTACACAGTATGCAGTAGCCGGTACAAAATTAGCTTTAGATTATGGAAAAATTGACTTAAGTCAGTTAAATTTAGATAAAGTTGGTGTTGTAATCGGAGTTGGAATCGGTGGTATGGAAACCATGGAAACTGAGTATGGAAAACTAAAGGATAGAGGACCAAGTAGGGTTAGTCCATTGTTTATACCTATGATGATATCTAATATGGCACCGGGGCAGATATCCATGGCCTTTGGATTTAGGGGACCAACTATGACAATAACCACAGCTTGTGCATCCAGTACTCACGCCATAGGGGAATCCTTTAGAATGATAAAATCAGGCAATGTGGATATGATGGTTGCTGGTGGAGCAGATGCGTCTATAACACCTATTTCAGTAGCAGGTTTTTG
>CAZIII010000258.1:0-2997 GCA_964539425.1 uncultured Tissierellaceae bacterium | reverse complement strand
ACAGTATTATATGAATATCTAACAGGACTAGATCATTTAAAATTTATTTGTGAAATCCATAAATTAAGTAAGGATTCCATTAGAAAAGCTGTAGAACTTATGGGAATCAAACACTTTATAAATAAAAAAGTAGGAGAATACTCCCTAGGAATGAAGCAACAATTACTTTTTACTATGTCTATATTAAATGATCCGGACTTTATAGTGTTAGATGAGCCTTTTAATGGACTTGATCCTAGCACTATAATTAAGGTTAGGAAAATTATCTTAGACTTTGAAAGACAAGGAAAAACAATATTATTATCATCTCATAATCTTGCAGAAGTAGATGAAATGACCTCTCATATAGTATTTATAAAGGATGGAAAATTTATAGAAGAAGATATCTCAAAATATCAAGAAGACATATACTATTTCAAAGTTAAGAACCCTAAAGAAACCTCGGATAAATTAAACAATCCTGAATTTAAATTAAAATCAGATGAAATAATTGTATCTACTGAGAATTATAAATTGAATGATATAATAGATAAGATAAACACAGTAGATGAAATAATAGATATTCGAAAAGAAACAAAAGGAGCAGAGAAAAGATATGAAGAACTTTATAATTTATAAAAAGGGGTAATTTATAATGATAGGGAAGAGAATAGCTGCACATATTTTAAATAAAGTTATAATCTTTTTCCCAGCAATGTTATTACTTGGGGGAGTTAGTCTACTTATATTTCCAAGTTACTTCATATTCGGGAATAATCAAGGTTCAGGATGGTTAATATTCTGGCTTTTAAAGTACATGATATGTTTACCAACAGTGTTTTTAGATTTAATAAGGCTACCCTTAGAATTCCTGAAGATAATTGAAATAATATTACCTGCTTTAGTATGTTTAATTATTATAGAAATTATAAGTATCAGCTTAATAAAAGGTGATATAGGTATGAAAATTATGGGACTTAAAATAGTATCTATAAAGAACAAACCATTGAGTTTAATACAAATCATAGTTAGGACTATAATAAAATATCTTTCACTAGCCTTTTTTCCTTTTGTTCTGGTATATATCTTTTTCAATAAGGAGAAAATAACATTGCATGATAAGATTTCTTCTACAAAAGTAGTAAAAATGCAAGAATAAGAATTTATTCATGTTCCTTTAAGTTTAGGCTTGAAGGAATATTTTTATCTGTGGAAATATATGATATAATATAGAATATACGTTCGACAAAGAAAGGTGAAATAGTATGGGAAAAGAAAATAGAATATATATTGCAATTGATTTGAAATCTTTTTATGCCTCTGTGGAATGCTTAGAGCGAGGTCTTGATCCTATGACTACTAACTTAGTAGTTGCAGATGCTAGTCGGACACAAAAGACTATTTGTCTTGCTGTTTCACCATCTCTAAAATCATATGGAATTCCAGGTCGACCTAGATTATTTGAAGTTATAAAGAGAGTTAAGGAAATTAATGCTAATAGATTATATAAAGCATCTAATAGAAGTTTTGTATCTGAATCATATGATAGCAAGGAATTAATAAACTCACCTCAAATAGCTATTTCATATATAGTCGCATCTCCACGAATGGAACTTTATATGAAATATAGTACAAAGATTTATAATGTATATTTGAAATATGTAGCTCCAGAAGATATTCATGTATACTCAATTGATGAGGTATTTATTGATATTACAAGCTACTTTAAACTATATAAACTTAGCCCTTACCAAATGGCTGAGATGATTATTAAAGATGTATTTAAAACTACAGGAATTACTGCCACAGTTGGAATTGGGACTAATTTATATCTTGCTAAAATTGCAATGGACATTCATGCTAAAAATATAAAACCAGATAAAGACGGTGGGCGTATTGCAGAATTAGATGAAATGACATATCGAAAACTGCTATGGAACCACCGGCCTCTTACTGATTTTTGGAGAGTTGGTAAAGGTTATGCTGCGAAGCTAGAAGCAAATGGTATCTATACTATGGGAGACATTGCAAGATGTTCTATTGGAAAAAAAGATGAATATTACAATGAAGATTTACTTTATAAACTTTTTGGTATAAATGCAGAACTTCTAATTGATCATGCATGGGGTTGGGAACCCTGTACTATGGAAGACATTAAAGCATATAAGCCAAAGTCAAATAGCATAGGCTCTGGACAAGTACTTCATGAACCATATACCTTTGAAAAAGCAAAGTTAATAGTAAAAGAGATGACAGATCTTCTCGTTCTGGATTTAGTGGCTAAGAGCTTAGTAACTGACCAGGTGGTTTTAACAATAGGATATGATATAGAAAACCTTACGGATAAAAATATAGGCAAATCCTATAGTGGTGAAGTAACTATAGACAGCTATGGAAGAAAGATTCCAAAACATGCACATGGTACTAGCAATTTAAGTCAGCAGACATTCTCTGCCATGGTTATTATGGATGCAGTAATAGCTTTATTTAATCGTATTGTAGATAAAAACCTATTAATTAGAAGGGTTACTATTAATGCTAATAATGTAGTCTCAGAAGATTCAGTTGTTAAAAATTCTTATGAACAACTAGATATGTTTTCAGATTTGAAAGCTGCTAAAGAAAAAGAAGAAGAATTAGAAAGAGAAAGAAAGCTACAAGAGGCTGTACTTAAATTGAAGGATAAGTATGGTAAGAATGCTATTTTAAAAGGAATGAATCTTGAAGAAGGAGCTACAACTATTTCCCGTAATAAACAGATTGGAGGCCATAAGGCATGATGAATTCATATAAAGACATAATCAATTTGCCACATCATAGATCAAGTAAGCACCCTCCTATGCCTAGACAAGCTCGTGCAGCACAGTTCTCTCCTTTTGCAGCTTTGACTGGACATGATGCTGCTGTTAAAGAAGCAGCTCGTACAACAGATAAAAGAGTTGAACTTGATGATTACATAAAGGTAGATTTAAATGAAAGGCTATGTATAATACAAGAATATATAAAGGACAAGCCAGA
>CAZIII010000257.1:0-3016 GCA_964539425.1 uncultured Tissierellaceae bacterium | reverse complement strand
TCTAATACCAAAAAGGAGGATTCACAGATGAGAAACAAGAAGTTTTTAGTACTATCAATTGTAATGTTGTTAGTTTTACTTACTGTAGTAGGCTGTGGAAAAGAAGATGCAAAGGTAGTGGACAAACCATCAGATAGTACAGGTGGAAATACTGAAGTAGCAACAGATGTTGATAGTGAACAATATCTAAACTTAATATTAGGTGCAGAGCCAAGTACATTGGATGCTTCTAAAGGTGCAGATAGCTATTCTAACACAATACTAAACAATGTATTTGAACCACTTACAAGATTAGAAGAAGATGAGAACCAAAACAACTTTTTAGCAGCAGCTGGTGCAGAAAGCTGGGATCATAATGAAGATGGCAGTGTTTGGACATTTAAGATAAGAGATAATACATGGTCTGATGGTGTTAAAGTAAGAGCACAAGATTATGAATATGGTATCAAAAGATCATTAGCACAAGATACAGCTTCTCCTTATGCATTTATATTAATGCCTATCAAGAATGCTTCAAAGGTAAATAGTGGACAAATGTCAGTTGATGAACTTGGCGTTAAATCATTAGATGATAATACTCTTGAAATCACTCTAGAGTCAGCAACTCCATATTTCGAGCAATTAACTTATCAAAGAGTTATGTTGCCACAAAGACAAGATATAGTTGAAGCTCAAGGAGATAAATATGGTACAGAACTTGATACTGTAGTTTATAATGGACCATTTAATTTAACCACTTGGGTACACAATAGTGAATTAGTTTTAACTAAGAATGAAAACTATTGGGGTAAAGATGATGTTAAAATGCAAACTATAAATCTAAAGATTATTCAAGATGAAAATGCAATCTACAACTCATTAGCTAATGGTTCTGTAGACGCAGCAGTAGCTAATAGACCAGAGTGGAAAGAAAAGTTCATGAAGGATGAGAATTTAGATCATATTGAGATAGTTAACCCTAGCACTTTCTTTATGTTCTTCAACACTCAAGATGAAGTATTTAAGAATGCTAATATAAGAAAAGCTTTTTCAGCTGCAATAAACAGAGAAGAAGCAGCAAATGTTATCTGGAATGGCGTAAATGCCCCAGCATTTGGTTGGGTTCCACCAAGTATGAATTTAGGCAATGACGAATATAGACAAGTAGCAGAATCACCAGTATCAAAATTAGTTGCTGATTCTGATGCAAAAGCACTTTTAATTAAAGGCTTAGAAGAATTAGGGATGGATACAGATCCATCTAAACTTACTGTAAGAATTTCCTTAGGTTCAACAGACCAATGGTTTAGAACTTATGGTGAATATTTACAACAAATGTATAAGACAAATTTAGGTATTAATTTAGAAGTTAATCAAATGGAATGGCCAGTATTTGATGGTAGTGTACAAAAAGGTGATTTCCAAATCGGTTATATGGCATGGGGAGCAGATTTCAATGATCCAAGCAATATGCTAGGATTATTTAAATCAGATGCACCAGCAATTGGAACTGGGTGGAAAAATGAAAGATTTGATGAACTTATAGATTTAGCATCTTCAGAAATGGATCCTGCTAAGCGTCTAGAGTACTTCAAAGAAGCAGAGCATATATTATTATATGAAGATGCAGCAGTAGCACCGGTAGTATATCCAAGAACAAATTCATTTAGATATAAATTTATTAAGAACCTAGGAGTTACTCCATTTGGTACTCAAGGATATAAATACGGTTTCACACAAGGTAGATAAGGCAGAATAATTTGTAGCAGTTTGCAGGCTATGCCTGTAAGCTGCTATATTGCTAACTACGATAAGGAGGAAGAAAATGGGCAAGTATATTTTTAAAAGAATTGGCTATATGTTGCTTACTTTGTGGATTGTTATAACTCTTACTTTTTTCCTAATGCATAGTATACCAGGAGACCCATTAGCACATATGGCTAAAAGATTACCTGAACAAATTAAGCAAAATTACTATGAGAAATATGGTTTAGATAAACCTGTCATAGTACAATATGGGAAATTCATGAAGAATTTAATTACAAAAGGTGATTTAGGAGAGTCCCTAAGATATCCGGGAAGATCTGTTACAGAGACTATAGCTGCAAATTCAAAGGTATCAGGAAGATTAGGTGCACAAGCAATTGCCATAGGAATTCCAATAGGGATTATTCTTGGAATAATTGCTGCTTTAAATAGAAATAGGTGGCCAGATTATTTAGTTATATTTATCGCTATGTTAGGTGTAACAATACCAGTATTTATTGTTGCAGCACTATTGCAATATACATTCTCAGTTAGGTTTGAATTGTTACCAACTACTGGATGGGGTAAATTCAAGCATACAATTATACCAACAATAGCTATGTGCTTCGGTTCTATAGCTACGTATGCAAGATATATGCGTTCGAATGTATTGGAAGTTGTAAGTCAAGATTATATTCTTACAGCGCAAGCTAAGGGAGTTAGTCCATTTAATGTTGTAAGGAAACATGTACTTCGAAATGCGATACTACCTGCTATTACTATACTTGGGGCACAAATAGCTGGAATCTTTACAGGTTCTTTTGTTATTGAAAGAATATTTAGCATTCCAGGATTAGGATTCTATTACATAACTTCAATCAATGATAGAGATTATACTATGATAATTGGTACCACAATTTTCTATGCAGCATTGTTTATTATATCTCAATTAGTAGTAGATTTACTTTATGGTGTTGTAGATCCTAGAATTAGAGTTTCAAAAAACAAGAAGTAGGAGGATTGAACAATGGAAAGTATTTCAAAAGATAAATTCAGAAAGGTTGGCGTAGATAAGGACTTAGGAGAATCTATGGCACGTCCTAGGATAGGTTATTGGCAAGATGCCTGGAGAAGGCTTAAAGGCAATAAAGTTGCTATTATAGCCATTGTCCTACTTTTTACTATATGCATAATGACAGTAGTAGGGCCACATATAAATGGTTTTAAATATGAAGAAATAGATGGTTTAAACAAGAACCAAAAACCAAATTCAGTACACTGGTTTGGTACA
>CAZIII010000256.1:0-3023 GCA_964539425.1 uncultured Tissierellaceae bacterium | reverse complement strand
CGTCATGTACTAGGACCAATTGTTTACGCAGCTTATGCACTTGAGTTATCAAAAATCTCAAAGGTTGCAAGCGACGACATGATTGATCGTGCAATTAAAGGGGCGCCAACTGAAGTTCATACAATTATTCGGAATTTTCCACCGCAGCCTAACAAGAAAACACGACTAGATATATTGTTTAAGAAACTTGATGATGGTTTGCGTGCCTGAGGTATATAACAATTAATTAATTTGGAGTTAAGGAGATATTTAAAGATGAATATAATTATAAGACAGGAAACTGAAAAAGATTATGAAATTTCGGAAACAGTGGTAGAAAAAGCGTTTAAAAATGAAGTACATAGTGATCATAAAGAGCAACTTCTAGTTGCAAAACTGAGAAAAAGTAATATGTTTGTACCTGAACTTTCACTTGTTGCAGAAATTAACGAAGAAATTGTAGGACATATTATGTTTACAAAACTGCTCATTAAAGACGGTGAAATAAAATATAGATCATTAGCATTGGCACCTGTTTCTGTTTTACCCGAATATCAGAATAAAGGTATTGGTAGTAAATTGATTCTTCAAGGTCTAAAAATTTCAAAAGAAATGGGTTTCGAATCAATAATTGTTCTGGGGCATGATAAATATTACCCACGATTTGGATTTAGTCCTGCAAGTAAATGGGGAATTAAAGCTCCATTTAATGTACCCAATGAATCGTTCATGGCTTTGGAACTTGAAGATGGTAGTCTTGAGCGTGTTACAGGAACTGTGGTTTATAGTAAAGATTTTTTTGAATAAGGAATATTATAATATGTGGATTTAAGCACGATATTGATATGTTCCCACAAACGACAGCCAATCTTGGATATGTTTCCAAGTACGAGCATTAATAAAAACAGGGGTTGAAACGGCAGTTTTGATAGCTATCCCATCATCTCAAAACACGATGTTGGTACTTTAGAGGCTCGTAGGGATAAGGCAATTAAGCTATTATTTGCTAAACAAGAGGCAGAGCGGATAGCTAAGGAAAAATCTGATTTTCTAAAAGCGAACAAAAAAGAGGATATTTAGAGGTTCAAAACGAAGTTAATAAGTTAATATAAAAATATACTAAGACTACGGAGTAAAATCTGTAGGCTTATTTTTTATGGTATAATAAATACAAATTAGAATTTAGAGGATAAAAACATGGTAAAAGTAAAAAATAACAAGATAAAAACATACATTCTATCAGCAATAACATTAATATGGCTAGTATTTTCCATGATACTTTTATATATAAAAAGTAGGACTGGTTATAGAATATTAATTGATTTCTTTGGGTTACAATTAAGGCAAGGAGATGTCCTATTTATTCTTTTACTGATGATTGTAGCTTGGCTTATCTTTTTTCTAAAGCTATTTTGGAAGAAATATTCTAGTAACATTGCTAGAGTTATTCTGGTAACAGGCTGGATTTTATTAATTGCAGGATTCTTATTTGGGTCTTTAATTTTTTTAGGTGGTCATCTTGTAAGTACCTACTATACTTTTATTTCCCCTGATAAAAAACATACGCTAGTAGTTGATGAGGCTTCGCTCTTGCTTTTGTCAAATGTAAGTTTATTTGAAAGGATAAATCCTTTATTTATTGAAGATTTAGGCGCAGAAACCTCCCTCGATGATGGATTTGCACCAATTTCAGCAGGTAAGTACTGGATAAAGTGGGATGGAAATAGGGTTAGCCTTGCGATGTTGGATGAACTTGGGACTGGGACATGGGATGTAGTAAAAGTTTCCTTAGGAGATAGTGATAGGGATGTTCAACATGATAATTTAGACTCTGAGGGCAAGCCTATTGTCTATGAGGAAAATTATTCTCCTACGCTTCCTGCGAAAGATACCATTCATAAACCACTAACTAAACAAGAAATATTAGATAGTTTATCTCTTGAAAATGCTATCATAATACCAAATTCTAACTATGGACTTATAGAGGTTGATAGGGCTATGGCTAGAAGTCTATGGTATTTTGTAAGAATTGAGGAAAATAGGATGATTTATATTTCTGATGCTCCAGATACATCTCCTAAAGTTGAGGGAGAAATTGATTCTGAAGGAAAAATACATTTAAGATTTACGGATATTAATAATAATCAAACCAATTATGAATCTTTAAACCAGGGAAAGACTTGGAAAAATGCTCTCCACAAAAAATAATTTAATAAAACTTTCGTTCAAAGGGATTTGTATTGACTGATAAATCTCAGTTTGTTGAAATAAAAAATAATATTAATTCTTTAACATAATGACTTACGAGTTTTTTTCGTAGGTCTTATTTTTTTTTACTCAAAAATACCTCAGATGTCCTAGGGATAGTGAAGAATAAATATTGGACATGGAGGGAAAAATGAATAGTCAAATAACTTATGAAAATGTAGAAAAAGAATCAGCATATTATATTTCAAGTGAAATACTTGCAGAAATGTATTTATTAGGTCTAATTTCACTTGAAGAATATGAAGAAATCACTTGTTACAATATAGAAAAGTTCACACCTTTTTAAGGCGAAATAATGCTATAAAATTTGATAAATAGCCGTTTGTACGGGAATATGTTACTAGTAAAAAAGGAGGTGAAAGACAAGGCAGATATTAAATATGAAATCAAAGAAACCGTGGGCATTCTTTCAGAAAACAATAGAGGCTGGTCAAAGGAACTGAATTTAATCAGCTGGAATGACAGGGAGCCTAAATACGACATCAGGGATTGGTCGCCGGAACATGAGAAGATGGGCAAAGGTGTAACCTTAAGCGTAGAAGAACTTAAAAAGCTTAGGGAGATACTGAATGAAATGGAACTTTAGAGTTGGAGGAATGGGGAAATAAACTCTTTTAGGGATGTCGTAAAAGCTCTATTTTATAATGAAATATACAAGGAGCTATCATTTTATATAGAAGAGAACCCTTCCAAGCTAGACTGTAGATACTCTGAGTCTAATGATTAAGCATAGCAGAAGAGATTGATGAGCTGAGAGACAAGCGACAGATCCTTTT
>CAZIII010000255.1:0-3024 GCA_964539425.1 uncultured Tissierellaceae bacterium | reverse complement strand
TAAGATATTGGTTATAAGAGATGGAAAAATCCAAGAATCAGGAAATCATAAGGAACTGATTAAGAAGAAGGGTTATTATTATAATCTATATACTAATCAATTTATTGAAGAAAAAAGTATGGATATATTGGGATAAAATTAAAGGTAGATCAATTGATCTACCTTTAATTTATATTAAGAAATACTATATATTTATTTTCCTTACATAATAAACATTGCTACTATTGTAGTTACAACTAATCCAATCACTACTGGTACAAAGTTTCTTCTTGTTAATTCAAATGGATCTACTCCACATATTGCAGCTGCTGGTATAACTGCCCAAGGTATTAGTGTTCCTCCTCCTACCCATATCCCTGCTACTTGACCTAGTGCTGTAAGGGTGGCTATGCCCTTGCCTATGGCTGCACCAAATAATCTAGCCACTGATCCAGCTAAGGATATTCCAGAGAATCCTGAGCCATCTAGGCCGGTTATAGCGCCTACTGTTGTAAGCGTCACAGCTCCTACTCCCGCATTTAATGGTACTATATTTGCTAAGGCTATACCCAGATCATTAACTAACCCCTGAGAACTTTGAGGTAAGAATTCCCCTATAACTTTAATAAATCCTTCATCACCTAAATAGAAAAATGCTGCGATTGGTATAACTGGCCCAAATATTTCAAATCCAAATTTGAGACCAGTTACTAAATATTTGGTTATCTCTTCTAGGGCTTTGCCTTTGTGAGTTAAGATAGAAACAATTATAAGGATAAATATAGCAGTTCCACCTATCAATGCCGTAGCATCTCCACCTTGGAGATTAGCAATAATCATAACTGCAACATCTATGGCAAACAATATTGGGATTAGTATGGCTAGAATTTTCTTTGTCTTATGATTCAATATATCTTTTATACTTTTATCCTCATCTATCAATCTTCTACTTCTATTGTCTTTACTCACTTTTAGTTTCCCAGATTTCAAATCCTTTTTTAATATTATGAAGGCGATTATAGTGGTAACTGCTCCCATGACTATTACTAGTGGGATACTGGCAGAAATAACTTCTCCTACTGGGATGCCTGCTGCATCTGCTGTAAGTCTTGGAGCTCCTTGAATAATAAAATCTCCTGATAATGCTATTCCATGCCCAAATAAGTTCATTGCCATAGCCACTCCTAAAGCTGGAAGTCCTGCACTAACTGCTACGGGTAACATAACAGCACCTATTAAAGCTACTGCTGGCGATGGCCAGAAGAACCAAGATATTATCATCATAAGTATTCCTATAACCCAGTAGGCTAATGTAGGATTTTTAATTAATTTTGTAAACGGTGAAACCATTATCTCATTTACACCAGTCTTAGTAAGAATTGTACTCATGGCAACTATTACTGAAATAATAAGGATTGTTCCCATTAGTTCAACTATAGCATAGATAAAAGAGTTAAATATCCCCATTATTCCTTGTGATAATGAAGATGTGGCTATGATTCCTAGTATAAATATTCCTAGTATACAAACTAAAGTGGTATCTCTCTTTCTTATCATTACCCCTAAGATTAAAAGTGTAAATAATAGATATACATAGTGTAAAGCATTCAGTTGGATGTCCATAATATCCCTCCCATATTCTTTAGTACTTTAGAATATGCAATGGGTTATATGTAGGTGAGGAAAAATACGATATAGTTTATTTCTTTACTAAAGTAACAGTTAGATAATAGAATATATAACCTGCTAAATACCCCCCAACTATATCCGTAGGCCAGTGAACACCTAGATAAATTCTGCTAATTCCCATGAGACAAATCATGACAAATGCAATAATATGTATCAAATATTTTTTTCTCTTATCTTGCACTTTTTTCGCCAATAAAAATGCTATTGTAGAATAAAGTGTCATTGTGACCATAGCATGTCCACTTGGAAAAGATAATCCGCCTTGTTCTACTAAAAAATACTCCAATGGTCTTGTCCTTTGGAATATCTGCTTCAATAAATGGTTCATTGTATATGATCCTAAGGTTGATAGTAATAATAATTTAGAAATAAAATAATTCCTTTTAACCAAAGAATAAGCTATGACCATAGCTGTAACTGGTATCAAAAAGTTTTCAGATCCTATGAAGGAAATGAATTTCATAAAAGCTAATACTATAGGATTAGTATTATTATGTATGTACTCAATTATACCAACATCAAAAAGAATTCCTTCACTACTGCCTTTTACCATAAATCCTAAAATAATAAATAATATAAGCATTAAGCTTAGAATAACTATTTTTGCATTTTTATTCATCTTCTCACCCCTATTAGACTGATCTATTCCATCCCTATAATGACAAATGGGACAAGGTTACTGTCCCCTTGTCCCTATCTTCTTTTTCTTGGTGGTGCTATGTGGATTGCTTTATCTTCCAAACCAAATGTTGCTTCAGCAAATGCTTCTGAAAGAGTTGGGTGGGCGTGGATTGTTCTCATTATACTATTGGTATCCAAGCCATTTGCCATAGCTAAAGTGCCTTCAGCTATTAAATCATTGGCATGAGGTCCAAGTATATGAACTCCTAGAACTTTCTTATCTTCTGCTCCAGCAAGAATTTTAATTATTCCATCTCCCTCACCTAGGGATAAAGCCTTACCATTTGCGCCAAACATAAACTTGCTAGCCTTATATGGTATTCCTTTTTCCTTAAGCTCTTCTTCAGTATATCCAACATGAGCTACTTCTGTCATAGTGAATACGCAGTTAGGATATATGTCTAGATTAACATCTGGAGAATGTCCCATTATTTTTTCCATTACATATTCTCCTTGTGCTGATGCAACATGGGCTAATTGTACTCCTCTGTTTACATCTCCTATGGCATATATACCTGGTACTGAAGTTTCAAATTCTTCATTTACTTTAACACCTTTATTATCATATTCAATCCCTACACCTTCAAGATTTAATCCATCAAATACAGGACCTCTACCTGAAGCAATAAGAACTTTGTCTCCAATTACTTCTATCTCTTCATCTTTTTCTTTATA
>CAZIII010000254.1:0-3032 GCA_964539425.1 uncultured Tissierellaceae bacterium | reverse complement strand
TCTAAGATAACTAGTTTAATGTTTTAATTACAATACATCAATAAATATTATAATTAAAGTGATTTTATAAGGAGGAAATATTTGTGCTTGAAAAATTTAATTTAATACAGCCTAAAGAAATATCATTGAAAGATCATCCAGAATTAAATGAAGCTTGGTTACAGGAGGTAATTGCTAACAAGCCAGAAATTTTAGGTCTTGGAGATCTTATCGTAAAAGATAAAGAAAGAATACAACCATCTGGTGGCAGGTTGGATCTATTACTTCAAGATGTAGAGTCTTTAAAAAGATATGAAATGGAAATACAATTAGGGAAAACAGATGAATCACATATCATAAGGACTATTGAATATTGGGATATTGAAAGAAAGAGATATCCTCAATATGAGCATTGTGCAGTTATAGTAGCTGAAGATATAACAGCAAGATTTTTAAATGTAATAAGTTTATTTAACGGAACAATTCCTTTAATAGCTCTTAAGGTAACAGCTTATGAATATGAAGGGAAGTATATTGTTACTTTTAATAAAATATTAGATGAAGTTCAATTTGGTTTAGTTGAAGAAGATGAAGAAGTTAAAGAAGTAACTGATAGAAATTACTGGATAGAAAGAGGTACAAATAAGACAGTATCAATAGCAGATGAAGGATTAAAATTGATTCAAGAAATAAATCCAAACTATGAATTGAAATACAATAAATTTTATATAGGACTAACTAGACAAGGGATTGCAGATAATTTTGTTGTATTTAGACCACAGAAAAAAATCACTAGGATGGAAATAAGACTACATAAAAATCAAGAAATAGAAGAATTTATTGAAAGTAGCGGTATTGATTTGGTAGATTATTTTTCCAGAAACAGAACCTATAGAATTAATTTAAAGCCTGGTGATATAGAAAAATATAAGGATCCCCTAATAAAATTGTTTAAAAAATCTTTAGATATAGAGGATGAGGAATAATAAATTTTATAGTTTTCATTACTTTAAATCAAATGGTTTTGATGATATAATTATAATAAATTAATAAATGTTAATTTGTAAAAATTTAATAATTAAAAAATACTATAAGGAAGAAATTAAAGAAGAGGGGGATACAATGAGCAAGATTATAGCAATATGTAATCAAAAAGGTGGAGTCGCAAAGACTACATCAACCTATAACATAGCGACTCTAAGTGCTATGAAGGGCTATAAAACTTTGATGATTGACTTAGATAGCCAAGCCAGCTTAACTATTTCTACAGGGGCAGAGCCTCTAGATTTTCAAATAAATATAGCAAGTTTATTTGAAGATATGATTAATAAAAAGAGTAAGGCTATGGATGTAAGGAGTGCAATTTATCCAGTAGAAGGGATAGAGAATCTATTTTTAATGCCATCTATAATAGATTTAGCAACAAAGGAAGCACTTTTAAATACAGTAACAGCCAAGGAATTAACTCTGAAAAGGATTCTAGAAAAGGTAATAGATGATTATGATTATATTTTTATAGACTGTTCTCCATCACTTGGAAACCTAACTATAAATGCTTTGTCTACCTCAGACTACTTAATAATCCCTACTGAGGCTGATTATTTATCTTATAGGGGACTTGGGGATTTATTATCAGTTGTTGATGATATTAAAGAGCTGATAAATAGCAAGTTAGAGTTTTTAGGGGTTGTAGTTACTAAATTTGAAGGTAGGATAAAGGATGCGAATGAAGTATTAGATCACTTAAAAGATAAATATGATATTTTAGGTATTGTAAAAAAATCTGTCTCTGTAAAGGATGGAATATATGCAGGTCTTCCATTGGTGATGAATGTAAAAAATGATTTGGCCAAGGAAATAAAGGCTGAGTATGAAAAAGTATTAGAAGTTATTGATAGACAATAGGAGGATTATTAGAATGAGCAAATTAGCAGATAGAGAAAATAAAAGAAAGAGCAGTGTTGTAGGAGATATCGTAAGCGTTCAGGCAGAAGGGAAAAAAGAAAGTAAAAGGGAAATTATTCCTAGAACCTTCTATATTGGAACAGAACATGTAAAAGCACTAGCTTTTGAAAAGGCAGAGACAGGAAAGGATCTTTCCGAGATAGTTCGAGAAGCATTGGATCAATACTTTGGAGATAAGATAAAGAACTATAAATAGTTAATGTAGAAGGATTAAGTTTACTTTAAGTTAAGGAGTCTATTAAGGGAAGGAAGGAAAGATTATGAAATATGAAGAGGATTTAAATCAAACAGATTTTATAATTGATGAAAGAAATTTTGTAAATGCTATGGCCCTTATTAAAGACATAATAGATGAAGACCTAAAGATTGAATTTAAAAATGATAATGATTTTATTAAGTTTATGAATTCTCCTGGTGATTTTATTGAGGATGAAGAACTTATATCCAAGATAAAGGATCTAAAAGAATTACTAGATATTATGGAGGATATTTATCATGTATAAAATAGATGAGAATAGATTCATAGAATTATTTAGTAAATTAACAGGGGTATCAAAGACTAATCTTAAGAATTATTTAAAGGAATATAGTATCAATTCAATATTTGAACATCCAGCCTCTCTTACAAATAATGAAAATCAACTAAAGAAGATTAATTCATTAAATGAGATGAATAACTTATATGCGAATCTTTCACAACATAAGGGAGTTTACAAGGTAACAGGTCCTCAGGATATAGGACCTTATTTTCAAAATAGGTTTAATAATATTATGGATAGAGAATATCTATCCGTTGCCTTTTTAGATACTAAAAATGTAATTATTGAGGCTAAAGTAATTTTTACTGGAACCCTAGCTGCTTCTTTAGTCCATCCAAGGGATATTATGAAGGAAGCTTTAATGCTAGATAGTAATAGTATAATAGTTTCTCATAATCATCCATCAGGAAATCCTACTCCTTCAGTTGAAGATAAAAATATAACTGCAAGGTTAGTTGAGGCAGGCAGGGCATTAGGTATTAATGTATTGGACCATATAATAACAGGAAGAAATTCTTATTATTCCTTTAAGGAACAAAATGAATTTTC
>CAZIII010000253.1:0-3036 GCA_964539425.1 uncultured Tissierellaceae bacterium | reverse complement strand
TGATACTTATATTATATACTATTTCTAATAAGATTAAAATAGGTATACCCTATTCGTTAGTGTCAAGTAATTGTTGGCAAAATCTCATCTTTATTTTTTATACAAATTTCATCCTAAATTCAACCTTGTACTTTCTAACTATTTTACCCTATAATCATTGATCCTAAATCTAAAATTCCAACACGAAGCAAAGTAGTGGATATTTAGAACTTGATCCATTACCTTTTATCGATAACTTAACATACCTTGAATTGCTTGACGACCATTTGTTACACATGCCCCTACAAATGGTATTCCGCCTCTCCTTGGATATTGGTATCCATGACCATCTTTTTTGGGCGCCTTGGCGGCACTCAAGATCTCTTGCACTTCTTCTACATAAGTTTCAGGCAGGATTATTGTTGAGATACCTGTAATCTTTTGGGTTAGTTTTTTAGTTGCTTTCAAGGTTAATATTTTGCTTAGTTTTTCTGCACCACTTTTACTCCAACTAGCTTTTCCATTCTTCATTCTTTGGGCGATTATATCGCAGATCTGATGCTCCATTGTTCCTAGATTTCTATAGACAACCCCCACTGGTGGTGTTGGTATATTAAGGCCTCTTTGTTGATACGGAATAAGCCCTTCTTTATTATTTGAAAGATAAGTATAGAGTTCAGTCAGCCTTTCGTTTTCTTTTAAATCAAGGGTTTTATCTGATAATTCTTTAATATATTCAAGTGCTGTATCGACCTTTTTATCCTTTAATAATGACATAATTTTATTGCGCTCATCTTTATCTCTTATTTTTCTAATGATGTCCCTATTTAAATGAAATGGATCAAGCTGGAAGTGGACTGTTTCATCCATTAAACCGCCTTTTATCCAACCACCACCGTCACCATTTAAAATCCTTATTTCGACTTCATCTGTGTTAAAAACACTTGCAATAGCCCCTTCTTTACGCTTCTGAAAATCTCGGCTGTTATCGAACCCAGCCACTGCTACTTTATTCCTAAGCTTATACCTGTTCTTTCCTTCTAATTCCCATCCATCGTACGCTACGGCGACCTTTAGCTCTGATCTTCGGCCTTTCTTAGGTCTATCTTTACCTTGCATATTAATCCATACGCCATCAGCTTCTTCAAAGATAATTTTGGTTTCATTTGTGCCAGTAATCTGTCCATTGGCTGCGAGAATCGCATCATTATCTTCAATCTCTTTAAGCTTAGATCCGATGGATTGGATCACGTTCCATACACCGCTATGGCTAATACTTTGGCCAGTTGTACTCGATATATTATTTGCGGAGTTTCTAAATGAGCTTATGCTTGCATGTTCAACTATTTTAAGGGCAAGATTTGTGGATATTTTACCAAATGTTTCGAGTCCTATTGCCTGATCTAATAAATATAGATGCATTTTTTCACCTAAGTCATTGGTTGTTTCGTAAATCGTTCGTTTGAATTCTACCTCACCCATTATTGTTTTAATCGTTGTTTTCCGTTTGCCTTTATGCCTATAAACTTTCTTATCTCGATTAAACTGCAAGGTTTCATCCATTGACTGTAGAATTTCTACCATTAATTCTCTTGCGTTTTCACAGGCTATTTCATATATTTCTTTCTCTAAATCATTGAAATTAATTTCGTTATCTGATACAATTTGTTTCATCATACAAACCTCCTGTTGGTTTTTTTGTGGTAATTAAATTTTACAGGAAAATTTGTATGTAGGGAAGAGATATTTATATCTTTTCCCTTTTTTTATTTTTTTGCCTACTAAAATTATACTCTAACAAGTATATGTTTAAGCCTATAAAAAATTAGTTGATAATAATAAATTGACACAAGATATCTAGCGTTATAAAATAGCACTATAGTAATGTATACATATTGACAATAACTTATAATAGGTATAATCTAATGAGATAGTTATAAAATAAGTGATTTAAAAAGCAGGTCAAAAAAAGGGAGGTCATAATATGAGTTCTGCAATGAAAGCCATAGGATTTTCAGAGGTAAAAAATAAACAATCATGGGATGACCTTGTGGCAGAGGTATTAAATGAGCCTTCCCGTACATTTATGCGAAAGTATGAAGAAGATAAAGTAGTTGTTGAATATTATAAAGAGTACAGCCAGAGAGTGTATTTACTTGTTAGAGTAGCCTTAGGTGGGGAAGATAAGAAAGAGCAAAAACCTAAGATTTATATTGAAGAATGTGAGCCGTATGTAGAAGCTAGGTACACTTTGGAAATACAAGATTTAGATATAGAGGACACAGAGGATGATTTTATTTTTTATGTGGTATGCGAAGATGTAGGAACAGGTATGCAAATTGTATTTTGGCTCCAAAATGTAATTGAATACTTAGATTGTATAGAAGATGACTCAGTGGATTATACAGGTGTTAATATTGTTGGCATAGGTAGTGAGGGAACCATCGTATTACCAATTGAAAAAGGTGAGGATGACGCCGAATACGAAAACACAGAGCGAGAATACTTACGTGCCATGCTACAAAGGGCAAAAGCAGGAGACGAAGAAGCAATTGAAATCTTAGAAAATGAGGAAGAACAGCTAGATGAACAATTAAAAGAAAGACTTCGTAGAGAAGATTTTTTAACTGTAATGGATGGATATTTTCTCCCAGCTACTAATATTGAAGCCACATATGCAATACTGGGAACCATTAAAGAACTAGAAATTCGCCAAAATAATAAAACAAAAGAAAAAATGTACTGGATGTATCTAGATGTTAATGGAATGTTTATTGAGATCATTATAAATATGAGGGATCTAATCGGTAACCCCTCGATAGGTATGAGATTTATGGGTACATGCTGGATACAAGGTACGGTAGAATTTGAATAGTATAAAATCCCCTTAGGTAGATTAGATTGACCTTAGGGGATTTTTATTAGTCATTATAGTGTTTTCATAAGCTTAAGTATAATATCATAAGCACCAATTAATGAAATAGCGCACATTTAAATTAACTATAGATTTAAAAAATACTTGACTATAATGGATATTTCCCATAGTATATAAAGAGT
>CAZIII010000252.1:0-3052 GCA_964539425.1 uncultured Tissierellaceae bacterium | reverse complement strand
ACACCACCGTACGTACGGTTCCGTATACGGCGGTTCAATTAAATCTAACATTACGTCTGTGTTCATAGTAATCCAAAGGACTAATTAAACCTCTCTTGGTCAATATATCCTTTGATATTGCTCTTGATACACAGGTTTTTGTTGCTACAAAATAATACCTATCACCACAATATGAGGTTAATCTTGCTAGGTCTTTATTGATACCTAGTTTTTGTAGTCCCCACTGTCTTTTTGATGGTACTTTCCACATTTTCCAGATTATCATTCTCAACCTTGTTCTCAGTCTTGAATCTATTTCCATTAAGGCAGTTTTCATTGAACCTATCAGAAAATAATTTATCCATCCTCTTATGACTTGATTTAATTTCTCTAATCGTTCGGTAAAGCTAATTGACCACTTTCTCTGTGTTAAATTTTTAAGCTTTTCTTTAAACCTTTTAATGGAATCTTGGTGTGGTCGTGCTTTCCACTCTTTAGCTTTTCCATCTTTCCAGAATCCAAAGCCCAAATATTTTAAGTTTGGTGGTCTTGTTATTCTACTTTTGTTTGCATTTACCTTTAGTCCTAATTTTCTTTCTATCCAATTTGTTACTGATTGCATTACTCTTTTAGCTGATGCTTGACTTTTTACTGTTATGATACAATCATCTGCATAACGGACAAAGTTAAGCCCTCGACTTTCTAGTTCTTTATCAAGTTCATTTAACATTATGTTACTAAGAAGTGGAGATAGGTTTCCCCCTTGTGGAGTTCCTCTTTCTGATGGCAGGTATTGACCCTTATCCATTATTCCCGCTTGAAGAAATTTTCTGATTAGAGATTCTGTGTCTGGGTCATTTATTATGTTGTGTACTAGGCTCATTAGTTTGTCTTGTGGTACTGTATCAAAGAATTTTTCTAGGTCTATGTCTACTATCCATAGATATTCTTCATTGAAGTATTCCAGTAGTCTAACTATTGCCATTTCACAATTTCTACCTGGTCTAAATCCATAGCTAAATTCTGAGAATTCTTTGTCTACTATGGGATTTAATACTTGTACTATCCCTTGTTGTATTATCCTATCCATTACCGTGGGTATTCCTAGTTGTCTGGTACCTCCATTGGGTTTTGGGATTTCTACTCTTAATACTGGTTGTGGTTTGTAGCGTCTTTCTTTTATTTCGACTTTTATTTCTTGCCAGTTTTCTCTAATGTATTCATCTATTTCTTCGATGGTTATTCCATCTACTCCAGCTGCTCCCTTATTGGAGTATACTCTTTTAAGGGCCTGATACATATTTTCTCTGTCAAGAATTTTATCTAGTAAATTTGCCATAATGTGCATTCTACTCCTTTTTGCTAGTTTAGAATTATCTTAATTTAGTGACCTTGGGCTCCTTCTACGTTTTCACCTGTATCAATCAGATTACCTAAACTACAGCCATTTTGTATTGTGCTCTTTAATTGTTCAGTCCTTCACTAAAAAAAATTAGCTACTATGACCTCTGCTGACTCCTCATGATTCGTTGTTACTACTGTGTCGCTCATGAGACCTCACGGGTTAAGCCATATATCTTTCCTCGTTTACTTGCAGAATTTACGCTTTAGGGTTACGGTTACCTTTTGGACTTTGTTGTCCTAAACCAACTTATCCACCTTTTACGCCTTGTATACTGTTCCTGTTCGTCAAGCCACGATTTTGCTATTGCTTCCTCTCTCCCACACCTCACGATGTGAAACTTGCAAGTCGCTATCGGGTTTGTTGGTGACTACGTCCCTTAGGACTTTCATCTTAGACATATGACACGCCCGTCAAACTTAAAACCAATACCTAGATGTCCAATCTAGGTATTGGTTTAATTGTAATGTATAAATTTATTCTAACTTCTAATTCTACTCTACCATCCCATATTAATTACTGCCTGTCTTACTAAGCCACTAACACTACTAAAGTTTGCATCTTGTGTTGAAGTTGAAGAAGATATTACATAATCATATCCTGAATATACATAATGACGGATATATTTACCTTCTTCGTATCTTATTATACCATCTATTGTAACATCTCTTACAAAATTTTGAGTACCCCTATATCTAACTATTGTGTAAGGTTGGGCTAATCTTTTTACTGTACCAACAATTTTCAATACAAATCCAAGTGCCAAAAGTTTTGGTTCGGTAATTTTCAAAAAACCTAAAACAGTATTTACTTTATCATCCATTTTGAATTCTTCAACGCCTAAATCATCAAAAGTATGATACATACCTTCATAGACATAACCTAATTTACCATTATATGTGCTTGATCCAATGTATTTATCCAAATATTCACTTGTAACATTATCTTGATAGAATTCAAATGCACCAAGAAAGGACATCATTCTTGGCCCTTCTACTACTTTTTCTTCGTCTAATATCTTTATTAATTCTAATTTAATTCTATTATTTAAAACATGATCTTTTACATTGATATACACTTTTAAATCAGAATAATCTATTTCATCAATTGCCATATGCCCTTCATACAGTGCTTTGCCATCGTTATAAGTTATTTCTAAAGAGTTGTTTGTATAACTTAAAACTACAGTGTCATCTTTTATAAAGTCGGAATATAAATACCTATATGTGTCTGACATCCAAAAACTTTCTTCTATGAAATCAGTTGAATTTTCATAAATCATTATTATATCATCCATATCTGAATTAGAAATATATGGGTCTGATGCCGCTAAGGCTACAGGAGAAAATACTTGTAACAACAGAATAATCGTTAAAAATATACTTATAGTGCTTTTTCTTTTCATCATAATAAAATTACCTCCACATTTTATATTTTATATTTGTGTCGACACATAAATAAGAGTTATAATATTAATAAATGTTGCATTATTAATTAATTAAATATTATTTCTGCAATTATGCAACATTTTTGACTACTTACAATCTATATATTGTAAGTCTCTAGATATAATATAATAAAGAACCTAATGCTATTATTATCTTAATTAGGGTAATAATTATTAGAGTAGGGGGTGATAATATGTTTTTAACAGATTATTTGAACTTAGAA
>CAZIII010000251.1:0-3067 GCA_964539425.1 uncultured Tissierellaceae bacterium | reverse complement strand
TTTATAGGATATAATGCAGATACCTTAGCCTATTATGCAAAGCAATTTATTGGATATGATAGAGTGATGAATGGAACCTTACAAGAATTAAATGAGCTAGGGAAAGGCCAAATTATAGACAAATCCTATACATTTGAAAATGGAGCTAAGGTTACATTAGATGGTATAATGCTGGATGATAATAACTTAATAGTATTTTATACCATATTTGACCCAAATGGAAATGCAGATAATATCCGTATTAATCAGATAGAAGGTTTATTTGGGATACCATATAACTATAGCGGTCATGGAGAAATAAGTCAAGATAGAACAGAAATGAAATGGGTGATGACCTGTGATAAACCAAAGTTTTATGAGAGAAGTATGAAGCTGAAGGCATATTTAAAAGATTCTAATGAAACAGGAGAAGTTAAATTTATCTTGGATAGAAATCAAGCAATGGGAAATAGCTTGAAAATTGAAATTAACAAAGAACTCGAATTAGATCTAAGGAAGATAAACATTGAATCCTTAGTGGCATCTCCAACATCTACGGTCATAAGAGGGCAAATACAAAATATAGTTGAGATAGCCATAGATCAAATAAAAGGTGAAAGATTTATGCCTGAGAAAATAGATATCCTATTGATAGTTGATGGTAAAGAAGTAAACAGACAAGGCTCAGGCATGTTAACAGATAGTAAAGGCAGTCGTTTTAATATATCATATGATGCTTTACCTTCCGATATGAAAGGTATTGAGCTAAGGTTAACATCCTTTGGTGGGAATCATGATGTTAATGAAATAGTAAAATTAGAAAAGGGAATAATCAATAAGGATATTAAAATGTTACAGCAAGATATAAGAATCAATGAAGTTTATGAATCTGAAGGAAATACTTATATAAGTTTTACTTCAGATGAAGATTTAGCATTAAATAGAACATTTTTAAATATCGATGGAGAAAGAAAATCAGTGGAAAAAACTATTACTGGAGATTATGATAAAATAGTAAATGGAGATAGTGTAAAGGTAAATTATACTAGAACTATTGAATTTAAAGGAACAGGAGAAGACTTGGAGTTGAACATTCAAAGGATTAGATATGGGAAAACATATGATGAGTTGATATATAAGTATAATGCAAAAGAGTAAATCTCAATATATAGTCTGTTATTTACTATACAAAATATAGAAAAAGATATGAGTAATACAAATAAAAGAATAATTTGATATATCTTTAAAGGAATATAGGGTATAATTTGTATAAAGATAATATAGAAGAAGGTGGAAATATGAGTATTTTAGATATGATCTATGAGAAAAAAGACGAAATTCTATTAATTGCTTTCGAATATGGAGTAAATAAAATACAATTATTTGGCTCTACTTCAAGGCGGGAAGATACAAAAGATAGTGATATAGATTTTTTGGTAAATTTAGATGATGATAGATCCTTATTTGACTTAATCGGATTCAAATATTCTTTGGAAGAAATATTTGATAAGAAGGTAGATGTAGTTACAATCGATTCTCTGCATAAAGACATTAAAGAAAGTGTGTTAAAGGAGATAATAGAGATATGAAGGATGATAGAATATATTTAACTCATATTTTTGAATGTATTAATAATATCGAGGATTATACTTTTAGAGGTAAAGAAGAATTTTTTGAATCAGGTCTAATACAGGATGCAGTGATTAGAAATCTTGAAGTTATAGGTGAATAGTTGGGAGATTATGTTTAGAACCAGTTGGAGTCAAGTAATAGTCCAACTGGTTTTGTTAATTAGTGGAATAAATGTGGTGAATTAATTGTCACAGTAATATATAATGAAATTAAGTTAATTTTCTATCATTTTAGAATAATAGGGGGAAGGTAAAAATGGATAGAACATCGCGTGGTAGTTTAGCAACTATTATGGGTAGTTTAGTTTTATCTTTAGAATTGTATGGATTGAAAATTATACAGGGTCTTGAAATACAAAAAGGTTCGTGGAAAACAAATGCTATGCATTATGCTAAAGAAATGCCTATGTCGTTAGCAATATGGATAACTATCGCTGTAATTATTTACGGAATTATTTTAATTGTGGGGCCTGAAAGAATTGATAAACTATTTAATGAATAGGGATGATGCAATATTATAATTAATGTATATCAGTATATAAATATGTCGTGGTCCAAATAATTGGGCGGGGATGGAACCCCGCTACTACAGACATATCAACGGTAGGGGTCGGTTTCCATACCGACCCGTGTTTGTGTACCACGACGTGTTTTTTATAGAATATTCATCAATGACTATATAAACCATGCAATATAAATCAAATGATTCAGCACCCCGTTAAAATTTGAGTTATTAGTCAATAGATATTATTCTTCTATGCTTAAATATATTTAAATATATTCTATCTAGATAAGTTATAGTAGATCCTCCAGTTGCACCACCATCAGCATAGTACACAGAAATCTGATCTTTGGAATTAGGGACCTTATGATGTTCTATTAATGTAGTACTTCCAAATCCATATCTTCCAAATACAATTAACATTATCCCTAAGATTGCAATAAGATATGTAAATGCAGCTAATATCATCGAAATCCAATGAGAATTTTTAGAACTTAAAAAAGGATAAATCAGAAAAAGAGGCAAAATTAATAATACATCTTTTATTGAAACAACTATTGCCAACATCATAATTAAGGCAATTAAGAGTTGGCTAATTCTAAATTCACTTTCTTTGTTAATAATTGTAAAAATTATAAGAGTTATTACAAAATATACTCCATAATAGATATATTGAATTTTATCAGAAGCGAAGGAAAAATTAAATAGATTCAATATAGACATTAGGACTAATAATCCCCATGATACGAATAAAACTTTATTCTTTTTAGCTAAGTTTTTCAAGTCTGTCATACATCTATTCCCCCTATGAATTAGCTGATTTAATACTATCTATTCTAAAATTATAACCATCTCTTTAGCTAGTGACTTGATCTCCGAGTACAAAATATCTCTAAAATCCATACTTACCTTTTCATCCTTTATGGTTGGATTAGCTACTATTAAATTCTTACTT
>CAZIII010000250.1:0-3090 GCA_964539425.1 uncultured Tissierellaceae bacterium | reverse complement strand
TGTTTCTTTATTTCTAATTCAAAGTTTCTCACACTGTTTAGTTATCTAGGTTCATGCTTACATTCGTAAGCTTTGTACCTCTCACGAGGCAACTTTATTAGTATAACATCTCTTTCAGTTTGTGTCAATTGTTTTTTTAAAGTTTTTTCAACTTTTTAAAAACTATTTTTCTTTAGTTGAGGTAACTCCTCATTCAAACTGAATATTTACTATACCATATATATTAACTTATTGCAACTGGAAATTTATGGTATCTCTCTTGATTCCAATTACAACGTCTTCCCAATCATTTTTGACTGGATATCAATTGTAACATGAATAAAAAATTTAATCAACACCTTTTCTATAAATTATTCTACTTAGATTCTAAATCAGCTTCGCTTTATTAAGCTAACACCTAGGTCAAATGCTTTTTGGCAATCTATAGGAAATTGAATTTTTCTATGTGCTGCCTTTGCTTCTTCAGAAAAGGCACTAGATTCATATTTTGAGTAATCATCAAATTGGTAAGTATTATTTGAATAAATAACTAATGGTTTTGAAAAATGATGTTCAATAGAAGATTCAATGTTATTGAAGGTTTTAAGATAACCAATTTGATCCATCAATTCTTTTGGTGCATTCATTGTATAAATGAATGCTGTGGGCATCTTCTTTGGTGCAATAGAAGAATAGTTCTTATCATATACTAAATAAGGAAATAATAGTCTTTCTAAAAATGATTGTAATTGACCTGTTATATTACCATGATATATTGGAGACCCAAATATAATACCATCAGCTTGAGATACCTTTTCTAAAACTTCTTGAATATCATCCTTTACTGCACACTTTCCATAACTCTTACCTTCAAGTCTTTTACAAGCAAAACAACTTATACACCCAGTATAGTTTAAATCATATAAATTAATGATTTCAGTTTCAATTTCTTTACCTTTCACTGATTCTTTTACTCCATCTAAAGCTTTTTGAATTAATGTAGCTGTATTCTTATTTTTTCTTGGACTTCCGTTAATAGCATAAACTTTCATGATAACACTCCTCTTTTTCTATACTTATTACTAGTGTTTTGTTTTTTTCTTATGTCTGCTATAATAAATATAACATAAGCTAATAAATATACAAGTAGGTACTTTTTTCTGTGTTAGTATAAAAAACATACCGTTTTTTAATTCTTCTTATTTACTTCAATACGCAATATTTATATTTTATGACAATTGTATATAAAACACCTCTTTATTGTAGTAGAAGGATTTTTTGTTTGTCATTCCGAGTGTAATGAGGAATATAAGTGAGATTATTAATTTATTGTATATCAGTAGGATTACATGAATTCTGATAAAATATTATTATTTAATCTGGAGGAAGTTATTATGAATGTGAAAATTATAAAAGCTGATATACAAGATTTGCAATTACTACATGATATGCAAATAGAATCCTTTAAACCACTTTTAGAAAAATATAAGGATTACGATATGAGTCCTGGTAATGAAACAATAGAGCAAATAATTCGAAGATATAATCAAAATTTTACTACATATTGGTTAATAAAAAGACATAATAAAACAGTAGGCGGAGTTAGAGTCATTAGTAAAGGAAATGGATGTTATAGAATTAGTCCAATTTTCATACTTCCTTCAGAACAAGGCAAAGGAATATCTAAGGAAACTTTTAGACTATTAGAAGAGTTTTATCAAGATTCAAGATTATGGGAACTAGATACTATATTAGAGGAAGTAGGCAACTGTTATTTATATGAAAAAATAGGCTATAAAAAAACTGGAAGACTTAAAAATATTAAAGATGGCATGACAATTGTATATTATGAAAAACCGATATAAATATAAGAATAGATACTAGAATTAATAGATAATATTTTAGGAGGCAGACTAACTCTATGTTAATGCAAAATATGTATAATATGTGTATGATAAAATTACACTTGATATCGGGGATAGAAGATGCTTATATATACAAAGGATAATTAAAACTTGTATTACAAAAGTACTACTGAATAAGAATGGTAATTAGGAGGTTTCTATGTGTGCAAGATTTATGCTTGATAGCGATATAGCTGATTTATTGAGGCAGTATAGAGTGATTAATAAAGAAGTTGATGATTACAATAAAGGTAATATCTATCCATCTCAAAATGTACCTATTGTAATAGATTATAAAGGGAGAACCTTAAAATCTGCAACATGGGGATTCTCTCTCAGCGGAAAAAGTAATCTTGTTATTAATGCAAGAAGTGAGTCTATATCTGAGAAAAATATGTTTAAAAACTCCTTTAACAATGCAAGGTGTATTATTCCTGCTAATTTATTTTATGAATGGAAGGATGAAGGAGATAAAAAGAAAGTAAAGCATGAAATATATTTGAAGGAAAAAAATATTATTTCCTTTGGGGGATTATTCAAGATTTTACCTGATGATAAGGGGAATAAAGAGCTATCTTTTGTAATAGTGACAACTGAATCCAATAGTCATATGAAAGATGTTCATTCCAGAATGCCTCTGATAATAAATAATGATGCATTGGATGATTGGCTTAACAAGAAAACCTCTGAAGACATTATTGAGAAAATATATGAACTTAATGCTAGACATGAACTTAGTATAGAGCGAATAAAGATAGATGAGCCTTTTGAACAGATGAAGCTGTTTTAATTATATATTAATTTATATTATTTGTTAAAGAGCCTATGAATACAAGATAGTGTATTCATAGTAGGGGGGATATAAGTGTTTATCAGTCCAATAATTTTTCTGTTTTACTTTATTATGTTTATAAGTATTTATTTTATGGGAATTGTATTCTTATCAAAAAGTAGAAGGTCATACTTAGGTTCGATCTTACCTCTTATATTATTAGGTATAGCTATATATAATTTTTTGAAACCTATGTTAGTTTATAACCCATATCCAACTATGAAGGAAGGCCTTTTTATGACTTTCTTTGGTGGTTTATCTATAGTTGGTTTTATTATTTTTGGCATCATTAGGTATAGGAGTAAAATAAATGATAAAAAAGAAGGCTGATAGATGAACAGATACTTTATAATCTATTAGTGAATATAAGTGGAT
>CAZIII010000249.1:0-3091 GCA_964539425.1 uncultured Tissierellaceae bacterium | reverse complement strand
CACCTCTTATTAGAACAACACTGTGTTCTTGTAGATTGTGTCCAATTCCTGGAATGTACGCTGCTACTTCTTGCCCATTAGTAAGTCTTACCCTTGCAACTTTTCTCAAAGCTGAGTTAGGCTTCTTTGGTGTAATAGTCCTAACAGCTACGCATACTCCTCTCTTTTGAGGTGAGTTAACAGTAGTTTCCTTCTTTCTTAGAGTATTAAGATTCACTCCTAAAGCTGGAGATTTGGACTTGTAAACAACTTTTTCTCTGCCATGTCTAATTAATTGGTTAATAGTTGGCATCAAGGCACCTCCTTCTATTTATAAATATTATTTTAGCAATGCAGCGGTTGCTGCATTAACATCAATACCACAAGCATCTCCTAGTTTTTTCATGTTTTCAACATAAAAAACCTGAATATGCTTTTCACTACATTTTTTCACCAATTGGTCTGTAATCTTGTTCTCAGCATCTTTTGCTATGAAAACTAATTCAATCTCTTGTGAATCTAATGCTCTTTTCACTTGTTTAACACCAACAATTTTATTGTCTGTTGCTAATTTAGAAAGCATAAGTCTTCTCCTCCTTTAAACACTTTAAAGATTATGTGGACCTTGAGTCCACATAATCTTTATGTCATCCAGAGCTCTTTTCAAGTTTACACACTAATACATTCTACCATCAGTTATTTTCACTGTCAAGATTTAATTCTTCTAAAATTTGAATATTTTCATCTCCAACAATATCGATATTTGTATATCTTCTCATTCCTGTTCCCGCTGGGATCAGTTTACCGATGATAACATTCTCCTTTAATCCAATTAGAAAATCTTCTTTTCCTTCAATAGCTGCTTGCGTTAGTACTCTTGTAGTCTCTTGGAAAGAAGCTGCTGATAGGAAAGAATCTGTTGCCAAGGAAGCTTTTGTAATACCAAGTAATGTTTTTCTTCCTATAGCTGGTTCTAGTCCTTCTTCTATTGCCTTCTTATTGTTTTCTTCAAAGTCATAAAAATTCACCAATGCACCTGGAAGCATACTAGTATCTCCTGCCTCTTCCACTTTTGCTTTAGAGAGCATTTGCTTAACTATTACTTCAATATGCTTATCATTTATATCTACACCTTGAAGTCTATAAACTCTTTGTACCTCTTTAACTAGATAGTTTTGAACTCCCTGTACACCCTTGATTTTCAGAATATCATGAGGGTTAACAGAACCATCCGTTAATTCATCTCCTGCTTCAACAATATCGCCAGGTCTAACTTTTAATCTAGAACCATAAACAATATTGTAATTTATAGCTTCACCATCTGATGATGTAATAACCACTTCTTTTTTCCTCTTGCTTTCCTCAATGCTTACAACCCCAGCAT
Organism: uncultured Tissierellaceae bacterium; assembly: GCA_964539425.1. Taxonomy (GTDB): domain Bacteria; phylum Bacillota; class Clostridia; order Tissierellales; family Tissierellaceae; genus JAVKTS01. Next base: position 1,728 of record CAZIII010000249.1, on the reverse strand, counting down.
TTTCAGAAATTACAGCAAGTCCTTTTGGCTTTCTCGCTTCAAATAATTCTTCAACCCTAGGTAAACCGTGGGTAATATCCGCTCCCGCTACTCCTCCTGTATGGAATGTACGCATCGTAAGCTGTGTACCTGGTTCTCCGATAGATTGAGCTGCAATTATTCCAACCGCTTCACCAATATTGACTTCATCACCTGTAGCCAAGTTTCTACCATAGCAATGTGCACATACTCCATGTCTAGCTTTACAGCCTAGAACTGAACGTACCTTAACCTCTGTTATTCCAACATTCTCAATTAAGTCAGCTTGAATTTCAGAAATCATTTCATTTCTTTTTGCTATGATTTCACCAGTCTCAGGATTTGTTATATCCTCAAAAGCGTATCTGCCTTCTACTCTATCTCTTAATTCTTCTATTACTTCTCTTCCATCTTTAAATGCTTTAACTAGCAAATACTGATCAGTGTTACAGTCTATTTCTCTAACTATAACATCTTGACTTACATCAACTAGTCTCCTAGTTAAGTATCCTGAGTCAGCAGTTCTAAGAGCTGTATCTGCAAGACCTTTTCTAGAACCATGTGTAGATACGAAGAATTCTAGTACACTAAGTCCTTCTCTAAAGTTAGCTTTTATAGGGATTTCCATGGTCTTACCAGAAGCTGATGCCATAAGTCCCCTCATACCTGCTAACTGTCTAATTTGGTTTACACTACCTCTAGCTCCTGATAGAGACATGATATAGACGTTATTCATTGGGTCCAATCCATCCATTAGTATACCAGTTAACTCATCAGTAGTCCTGTTCCAAATTTCAATAACCTTTTCATATCTTTCTTCGTCTGATATAAGACCTCTACGATATGATTTTTCAAATTTATCAACTTCTTGTTCTGCTCTTCCAATCATTTCCCATTTAGCATCAGGTACAAATATATCTCCCATTGAAATGGATATTGCTCCTAAAGTAGAGAAGTGGAATCCTGTTTCCTTAATATGATCAAGAACTAATGCAGTAACAGCATTTCCATGTCTTCTAAAGCATTTTTCTATAATATTTCCTAAGGCTTTTTTATTTACAAGTTTATCAACTTCTAGAGAATATGGATCTACTCTCCTATCTACAAAACCTAAATCTTGTGGTATATGTTCATTTAGTATAAATCTTCCCACAGTAGACTCAACCAATTTGCCTTTGTCTAATTCATCTAGCTTAGTTCTAACTTTAACTCTTGCATGCAATCCTACTGCACCTACTTCATACGCATGCATCATTTCATCATAATCCTTAAATATCATGCCTTCTCCTTGCTCTCCTTCAGTTTCAAGAGATAGATAATAAGCTCCTAGTACCATATCCTGAGTTGGTGTAGTAATAGGTTTACCATCTTTTGGAGCAAGAATATTATTAGTAGATAGCATTAGTAGTCTAGCTTCTGCTTGAGCTTCTGTAGATAAAGGAACGTGAACTGCCATTTGGTCTCCATCAAAGTCTGCATTGTATGCTGTACATACTAAAGGGTGTAGTTTAATAGCTTTCCCTTCAACTAATACTGGTTCAAATGCCTGAATACCTAATCTATGAAGAGTAGGGGCTCTGTTTAGAAGTACTGGATGGTCCTTTATAACGGAATCCAATACATCCCATACTTGAGGCTTAACCCTTTCTACCATTCTTTTTGCAGATTTTATATTATGTGAGTGGCCCTCTTCAACTAATTTTTTCATTA
>CAZIII010000248.1:0-3091 GCA_964539425.1 uncultured Tissierellaceae bacterium | reverse complement strand
TAATTATATTTATAGTGATGGGGGAAAATTATTTATTTCAAATGAGCTTTATATTTGGGATAGTAATGTTCTTATTGATGACTTCTTTGATGGCTGATTTTAGTTCAGTTCTACTGGACGTAAAGGATAAGGAGATACTACTTTCTAAGCCAGTAAATAGTAGGACATTAAATATGGCTAAGATGCTTCATATATTTATGTATATTAGTGCTATTACAATAGCAATTGCTGGACCTTCACTTATTGCGTCTATAATCAGACATGGATTATCTTTCTTTCTTATATATTTAGTAGAAGTTATTTTAATTGCCTTATTTGCAATAATACTTACAGCACTTATTTACCTTTTAGTTCTTAGATTTTCCAGTGGTGAGAAACTAAAGGATGTTATTAATTATGTTCAAATAGGGTTAACTATAATTATGTCCATAGGATATCAGCTAGTAGGCAGGCTTTTTGATTTAATGGATGTAAATAATATTAAATATAATCCAAGCCTATGGAAGTATTTTTTTCCACCAATATGGTTTTCTGCACCATTTGAGCTGATTCTACATAATAGTAGAGAGATATATATTATAATTTACTCAATACTTGCCATTGTAATTCCTATATTATCTATTATTATTTATATTAAATTGATTCCTGTATTTGAAAGGAATCTACAAAAATTAAATAGTGTTGATGGACGAACTAAGGACAGAAATAAATTTACTGTTTTTATATCAAAAGTACTCTGTAGAGATAAAGAGGAGAGAAATTTCTATAAATTTGCAACAAATATGCTGAAAAATGAAAGAACATTTAAGCTAAAGGTTTACCCAAGTCTGGGAATGTCTATTGTATTTCCATTCATTATGATGATTAGTATGAATAGAAATAATTTTTTAAGTATTATTAATACAAAGAGTTATCTATGGTTTTATATGTCATTCATGATGCTACCAATAGTATTAGCATCCTTAGGATATTCTGGTAATTATAAGGGGGCCTGGATATATAACTCCATGCCCATTAAAGATAAATCTTCTATTTATAGGGGCGCAGTAAAAGCAGCTTTTATGAATCTGTTTGTACCTGTATTCACCCTAATTAGCGTACTATTTTTAATTATATATAAGATGCAAATAATTGGTCAAATCATAGTAGTTGGTATAAATATGTTACTTCTTACAATCATTATCTTCAAGAAATTGTGTAAAGACTTACCATTTTCCAAAGCCTTTGAGATAACAGAAAATCCTGGAGGCGGTGGTGATATGTTGGGAGCTATGTTTCTTATGGGTATATTTGCATTTGGACATTTTTTATTGACTATAATCCCTTATGGTATATGTATTTATATCCCTATTGGATTGATAGTGAGTAAGATAGCATGGAAGAAAGTATTGGTATTGGAGGGATATAATGACTTGTAAATTAGGGATGCCTACTTTAATTGAAAAAGATACTATCTTGGACAATGTATTATTATGTAATGAGTTGGGGCTAGACTTTATAGAATTAAACATGAATTTACCCTATTGTATGCCAGATAGGAATAAGCCAGAAGAAATGCTAAAGTTAAAGAAAGAATATGATATCAATTTTACACTTCATTTTCCTGAAGAAATTGATTTTGGCTGTTTCTATGATGATATAAGGAAAGCTAATATTAGATTGTTTAATAATATAGCTATATGGGCATCTAAGTTTGGAGTAGTAAAAATTAATATCCATTTAAATCCAGGGGTACACTTCACTTTGCCAGAAGAGAAAGTATTTGTCTATGATAGACATATGGAAATGTTTATTGAAAAGTTCACGGATTCCATGATCAGAATAACAGAAATTGCTAGCCCCTTGGGAATTAAAGTATGTATAGAGAATATGAAAACCCATAGGTTTATGGAAGAAACATTTAAAAAAATGGTCAATGTGGAAAATTTGTATTTTACTTGGGATGTTGGACATGATGCTATGTCTAATTATAAAATGGAGAAAATATATTTAGAGGATCCGCATAAGGTAAGTCATATGCATTTACATGATTACAATGGAAATAGTGACCATCAAATTCTTTTTGATGGAATTATCCCTATAAAAGAAAGGATTAAATTTGCAAAAGAAAATAATTTAACTGTTGTGATAGAAACAAAAACTGAAGATGCTTTAAGGAAATCAGTAGAGAGATTGCAGAGGACTTAGTTATAATATATCTTAAAGGTCAGATTAATTGCATATAATAAAGATTAAATCAAGAGGTGAACTAAATGGAGCTACAAGGAAAATATAGTATTGCTAAAGTTTTTACTGATAATCTAGAGGATGGAGCAAGGGAGCAAATTGTTGAGCTATTAGATCAAGATTTCATAAAAGACTCTAAGGTCAGAATAATGCCTGATGTCCACCAGGGTATGGGTTGTGTAATTGGATTTACAGCAGATATGGGAGACAAAGTAATACCCAATATTGTGGGGGTTGATTTGGGTTGTGGAATGATTACTGTGAAGCTTGGGGATATAGAAATAGACTTGCCAAAATTAGATGACATAATAAAGAATAAAGTTCCTTCAGGTAAGGCTACCCATAATGAAAGGAAGTTTAAATTTGATAAGTTAAATGAGTTGTATTGCTTTAGAGATTTGAAAGACACAAAAAGAATTGAAAGAAGTATAGGTACGCTGGGCGGCGGCAATCATTTCATTGAATTAGGAGCTGACAGTAAAAATAACAAGTACCTGGTGATCCATTCAGGCAGTAGAAACCTAGGGAAGCAAGTTGCAGAGATTTATCAAAGACTTGCCATAGACTTATGTAGTGGTAAAGAGGATTATTTCATAAAAAGAGAAGAGATAATTACTCGTTATAAAGCAGAAGGCAGAAGAAAGGAAATAAAGAAAGTTCTAGGTGAATTAAAAAAGAAATATGATGAACTTCAGCCTAATTATCCTAAAGCTTTATGTTATTTAACTGGAGAATATAGAGATAAGTATTTGCACGATATGAAAATATGTCAAGAATATGCAAGTCTAAATCGTGAAATGATGGCAGATATTATTCTTAGAGAATTGTTAGGAAAGGGGCTAAATGAGTTTAGCTATTTTGAGAC
>CAZIII010000247.1:0-3111 GCA_964539425.1 uncultured Tissierellaceae bacterium | reverse complement strand
GAAAAAGGGATTAAGAATAAGCAGGAGATAGGTTTAACCAATAAGATTGAAATAGATAAAACTGAAGTTAAGAAGACCAAGGAAGTCATACTATCTAAAGAGTTTAGAGAAAATAGAGTTAATAATTCTAATATAAATATACAAGATAAGGCCAAGTATGAAGATCTAACATCTAATAAGAATAGGAATGTTCAAAGAAGTATCTTTATAAATGAGGTAAAGAAGGAAGAAAAGAGAGAAAATGCAATAAAAAACATGTATGTACCTAATGGATATAGTAGCCCTAAGGTAATTCCAATTAAAACAAATGAAAATATTAATAGAATCATACCAAAGGCTGAAGAACAGAAACTAGGAGTAAAAAAAGAAATACTATCCCAGAAGAATAATGAGATAAAAAATGAAATAAAAAGAGAAGTGGGGATTTCTCAAAAAACTAATAATTTTAATATTTCGGATATAGATTCAAATAAGGGCAAGGGGGTTATCTTATCTAAGGAATTTAGGGAAAATAAATTTGGTGCTTCTAATATAAATAGTGAAATAAAAGTAGAAACTAAGCTTAGAAATATACCTATAGTTCAAGAGAAGACAAGTCAAAAGATAGTATCCTCTAAAATCAGGGAAAAGGTTATTGCAAATACTTCTGGTGAAGGTAAGCAGAAAATAGGGGTAAAAAAAGAAATCCTATCCCAGAAAAACAGGGAAATAAGGAATGAGATAAAAAGGACTATAGGCACAGATAGGCCTAGTCTAGTAGCCAGCACTAATTCTATCGGAGTGAAATCATTTAGAGTTAAGGAAGGGGTTAATGTAAATACATTAACTAATGAATCTAAGAATATAGGCATCAAAAGAGCAATAATTTCTAGGAAAGATAATAAGTTTGGACCTGTAGTTCAAGGTAATAAAGTATTTAGCACAAATCCTAGTTCAAGAATAAGTAATAAAGAAAACATGAATTCCCCTATAACTAAAGTAGATTCTAACTCAAAAGTATTAGGAAAAGAAGTAAAAACAATAGGTATTAAAAGGGCAATAGTATCAAAGAAAAATAACAATCTCAAAGATAAGGAATATATACTAGCAACTAAATCTGGCAGGGGCTCAATAATTAATTCCAAAAGAAAGGAAAATCTTAATATTAGTTTATCTGAAGCTGAAGGAAAAAATGAAAACACCAGAATTGCCTATATTATTAAGAATAAGAATATAAATAATTTGGTTACAAGAAAGATAGGCCCAATGAGACTAGGCTATGGTAGTCCGAGACTAAGAACTAATATCATGGACAGGAAAAACATTAAAGAAGATAAGACAAAGAAAGATTTGATTATTGATCCTATATCTAGTGTAAATTCAAGGCCAGTAAATAGGGATGGTCTTATAAGAACTAAGATACTTAAGAGTATCCAGTCTGAAGATGATACTAGGGATGTAGGGGTAACTGCCTTATCTAAAACTTATATTAATCTAAGGATATTAAAACAAAACAGAAGATTACTAAAACATTTTTTAAGTATCAGGGGGTTTAAGAAAAAATCCATACAAGTAAAAAATGCTTCTGTAAAGATAGTTAAAAATACAGGCAGGGAAGTAATTAAAAGTAGTGATAAAACAGTAGATACAGGAGTTAACTCTATAATAGCAAGTACAGAAGTATATGACACTCTAAAATATGTAGAAGATAAGTTTTCCCCTAGGAAGATAAATAATAAAAGGGAAAGAATAGCTAAGATAAACAATCAAAAAAGAGAAGTGCATACAATTAAAAATATTAAAACAAAGCAAAGGAGTAATTCTAGGGAGTCTGATTTGTTCACTAAGGAAAAAGGAATAGAAAGAAAGAGAAAGTTAGAGTTATTTAAAAATAAGAAGAAAAAAGAAAAGTTATCAAACCTTGATAAAAAGGAAAAATTTAAAAGGGTTAAAGACTTGTTCAATAAGGGCAAGGAATTAATAGGAATTTTCAAGGGGAAATTAGCCTTAGGCGGACTCTTACTAATAGTTATACTACTGCCTATACTTTCCATGGCAGGTGGTGGTGGGTCTTCAGATATGTTAATCAACAATGTAATCTTAACCACTGATGAACAAAATATCATATACCACAATAAATACAAGGAGTTCAAAGCAGAATTTGATGAAATAATAGCAGATGAAATAAGAGATGGGGAAGAAAATTATGATGATTTAGAAGTTTATGGAGTAGATGAAAATGGTAAGCCTTATGATGTGAATTTTATAGAAATAATGGCAATTTTGGCAGTAAAAATAGAGCAGGATTTTAAAACAAATAAATCAGAATTTGATTATATGAAGGAAATCTTTGAAAAGATGATTTTTTATGAAGTGGAAATAGAAGTTTGGGAAGAAATTGTAGACTATGATGAAGAAGGATATCCAATATATGAAACATTTTATAGAAAGATAATAATAATATCCTATAGATCTTATTGGGATATAAAGGATGAACTTGGCTTTGATGAAGAGCAATTAGAATGGGTTGAAAGGCTTATGGAAACAGCAGATGAGGTATTTGATAATTTGGATTTGTCAGGGGATTTATTTTATGAACCTGCTGATAAATTAACAGATGAGGAAATAGAACTTTATGGTGGAAAATTTATTCATCCAACAAATGGAGTAGGGGTAGAAACTTCACCTTATGGAAATAGGCTTCATCCAATTCAAAATGTAATAAAGTTTCATAATGGCCTTGATATAGGTGGAAATAATAATACACCTATTTATGCAGTTAAAGACGGAACTATCACCTACGCAGGAGTTAGTGGTGGATATGGAAACTTTATAATCATAGACCATGGAAATGGTATGGTAACTAGATATGCACATTGTAGTACTATTTATGTTTCAGTAGGACAAGCCATATATGCAGGAGATGCTATTGGAAGGGTAGGTGGCACTGGTAATGTTACAGGCCCACATTTACATTTTGAAGTACTGATAAATGCTAGCTTTGTAGATCCTAAAAACTTTTTATAAAGGAGGTAGTTGAGTGAGGAAAATTTACAAATTAGTAATTATACTTTCTATTATAATTGCTATACCTTCATTGATATTTGCAGAAAACCAAGAAGAAATAATGAT
>CAZIII010000246.1:0-3147 GCA_964539425.1 uncultured Tissierellaceae bacterium | reverse complement strand
ATATTATCCCATGATTTTTGACACTTTTAAATCCATGAGATTATTGTACGCTTACATTTATTTTGAGCTTTTGTGGTTTTATTTATGATTGAAACTATAGGAGGTAGTGCCTCTCTCAACTCCTTACTTATATAATTTATTGTTTTATCACCTGACAGAAGAGACTTAGAAATATAGAGTGCTTTAATTCTATTTCTTAAGAGTGAATGTTGCGATGTCCCTTCTGAAAACTTAAGTTGCATTTTTTCACAATTAATAATGGTAGAAGATATAAAGGATATTGCCTTTTCTAATTCTGCTTTACTGAATTCCATCATTATCCCTCCTGTTCAAATTGGAATTTCATAATTCTTGTCAAAGCGCAATGATAATTGACAGTGCTTTAATTTATTTCAACTCAACAATTTCCTATTTATCCATTTGATTATAACTAATACTTAGATCACAATATAGAAATATTATTGATTATTGTAAGAACTAATCTATACTTAGTTTTTCAATAGCTTGTTTTTCATTTGGCAAAAAGAATATATCTTTTCCTTTATTACATTCATAAATAAAATCTTTCAAACTCTTACTTGTATATAAAGAGAAATCCCCTATGATAGCTATTCTCTTTCGATAATTTATAAATTTTTGCAATATCTCTCCTGCTATCTTGGTGCTTAGATCAAAAAACTCTTCACATATTGATGATTTATTTATAATCATACGACTACATCCTGTTTCATAATCTACTGTAGCAAAAAAATCCAGTGCTGATTGTACATCTGTTATCAGTATATCTTTACTATTTATAATTGCGATTTCAATATTATTCTCTTTTATAACACTTATTTGCATACTATCCCTCCATCTCGATAAATTATTTATTCAGTATAATAATATTGATATATATTATATAAATACTCTACTAATCTATCCCTATTCAATCTATTATTAAATCTTTCAATAATTATGCAAGATATATTATTTAGTTTGAAGGTTAAGACATCTATTGTAATTCATTTAAAAATTCAATCACAATCTTAATAAACTTTTCAGGTTTGTCGTAATGTATATCATGGCCTGGAGAATCCACATCGATTCTTTCTCCATTTTCTAGCAAACTAACTACACGATTTGCATCTTCATCTGATAATGCTGCTACTAATAAATCTCCATCATAAGTTGTATTTGCTTTAATAAACACCGTTGGGCTTTTAATTTTTGATAGCACTTTTACTTGGTCATAATCCTTAAACCATGAATTATCATAAAATGTCTCACCAAATCTCTGATCAAATGGATAAGTCATAGTTTCAAACATTCTATTCATAACTGGAGGTAAATACTTTAAATGCACAGGTTTATCAGGGTGCTTTTTATGATATTCTACTGCATCACTTGAAATCTTGTTCCATATAGGCTCTCCAAACATTCTCTTCCAATAGCTTCTTTCCAAACTATATTTTAAGTAATCTTCCTCTTCATCTTGATTCTTGAAATCTTCATATAGTTGGAAGCTGTATACCCATACATAGGTATTTTCTCTTCTATCTAGCTCAGTTGAAAAAAATGGTGAATCCTCTATAATAGTACCAAGTATATGGTCTGGAAAATAGGCAGCCATCCAGGCTGCAATCATACCGCCAGACGAATGTCCGCTGACAACTGTTTTTCTTCCTATTTCAGTATCTATAAATTTTATAAAATCCTCAGCCATAGCTTTTGCTGAATATTTCTCTGGTTCCATAGATGACTTTCCATGTCCATGACAATCGATGGCAAATACGTGATAATGCTGAGATAGGTCAGGTAATACCTTTGCATAATCCTTCCAAGTCATACCCTGACCATGAATTAATAATAGTGGTGTCTTCCCATTTCTTGCCCCTTCTCCATAATTTAATATGGTACCATCTTTTAGCTTCAGCTGTTTTTCTACAAATCCTGCCTTATAAATTTTTTTAAGAGATTTTTTAATATAAGTTACATTCGTATAAAAATAAGATCCAACTAAAAATAAAATCAATACTAGAATTATTATCAATATAACCTCTATCATCCTCTAAGTATCCTTCCTAATTATTTATTTGATTTGCCAAACGTCTCATCTGAGAACTTCTGAAACAACTCGTATCCTTGAATTGCTACCCCTCTTTCAATATCAGCAAGCATAATTAAAGTGTCGCCTGTCTTAATATTAAACAAATCTCGTACCTCCTTAGGAATTACAATCTGTCCCTTCGATCCCACTTTAACTGAACCTATATATTTTCCATCTATCTTTTCATTAGGTAACTTTATATTATTATCCATCATACCTTTCCCCTTTCATAAGTAATTCAAAGTAACACAAATCATACATATATTACTTGTATTACTGATGATACCATTAAACCTATATTGTGTCAATTATATGAAACCATCCCTGCACATAATCAAGTAATATACAATAAAAAGGTGCATCTCCAAATGTAGATTGTTCTTTCTAACATTTGGAATGCACTTTGATCACTCCCATATTCTTAATTACAACTTATTTTTATTTATATCGTGAATTATATGTCGAAAGCGATTGAGTTGTAAACTTCCTTTTTCATATTTACTTTGAGCTTTTGTATCTAAAATTTCATTACCTAGTCGTGGATCTAATTAATTTTCCTCCATGATAGCAATAATAATTATCTGCATTTATAGATATAATCTTTTCTAATGAATCTTCAGCTATATTTAGGTCAAGTGTAAATTGAGGATTTGCAATTACCAATTCACCATTTTCTATAACTGCCGCATCACCTGTTACTATGGAATTAGTCTCTGTTAAAAATAGCGAAATATGACCCGGTGTATGACCAGGAGTAGATATAATCTGACACCCTCCTGCCCAATCAAAATTATCTCCATCATTAACTGTTATATCTACATTGACAGGTTTAACTTTTCTTAAGTTTTCACAGAAATCAATACCAAATTGTTTCTGTTCTTCTGGCATGACCTTTAGTATTTCCTCTGCTTGCAACAGTCTAAGTGATTTCCTTTTACCAGAAATATACTCACTTTCTATTCCACTTGAAACTACCTTAATATGTGGATATCTTTCTTTAATCTCATATAAAGCCCCCATATGGTCATCGTCATGATGTGTAATCAGTACTTTTGTCA
>CAZIII010000245.1:0-3156 GCA_964539425.1 uncultured Tissierellaceae bacterium | reverse complement strand
AAGAACTAATTAATATAATAGGAATTCTACTGGTTTCTACTTTTATTAAATTGGTGAATAAAATGAATTTTAACATTAGTAATATGGTAATTAACATAGGCCCTCCATTAAAAAATTAGTGTAAACTATTATAATAGTTTACACTAATTTCCTATATGCTTCAAGTTATTAACTTCTATTAATTATCTTCTTTTCTTTCTAAGGAATAATCCTGCTGCTAATAATAATGTTCCAAATCCTGATGCCATAAATGGACTTGCTGTACCTGTTTTTGGTAGTGTAGCTATAGGTTGAGCTTCTGGTACTGGCTCTGCTACAACTTCTTCCTCTTCTTCAGGAACTTCTACTGTCTCATCTTTTACTTCTGGCTCAGGTTGAGGTTGGGCTTGTGGTACTGGGTCTGGTATTATTTCTACTTCTGGTAATTCTGGCTCTGGTTCCGGATCTGGTGTTGGTGTTGGTGTTGGTGTTGGTGTTGGTGTTGGGTCTGGTGTTGGGTCTGGTGTTGGGTCTGGTGTTGGGTCTGGGTCATTTGGTATCACTCTGTTAACCACTTCTAATAGGTTTGGATAATCAGGTCCGTGAGTAAAGTACAATCCATTACCACTAGCAAGGGAACCTATACCCATTATATAACCGCCTCTAGTATCTTCATATAGAACATATTCTCCATATTCTTGACTACCAAAGTTTAGTAGCCCAGATAATTCTGTTGTTAAGTTGGCTACATGTTCTTCTCCTGTTTCTGTTACTCTAAATAATCTAAAGGTAAACCCACTTAGATTTGAGCCTCCCCTTACTAATTTTTGTACTAATATATTCTCTCTAGGAATTACTGCATTTTCAAAAGTATGGTGAACAACATGGGATTCATTTGCATTTTCAGGATTTACTTCTACAGTAAATGGTCCCATGGGTTGATGTCCTTGACTATTTATTTCTCTTATTTCATAAGTTCCTTCTGATAAATTTTCAAAGGTTACAGTACCTGGTCCTAAAGTTGTTTCAGGTCCTGCTACTCTTTTATTATCTTGCCATAATTCAAATACAAAACCAGGTAGATCTTCTCCATATCTTCCACTGATATATTTTTGAATGATGAGTGTGCCTTTCCATTCATTTAATACTTCTACTGTTTGATTCATATTACCCAGGCTATCGTTAGATAGAATGATTTCCATTCCATCCTTAATGCTGCTTTCATAGCCCTCTTCTTCTACTTCATATAACTTATAAGTTCCTTCCTCTAATTCTTCAAATATTGCCACTCCATCAGAATTAGTCTTTTGCACCAGTTCTTCATTGTTATCTAGGTTAAATTCAATATATTCTGGACTTCGTCCATCACTAAATGTTTTAATAACAGTTATGCTACCTTTTGGACCATCAGGTTTCTTAGTCCTATAGGTGTTTGTGAATGTTATTTCTACCGGAGAACATTCTTCTAATTCTACAGATAAGTTGGAAGGTATATCTTCATAACTAGGTTCATAGTAAGGCTCACAATCCAGCACTGTTATTTCCTTTTCTTCAACATCTTCAAATATTAATTTTTGTGCATCTGTTAAGATCTCTTTTAAAGTGTATACACCTGGTGGAACATTTTCAAATATAGCTTCATTATCACTATTAGTTTCTGCATAATCATAGAACTCTCCACCTATCCACAATTCAAATCTGAAACGTAATATTGAGTTTGAAACTACTGGAACTGGTATTCCTTTAAAATCTTTCTTAATTATTACATCACGATAGTTTGTATCTGTTGGTGGTAATTTTGTATTTGTAACTGTAAGGTAGAAGGTATCCCCATCCATGCCTGGTTCACTGTTTGGTAGCACAATTGTCCTTCCACCTTCTATACTTGATTCGTATCCCTCATAATCAAGCTCTGTTAAGGTATAGGTTCCAGCTTCTAGATCATCAAATCGTGCTTCCAAACCACTTAAACTTACTGTTTCATTTTTATCTTCTCCACTTAGGTTAAATCTGAATTTTGGTATTGCACCTGTAGAATCTCCTAAAACAATTTTATTAATCTCAAGACTATATTTAGGTTCAGTTGGCTCCTGTGAACCCTTAGTCTTATTCATAACCCATCTTTGAATTTCCGGCCCATCAATATAAACCATTGATCCCAAATCATCTTTTTTATTCTTATTAGTAATATAATCGAATTCATACTTTTCTTCATCAAAATCTGTCTCAGTTAGGATATACCAGCCATATGGTAGGTCGTCAAAGTTTACTTCATTCCCTTGATTACTATTCTTTACCAATGTTCTATTTTGATCAATATGGTTTGTGTTTTGGTCACTAGGGTCACCTTTTAGATTGAATGTAAATTCATCATTCCTGTCAAAACCTGCATTACCATCTACCATCTTATGAACTTTTAAACTCCCTAAATTTCCTTCTGCTAATGAAAAGTTATTAAACGATATGCTTCCTAAAATCATAAATACTGCAATCAATAAGCTTAAAAATCTAAATCCTTTTTTCATCATATTCACTCCTTTTAAAATTCCTAGTTATTAATATCTTAGCCCTAAGATGTTTGGTAATACATATAAGAATTAACAAGACAAATGCCTTAGTATTTCTTATATGCAATATCAATATCTATGGTTACAACTTATAGCGATTATTCCAATAGCATAACTCCTTAGAACACAAAAAGCTGCCATGTGTTAACATAGCAGCTTGACGATCATAGTTAATTCTAACTTTAGATTCATAGCTTTGCGTCACTATCTTTCGATAGTTTTGCCCCTGTAATTTGTATATGGGTTATGTATATTTACTTTGTTAATGTAATCCACTAAGGTGATATGTAATATATACCACCTACGGAATTGATTAAACATAAGTTGCCGTTATATCTTAATTATTTAACTATAATGGCCTGCTAGATAAAAGGAGATACTAGAGTATATTACTCTAGCATCTCCTACTTTATATAACTATCTTCTTCTTTTTCTAAGGAATAAGCCTGCTGCTAATAATAATGTTCCAAATCCTGATGTCATTAATGGACTTGCTGCTCCAGTCTTTGGTAATGTTGCTACTGGTTTAGCTTCTGGAACTGCTTCTTCTACTATTTCTTCATCTTTTACTTCTGGCTCAGGCTCGGGTTCTGGTTGAGCTTCTGGAACC
>CAZIII010000244.1:0-3171 GCA_964539425.1 uncultured Tissierellaceae bacterium | reverse complement strand
CTATAATCTTTAGATTGTTTTGCTATCATTTTTCCCTCTTGAGTTCTTTCAACTATCATATCTCGTTCAAACTCGGCAAAGGAAAAAAATATATTTCTTGTTAGTCTGCTCGAAGGTGTATTATCCATAATTCCAATATTTAAAATGTTTACTTTTATGCCAGCATCTATTAATTTATTAACCAGCTCACTGCCTTGTGTTAAAGACCTTGCAATCCTATCAAGTTTAGTTACAATTAGCATATCTCCCTCTTTTATCTCTGATAGGAGCTTCTTCAAATTAGGTCTATCCAAATTTCTCCCCGTTACACTATCACTATATATTACTTCTGCCCCATGTTCTTTTAGTATAATTTCTTGATTTTCAAGAGAATTACCATCTTTAGCTTGTCCTTTTGTGCTTACCCTTGTATAACCATAAATCATGCCTTTACACTCCTCTCTTTTGACTATAAGTTATGATTACTGTTTAACCTACTATTTGCAACAGGATTTTTTTATACCCATAACTTAAAAGTATTGATACATTATCTCAATTATCTACCTTTCTTCTACTTGCTCCGAAGTCTCTTAGCAATCTATAAAAATGTGCTCTTTGGATATTTAATATATTTGTTGCTTCAATTTCTGATATATTTTTGTCCATATACCTCTCTACTACTTCTAAAAATCTTGCAGGATATTTTTTATTTGATTTTTCCTGATAATTTGTAATTTCAATAATGCTATTCAACAAATACACCATAACTGGTATATCTTCAAAATCTTCTGTACTAAAACTACCATCTACTGTTCTGATTACTATGTTCTTATTTAGTGCTAAATCTACTACCTCTTTTATTTCAGTAGGTGATGAAAAAACACTCGCTATGTTGTCTATAATAATTTCCTCTCCCCCTCTACTTTCACTTATAACATCATATAAAGACTGCCTGTCCCTTTCACCTCTTATGACTACAATTACTTCACAACAGTCTTTGTCTTTTATGGCCTTTTCAAATTCTGAATATTTTCTAACTACTTGAAATTTTTTCATATTCTAACCTCCATTTTCAAATATTAAATTTCTATCTAAACTTATTTAGTGTCTTAATGCCCATTTATGTACACTCCTAATTCTATGTATCACTTTAATGATTTTTATGATACATTTTATTTTTTATATGAATAGCACTCTTTGCATAAAATATCTTTTATAAGCACCTAAGTGTAGAATTCTTCGTCTATAGGCTCATAATATTCCTGTAGCTGGTTTTTTAAATAAAGCAATTGTTCATACCATGTTTTATAAAGGAATAACTTTTCTCCTAAAGTTTCTACATCATCTAAATCTACTTCAAAATCACTTCTAAGTGTTATCAGTAATATAGTGTCATCGTATCTGTGTCTAATTATCATTTCAACCTTGTCAATTTCCTTTTGTATGTGCTTAATCTGTATTTTTATAAGTTCTTTCTCTATATAAGATTTCATACTGTATCTACCTTCTTTCATATATTCACAATAAACTAAGAAATTTCTCCTACACTAATACCCCCTGCTTAGTCTATTTATGTCCATCTTGATTCAATGTCTCTATTTTATATTTATTAAGATACATTAAAAAACTACCTCTTATGGTTTTCTATACCTAAGAGATAGTTTAGTTTAAACAATTATGTTATTTGTATTATCATATACAGTATGTTCTCACACTTTAAAGTTAAATAATAATCTTAATAGTCTTTAAACCCTTTTATTCTACTGTAAAATCAAGTTCCCAATTACCTTTGATTTCTATAGGGGCATCGGCTTTTTTGTGTCCATAAAAAGATTTTATTATTAATGTATACTTATCACCTGAACTTAATTCATCTTTATTAATAACCAAGTTAGCTTTAAACCTTCTGTTACTTGAATCTTGGCTTTCTATTTCTGTTAATAAGTTATTTTCATCTTCAATTTCAAAGCTATAATCTTCTTTTGAAATTGCCTCAATCTGAATTATTTCATAATCAATTTCACTACCTGAACTATCATTAATTTTTAATTTACCTATAGTTAAAGCTTCAATATCATTAAATGGAGCTTCATTTATATTTTTAAAAGTAACCTCTATTGGTAATAATACCTTATTTGATTCTACAATGAGATTTGATGTACTAATGCCAATTTCTTCTGTAGCTTGTTCGTACTCAGTACCTGTTATAGCACCATTCCAATTAGTAATATCTTTGAAAAATCCTTTTATAGAATTTGCTAAAGTAGGATTATTTACTGCAATTAAACTAATTGATAATACAAGTGCAGCTGCTACCCCTGCTACCTTCCTTATATGCTTATTCATTTTATTTCCCCCTTTGATTTCTAAACTCGCCTTTTGTATCCCAATCTTACTTCTTTCATTTAACTCTTTAGGAATCTCAATACTATCTAATTCTCTTTCAATTATCTTTTTCATAAAATTTAACCTCCTCGGCTTTTTTTCTAAGCTTACCTAATGCTCGATATAATATAGATTTTCCTGTCCCTAATGGAATTTCTAATATCTCTGATATTTCTTTAAAGGTATACTCATAATAATATTTTAGGATAACAATACTCTTTTCATCTTCATTTAATGCATCCATAAGTTCATCTAATGTTAATTTAAGAGGAATATCTTCATCATATGACTCTATATATTCTACATGCTCTGGATTTAATTGAACTATCTTTTTATTTCTTCTTATATGGTCAATAGCACAATTGATTGTAATCTTTGTCAACCAAGTTTTAAAATACTCTGTATTCTTTAGGGAACTCAAATTTTTGAACGAACGATATGCGGTTTCTTGAATTACATCCAGAGCATCTTCTTTATTTTTTACATATAAAAAAGCAATTCGATATAGTTCTTCTTCATATGTTTGAAAAAGCTTCAAAAATGCTTTATCATTACCCCTTTGAGCTTTTTTCACTAACATATCCATATTAATCACCTTCCTTTCTTTATCTTTATGTTTACACTTATTAGACGATAATGACCTTAGTTTGGCTTAACTATTTAAAAAAAGAGTAAAATAAAATGTTAATTAACATTCTAATTTTACTCTTTTTTTAATATGCAAGTAAATATATTATTTGTTTAAATAAGTTTGATTTTAAACTCTCTTTATTTATTTCTGTTTAACGACACACAGCACTCAACGTG
>CAZIII010000243.1:0-3214 GCA_964539425.1 uncultured Tissierellaceae bacterium | reverse complement strand
GTTTAAGGCAACTTCTCTTCTTAAATCACCTTCTACATGATAACCGTCTATAACAGCTCTAAGGCTTGCTACTTCAGATTCTGTTAAATCTTTTACTCTAGTGTTTGGATTAACACCAGCTTTTGTTAATATTTCATTTGATCTTGGTCTACCTATACCAAAAATGTAAGTTAAACCAACTTCAACTCTCTTATCTCTTGGTAAGTCAACGCCTGATATTCTAGCCATTAATGTTTACACCTCCTATAAAATCTACATATACAAAAGCAGCCGCGTATTATAATTAAATAATTAACCTTGTTTTTGTTTGTGCCTTGGATTTTCACAAATAATCATGACTTTTCCATGTCTTTTAATTATCTTGCATTTCTCACACATCTTCTTAACTGATGGTCTAATTTTCATTTAAATCCCTCCTATGCTACTTGTTTCGCCAGGTTATTCTGCCTCTAGTCAAATCGTAGGGTGACAGTTCTATTGTTACTTTATCTCCAGGAAGTATCCTTATATAATTCATCCTTAGTTTACCTGAAATATGTGCCAGTATTTCATGACCATTCTCCAGTTTTACTTTAAAAATAGCATTAGGTAAAGCATCTACTACTGTACCTTCAACTTCAATAACATCATCTTTCGGCATTAGGTTTTCGAACCTCCTGTTCAAACAAATTTAGAAACACCTATTGAAAGGTCCTAATAGTTTTCTAATATATGCGTTATTAATCTCAATATTATTTTCTAATCTATAACTTAATTCGGATACAACAGTGTTGTATACAATCAAATGTTTTAACTTTTTCTGTTTTGGATTTTCTAATTTCCTCATGTCTCCGTCTATAATCAATACATTTTCATCATTAATTATATTGATAACTAAGAAAATTTTTCCTTTATCCCTTCCAGCTCTAGACTTAACCACTTGACCAATGGCTATGTCATTATTTGAATCCATTATAAATCACCTCTTTATAATAGCTTTATTAGAGCTGCTTAATATCAAAGAAAAGATTGTTTTCCTCTTTGTTAATTCTCTAAAGCTTCTACTATAGTTTCAAAAACTTCATCTATTGGCCTAGTTCCATTAACATTAAATATTAGCCCTTTTCCTTGATAGTAATCTATTAGAGGTTGGGTTTCTTTCAGATACACTTCTATCCTAGTAGCAACTGTTTCTCTAACATCATCATCTCTTTGGAATAATTCTTCCCCATCAAAATCACAAATACTCTCACTCTTAGGTGGATTAAATGTAATATGATAAGTAGCGCCACATTTTTTGCAAATTCTTCTGCCAATAGCTCTTTCTATTAAAATTTCCTTATCTGCATCAATATTTACAACTTTATCAAGTTTTATACCCATTTCATTAAGTTCAACACCTAATGCATCTGCTTGATAAATTGTTCTTGGGAATCCATCTAATAGAAATCCATCTTTGCAATCTTCTTTAGTTAATCTATCTTTCACAATTGAAACCACAAGATCATCAGGTACTAAAAGGCCTCTATCCATATAGCTTTTAGCCTCTTTTCCTAATTCAGTGCCTTCTTTTATGTTTGCTCTGAATATGTCCCCTGTTGATATATGTGGTATATTGTATTTTCGAACTATAGCTGATGCTTGAGTACCCTTACCTACACCAGGTGGTCCTAGTAAAATTAGTCGCACTTTAATCGTCTCCTATAGTTTAATTTAAAAATCCTTTGTAGTGTCTCATTAACATTTGCGCTTCTATTTGCTTAATTGTTTCTAAAGCAACCCCAACAACTATAATAATAGCTGTTCCACCAAAGTTAACATCCATATTAAATAATTTAGATAGTATAATTGGTAATGAAGCTAAAACCGCTAATGCAAAACCACCTACAAATGTAATTCTATTTACTGTTTTATTTAAATGTTCTGATGTTGGTCTTCCTGGTCTAATTCCTGGAATAAATCCACCATTTTGTTGTAAGTTCTTCGCATATTCTACAGTGTTAAATTGAATAGCTGTATAAAAATAAGTAAAGAACATAATCAATATAATATTTAATATGGAATATATCCAAATACCTATTGATCCTGAAGGTGTTAACCATTTTTCAATCCATGTTGTTAATCCACCTTTAGTAAACATTGCAATTGTCTGTGGGAATGCTAGTAAAGATGATGCAAATATTACTGGCATAACTCCAGACATTGATACTTTAATAGGTATATGAGTTGACTGACCACCGTACATTTTTCTTCCTACTACTCTTTTAGCATATTGCACAGGAATTCTTCTTTCCCCTTCTTGTAATGCAACAACAAAGGCAATAATTCCCAAAAATACTATACCAAAAATCAAAGCTTTTATTATATTTAATTCGCCTACTCTTATTAAATTAAAAGTATTAATCAAAGTTGTTGGTAATTTTGATATTATACCTATAAAGATTATAAGTGATATACCGTTACCTATACCTTTTTCTGTAATCATATCTCCGATCCACATTAAGAATGCGGTACCAGCTACCATTGAAACTATGACTATTACTTCTTGTAATTTATTTGTAGTCATTAATGCTGAACTAAACAAGCCATAAGTATAACCTATTGCTTGGATTAATGCTAATCCTATAGCTGCATATCTTGTATATCTAGTGATTTTCTTCTTGCCTTCTTCGCCTTCTTTAGCTAATTCTTCTAATCTTGGAATAGCTATAGTGAGTAATTGTATAACAATTGAAGCTGTAATATATGGATATATATTAGTAGCAAATACACTGAAGTTACTAAATGTTCCACCGCCCATTAGGTCAAGGAGTTGCAAGATTCCACCTTTAGATGTTTGAAAAATATCCGCTATAACTTGTTTATTCATGTATGGCACTGGTATACTAGAGCCTAGCCTGAAAACTAATAGCATTAATAATGTGAATATAATTTTCTTTCTAATCTCTGGTATTCTCCAGGCATTCCTTAAGGTTGAAAGCATTTATATCACCTCTACCTTTCCTCCTGCAGCTTCAATCTTCTCAGCGGCAGTTTTACTAAATTTTTGTGCCTGTACAGTAAGTTTGATGCTAATTTCTCCATCTCCAAGTATCTTAACTCCATCTATTGCTTTTCCTTTTTTAACTATTCCTTCATTGAATAATAATTCAGGAGTAACAACAGTATTTTCTGCAAATCTATTTAAATCTTCAATATTCAGTATTGCATATTCTTTTGCAAATATATTTGTAAA
>CAZIII010000242.1:0-3234 GCA_964539425.1 uncultured Tissierellaceae bacterium | reverse complement strand
TACAATAATGATGTCGTAAGTATCTGGTATCCCCTTGGTGGAAGGATATATTTCTTAAATAGTAGACATTGTTGTGCCGTTTTTTTGCAATTCAGTGCCTGCAATTTGCATTATAATACTTGTAAATTGTAAGCAATAAAACCTTCAAAAGTTCTTGAACTCTTAAAGGCTTTATTCGATACAATTTAAAACAATCTCATTAGAACTTACAAAAATAGATTTTGTTGTAATTATCTTTCTATTCATCTCACCATTTTTTATTACCTCCATTGCAAAGGATCCACCATCAAGCTCTTCTAATTCTCTAGTAGCTACTGCTTGCTTTTCTGATAGATATAAATCTTTTCCTACAGTTTCCAGATTATTAAAGTCACTTACAAGGCTATAGCAATGAGTATTAAAGCTTAGATTGATTAACTCTGCTATTGTCTCAGTATTTTCTGCAAAGGCTGAAGCAAAAAACACTTTTCTTTCCTTTGTATCGAAACTATCCATCCTCTTAAATAGAAAATTTAGTTCATCGATATTGCACTCTTTACCTTTTAGAACTTCATTGATATCTGGATCATAAACTACTTTTTCGATATAGCAGTTGGGAACAATTGAAGTTTCAAGCTCCAGCTGATTATATACATTGGATATTTCACTTTCCTCATAAGGAAAATTAAACATAATTGACTCATCTTCTTTTCTGTCGATTCTTTTTAATCTAATTAGCATATCTCTCCTCCATTCTATTTTTTAATTGAAAATACATCTGCACCATACTTTGCAATTAATGATGCATTGATTATTATCTTAAATGCAGTATCATCAATAAGTTCTTTATCTGCTATCTCACTGATTCTTATATATTCTTTTCCTGACCATATAGTTTTTGCTGTTTGGTAAAGGGCATAGCCTTCTGTACTGATTTGTTTAAGATGTATATTTGAAAAATCAAATCTATTTAAGCAGACTGCATTCTCCGAGATGTTCCATAATACTTCATCAGCAGTAAGAAGAAATATTACTGCAAGATAGATTGGTGAACTTTCCCATACATCAATGTTTTGCTCATGGTGTACAAGATAAAATCTGTCCTTATGGCTATTATTTAGAAATAGTTCACCAGTAAATTTGCTGCTAAGTAATTTCAATCTGTTTTTTAGAACATAATTTTTTATTCTTCCAAAGCAATCTTTTATCAGATCTGAATATTTAATTTCATCTGCCTCTATTTTTTCTTTGAAACAAAAACAATCATTAGGATTACTTCTGCTTTCAACCTTTGTTACACAGCCATTACAAATATTAATACCTCCCTTACAATTAAAATGATTATTAATGACTATTCCACTTCTTCTTTGAGGGAAATTAGGTGCCAGCATCATCAGCTGTTCTATCTCTCCCAATGATGTACCATACATAAAATACCTTGACATTGTTCTCAGTCCTTTCTTTTAGTTTTTGAAATAAAAATGAGGCGAAGCCTATCGATCATAAGTTGACCGAAGACTTCGCCTCTTTGAGTTCTCTATTTAGTTTTTATTTAGCATTTTTTATTCTTTATTTCTCTAAATAGAACAATTTCCTATTATACAAGAAAAAACCATTTGCATCATTATCTATGCAAATGGTTTTTTACTATACCCTAATTATATACCTATTTATTCTACGCCAACATACGATTTTATTTGACTTATCAACTCGTTTACATCAGCATTTACTACTGTTATGTTAGAATACGGATTTTCTGCCTTCACACGAGCATCTACTGCATTCAAAGAACTTAGTTTCCCATTGGAATGTGCCAGTCTTCCCTGTGGACCACTTATGATCCTATAAGTTCCATCTGTATTTTTTTTACAGAAAACTAAAAATTCTTCACCTTTCTGTAATAGTGGGTCATCATTTACCTCAATAATTTTATCATTTGTCTCTTTTCCTGTCATCACAATTGTAAAAGTATCACCTTTATTGGTGTTATAAACTGACGTTACAACATCAACCTTATATTCCGTAATTGGAATATCTTGGACATCATAGCTATCTACTACTCCATCTACCTTAATTAACGCAATAGCATCACTTGCTTGGGAAATTTCTTCAATATCTCTGTAGTTATAAAACCAGCTTGCAGATAAAAATTCTGTCTCCTTTTTATTGAAATTATTACCTAAAAATGTAGAACTTATAACCACTGCAATTAATACTAATACAGCAATAGAAGTTATTTTTTCTGTTTTTTTCATATTTTACACCTCCTAATAAATGGAATTTGCACCGTTTATGTCATCAGTCTGTGGAGTAGTTAATCCATAACCACCATACCTGCTGTTAGTTCCCCAAGTATATGCATTCATAATTGTTTTTGTTGTGCCATTCTCATGGAGTCCTAACCCATGACCAAATTCATGAACAGAAACAGATTTTAATGCACCATCACTATTCCAAGTCTGAGTTTTAGCCATATTAAGAGATATCGTGAGGCTATTATAATAACTACCACTCGCAGTTCCCTGAGTTAATCCATCCCATTCCACATTTGGCATTGACACTTCGGAAGCATATATATTATATGATGCATTAAATGAATAGGTTGCATCTGTACCGTTCCAAGCACTAGCTCCTGAACTAATATAGGACTTTCCACGACTAGAATTATAATTGTCATAGTAGTATTTAATCGTACTGCTTGGCCACTTGTACCCCGTCAAATTATATGCATAAACGGGGATAATACCTATTAAGGACATTATGAGGCCTAATGTGAAAACAGTAAATAATTTTCTGTTTGATTTTAACAAACTCATAAATTTACCTCCTCTTAAATTAGTACTTTCCTTCTACTGAAGTATTAACTGTTTCTGTTACTCCATTTCTTGTAACTTTCGCAGTTACACTTAGGCGATATGTATAACCTTTTGCAACAGCATCAGTTTCAAAAAACGATAGAGATTCTCCTACTGAACTTTTACTCCAAGAGTTCTCAAGTGACCATCCAAGTAACCCCTTACGCTCCAACTTGAAGGTTGCAGTTATGTTAGAAGTACCAGAGATTCCATTAATTATCCCGACACATTCTGCTTTACCATTTACAAAGTACAAATCAAGTTTCACATCATTAGTGTTTATCCACTGTGGAGTTATGGGCGCTTTTACACCAACAATGTCTTGAGACACATTTGGCGACATTACGATAGTTCCAACTGTAGTACTCCCATACTTAGCTGTATCACCCACTTCGAAATT
>CAZIII010000241.1:0-3239 GCA_964539425.1 uncultured Tissierellaceae bacterium | reverse complement strand
TACCTTAGCTGCTTCCTCAGCAAATGCTGGTGCCGCTCCAACCAATATACCTATTACTAGGGCTATTGATAAAAACAGACTCAAAATTCTTTTGTTTCTAAATTTCATACGTAAACCCCCTTAAATTTTTACTTAGTGCAATTATACCCATTACACTATATATATAACTTATTCTACATAATTTCTAAAAATCCTTCTTTTTTGACAAAATAAAATAAGTTTGGAATTTGGTGCCTGGCACCGAATTCCAAACTTATTGTTAGAATTAAGCTTACTTGATTAGTATTACTTGATTTGGGAAGATTAGGTGAGGATTTTTCAAGTTATTATACTCTGCCAATTTCTCCCAAGTAGTGTTAAACATTTTAGCTATTTTCCAAAGAACATCCCCTGACTTAACTACATATTCTTCAGCAACTGGCATATTTGCTTTTAATATTTCCTCTGGAATTAGACCTTGTGCTATCATATCAACTGCATTAATAGCCTTAACATTCACATTTCTTCCATCTTCTGATTTAGGTATCTCTATATTACCAGCTTTAATTTCACCAATAATATAGTCCCTTAATGGGTGATTAAAATCTGCTCCTATGACTTCCCAGTTATTATCAGCCTTAGGTTCAATAACACCTTGTTCTGCTATATAATCAGCAATATAGGATCTTAGTGATTTTGGATCTGATTCAAAATATGGCTCACCATTGATAATACCCATATCCTTTAATCCACCATATCTGTAATTATTTATAGCTAATTTTAAAGTATCAGTATCTTTTAATAATTCTCCATTTAATTTTAAATCTACAATTCTTTCTCCTGCAGGCTTAGATACATCTACCTTATAGTCTACTCCTTGGAACATATCATAATTATAGACTCTAATCTTAGGGTTAAAGCTCAAATTAATATCTCCAGGAACAAATGTATTGTAATAAGCAGCTGACCATTCCATATAAGCCTTTAATTCAGCCCCTGTAACCTCTACCCCTACTAAAGTATTAGGATATTTGTAGATTTCAAATATACTAGCATAAGTTATATTTCCAGTTCTCAAATTAGAACCAGAAGCAAACAATGCAGCTCCTGCAACATCAGCACCTGTTGCTTTAAGTTGAACATCGTTAATAAGATCAATTACTGCTGTATCTCTAAGTTGAGCTTCTGGAATTCCCGGTATTTCTGATGGGGGAGCAAAATCTCCACTAGCCTTACCTATGACATCTACTAAAAAGTCTAATGTCTTATCATGATATCCCTTTGCATATTCTTTTAATTCTTCTGATGCCTTATATTCTTTTACTTCAACAATATCAACTGTACTATCTACTACTTCCCAAACATCATCTTTTTTTGCTAATTCGAAGTCGAATTTAACAACTTGTCTGCCTTCATTTCTTGCCGCTCCAACTAAAGTATTTCCAACCTTTTGGTTTTCTGTTGAATGTGCATGTCCTGTTAATACAGCAGCTACTTCAGGGAATTTAGCAATAATTTCATCTGCTCCATCTCCACCATATTCTGAAGTATATCCCATATGTGTAGAAAGAATTATTAGATCTACTCCTTTTTCTTTCATTTCTTTAATATGTTTTTCTGCTGATTCTAATGGTGTTGCAAATTCTAAATCTCCTACCTTAGGTCCATCCCATCTTGGAATATTTGGGTTAGTAATGCCTAATATACCAACTTTAACACCCGCTACTTCCTTAATTATATATGGCTCTACTAAATATGAACCATCTTCCTTATAATTAGCATTAGCCCCTAATACAGGAAACTTTGCTTCCTCTTTAATCTTCTTTACCATTTCTAATCCAAAATTAAACTCATGATTCCCTAATGTCATTGCATCATAACCCATAAAATTCATTACATCAATTACTGGGTGTTTTAATTTCAAATTAAAATTGTACAAATCATCGGATAATATTGTACCTTGAATAGTATCCCCATTATCTATTAAGAGTGTATTAGGATTTTCTCCCCTTACCTTCTCAACTACAGAATAAACCTTCGCCATACCAAAATCTTCAGTTTCCTTCCCATCTTCATAAGACCAATTATAAATGTTAGCATGTAAGTCAGTAGTTCCCAAAATAGTAATCTTTACAGTTTCAGCATCAGCAAAAGTTACAGATGGGATCATAATACCCACTACCATAAGCAATGCCAATACTAAACTATAAATTCTTTTGTTTCTTAGTAACATAACTTTACCTCCTTAAATTTATTTGGTTATATAATGTATTCGACATAGACTCTAGAAATCCTCCTTTTTTGGGAAATAAAAATAAGTTTGGAAATCGGTGCCTGGCACCGAAATCCAAACTTATTGCTAGAATTGGACTTGGGAGACTATTTCTTCTAGTCTTTGGGATATATCATTATTCTTTTCAATTATTAAATTAATTTCATTTATGGCTTCTACTATATTCATATTTTTCTCTGCTATATTAGTAGTAGCTACTGTTGATTCTTCTACAGTAACTGAAATATCCTTCATTGATTCTGCTATGGTATTTACAGTTGCTGATAGTTCTTCCGATGTTGCGCTTAGGTCAGAAATTATATTATATATGGATGAACCGTCTTCTTTGTACTGGCTTACTGCATCTACCATCATCTCATAATCCTTGGTTACATCATTTTCTAAGAAATCCATTACCTGAGATATCCTTGATGTTAATTCTTCAACGGATTTAGTGATTATTTCAGTTACTTCTTGTATTTCACCTACTGTAGAATTAGAGTTTTCAGCTAATTTTCTAATTTCATCTGCTACTACTGCAAATCCTCTGCCCGATTCTCCAGCTCTTGCTGCTTCTATGGCTGCATTTAGTGATAATAGGGATGTTTGTTCAGATATTGCCAGTATTGCATTTGATAATACATTTATCTTTTCTACTTCCCTTGATGCTACTATGGCTTTTTCTATTTCTTCTCTAGCAGTAGTATATATGCCCATGGATTTATCCTTGGCTTTAATAAATTGATTGCTTAATTTATCAGCTTTTACGCTTATTTCGCTGGAAGTATTAGCTCCCTCTTCCACCTTCTCAGCAAAATCAGATATTGCCCTTTCTATTTCAGATGCAGACTCATTTACTGATAATGTGGTGGCTGATGTTTCCTCCATGCCCGCTGACAATTCCTCCGTTGTAGCTGAAGTATCCTCTGCTTGTCCTAGTAAGTAATGTATCTTTTCTGCAGTTTGTCCATGTATTTCTTGATTTATA
>CAZIII010000240.1:0-3250 GCA_964539425.1 uncultured Tissierellaceae bacterium | reverse complement strand
TATTTACTCACTACGTTCGTATAGATTTGGTGCTCATTGCGTTTGACCTACATCAGCTCAGTGCCTTCGCTGTGTTAGGTCATAAAGAAAGAAGCTCGTAAATTTACGAACTTCTCCTTTTGTTTTGAATAGACTTTGGTTCAGATAATATTTCTGAAAATATTATTCCCCTTAAAATATCTTTTTTTAAATCTTTTCGATTATTGTCTGTTTGAGATAAAGACACATTTGGTATTTCCTTGACTTTTTTCTCTTCTCTTACAAGATCCCAAGATTGTTTTTCTTTAGTAAAGTTTTCAGGTTCCTCTTTCCTGGGCTTTACTTCCACTACTTTGGACTTTGATCTTTGACTTTCCAGAGTTGTACCTTGCCTTCGAGCAATTTCTTTTTGCTTCTCCTTCATAACTTCCTCTTCTAATAACTTGCGAAGGTCTCCCAATGGTCTTTGTTTTTCAGGCTGTTTCTGTATCTCCTGATTTCTATTTTCCCTTGATTGTTCTATCTTTTTTTTATCCTTTACAGATTTCAAAATCAAGTCTATGACAATGATGAATATAAAGAATAATAAAGGACTGGGCATATATTATCCCTCCCTATTTCTGTTTCTTGTCGTCTTCGGCTATTTTAGATATGGAGGATCTCATATCCGTATCTGCTAATATATTTTTCATATTATAATAGTCCATAACTCCAAGTTTTCCTTCTCTTAAAGCTGATGCCAATGCTAATGGTACCTCTGCCTCAGCTTCTACTACTTTAGCTTTCATTGCTTCAACTTCTGCCTTCATTTCTTGCTCTTTAGCAACTGCCATGGATCTTCTTTCTTCAGCCTTAGCTTCCGCAATTCGTTTATCAGCTTCAGCTTGGTCCATTTGTAGTTTAGCACCTATATTTCTTGCTATATCTACATCTGCTATATCAATGGATAATATTTCATAGGCTGTCCCTGAGTCTAACCCTTTTTCAAGTACAGTCTTTGAAATTCTATCAGGATTTTCTAGTACATCAGAATGGGATATTGAGCTACCTACAGTAGTTACAATACCTTCACCTACTCTGGCGATAATAGTTTCCTCTCCTGCCCCTCCTACTAACCTTTCAATGTTTGCTCTAACGGTAACTCTAGCCTTAACTATTACTTCTATACCATTTTTAGCTACTGCTGAAATTTGAGGTGTTTCAATTACTTTTGGGTTAACAGATACTTGAACAGCTTCTAAAACATTTCTACCTGCTAAGTCAATTGCAGCTGCTCTTTCAAATTCTAGAGGAATATTAGCTCTTTGAGCTGCTATTAAAGCATCTACTAGAGTATTTATATTACCACCTGCTAAAAAATGTGCTTCCAACTCATTAATATTGATATCAAGTCCTGCTTTTGTAGCCTTAATCATAGGATTTACAATCCTAGATGGAGCAACTCTTCTAAGTCTCATACCTATTAAAGTAGTCATTTTTATTTTGACCCCTGAGAAAAAAGCTGTAACCCAAAGTCCTACTGGTACAAAAGAAAAGAAAAGCATTACTACGATAATAATTAACAAGGCAATGCTTAATGGGAAAATTAATGGACCCATATTCTAAAACCCCCTAACAAATATTTTTGACCCTTCGACCCTTACCACTTTTATAGAAGTATTTTTAGGAATTAAACCGCTATCAGATAAAGCATCCAGTTTTTTCCCATCTATATTAATAAACCCTGAAGGGCGAAGTTCGGTTAAGCTAGTTCCTTCTCTATCTATATATTCATCCATAGAATCAGTGGACAAATATCCACTTTCATCCTTTTGTTCTGTATTTAAAATTATCTTATCTAACATATTGCTTTTAAATCCCATCTTAAGAAGTATTATGGTCACTATAGTAGTAATTATTATAGCAATACTAAGGGATAAAAGTGCTACTGATAATGAATCCATTGCCAATACTGTACCCACCCCAACTAATATAATTCCACTAATGCCTGGCAATCCAAAACCTGGCACCATACCTTCTACTATTAATAGTATTAGTCCAATAACAAATAATACTAGAGAACCCCAATGAGAATTCCCTGCAAGGATATTTCCTCCGAAATAAAGACCAAATCCTATTATACTAATTGTACCACCAAGACCAAATCCAGGTGTTAAGATCTCAATGACTAATCCTACCAACCCTAATGTCAAAAATAAACCACTTAAATACGGATTAGATATGGCCTCTACTAATTTGCTACCTTCAGCATAAGAAAAGTTTGATAAAATTATGACCATCAAAAATGCAAAAATCATAATTAAACTTCTTCGCTTCATTTAAGCACCCCCTACTTTATTAATATAAATTTTCTCTTAATATACTATTACCCATATTTCTGTAAAATAACTAAAGAAAATTCTAAGTGTTAAAAAACCTGGGTGTATACCCAGGTTAATTAAATACTTTTTTAATTATTTTATTCACCATATTGCCATCAGATTTTCCCTTTACTTTTGGCATTACAGCTTTCATTATATTTCCTATGTCTTTCATAGATGTCGCATTTATTTCTTTAATAGTTTCAATCACAATTATTTCAACTTCCTCTTCAGAAAGCTGTTTTGGTAAGTATCTTAAAAGAATTTCTATTTCTTTTTCAGTTAGCTCAACTAAATCTTGTCTTTGCCCTTTGGAAAACTCATCTATGACATTTCTTTTTTCTTTTAATTGCTTAGATATAATATCTAAGATGTCATCATCAGATAAATCTATTCTTTCATCAACTTCTCTTTGTTTTATAGCTGCCCTTACCATAGTGATAGTATTTTTTTTAATTGTATCTTTACTTTTCATGGAATCTTTTAAATCTTCCATGAGGGTTTCTTTAAGGGACATTTATTCACCTTCTCAACTAAAACTTAGAATATTTCTTTTTCTTAGCTTCTTCAGATTTCTTTTTACGTTTAACACTTGGCTTTTCATAGTGCTCTCTCTTTCTAGCTTCACCTAAAACGCCAGAGCGTGCACATTGTCTTTTAAACCTTTTCAAAGCGTTATCAAGAGATTCGTTTTCTCCAACCTTAATTTCTGACATCGATTTCTCCCTCCTCTCTCTACTGCAAGAGTACTTCTATACTATCCCTACAAAGGGTTTACAACACTAGATTATTATACATTATAAATAAAAATATTTCAACTAGTATTTAACCTGGTGGCCACAACATTTTCCTTTTCCCTAATACATGAAAATGAATATGATCTACAGTTTGACCTCCATCTACACCACAAT
>CAZIII010000239.1:0-3252 GCA_964539425.1 uncultured Tissierellaceae bacterium | reverse complement strand
ATATTTATCACTCCAAGTTAAGCGAAGAATCTCGGTTTTAATTGCTCTTTTTAATTGTTAATTGTCTTTTATCTCCCTGTATATCTTTGCTCCTAGATTGGAGAATTTTTCTTCTATACCATCATAGCCTCTATCTATATGATAGATATTATCTATCTCTGTTACTCCTTCTGATACTAATCCTGCTAGAACTAAAGCTGCTCCTGCTCTTAAATCTGAGGCTTTCACTGGGGCTGAAGTTAAATTACTAACACCTTGTATAATTGCGGATCTGCCATCTATCTTAATATCTGCGCCCATTCTCTTTAGCTCATCAACATGCATAAATCTATTTTCAAATACAGTTTCAATACATACAGAAGTACCTTCACACAAACTCATCAAAGCCATGAATTGAGCCTGCATATCTGTAGGGAATCCTGGGTATGGCATGGTCTTTACATCTATTGCCTTTAAGTTTTCAGTTCCTATGACCCTAACACTATCTCCATTTTCAATTACTTCACAACCTGCTTCCTTAAGTTTTGCTATTACTGGTTTAACATGGGATGTAATTACATTTTCTACAATTATATCTCCACCAGTTATAGCTGCGGCTACCATAAAAGTACCTGCCTCAATTCTATCTGGAATAATGGAGTGAACTCCTCCACCTAATTTTTCTACTCCCTTAATTCTAATAGTAGATGTTCCTGCTCCTTTAATATCTGCTCCTAATTTGGATAAAAAACTAGCTAAGTCAACTATTTCAGGTTCCATAGCTGCATTATCAATGATAGTCTCTCCATGAGCTAAGACTGCCGCCATCATAATATTTTCTGTTGCACCAACGGAAGGAAAATCTAAGTAAATTTTTTCTCCCACCAACTTATCTGCATATGCATTAATATTACCATGATCCACATCTATGGTTGCTCCCAAAGCTTTAAATCCCTTTAGATGTAAATCTATTGGTCTTGTTCCTATGGCACAACCTCCAGGTAAAGAATTTTTAGTCTTACCTAGTCTTGATAGTAGTGGCCCCATGACTAAAAATGATGCTCTCATTTTACTCATAAGTTCATATTTTGTTTCATAATTGTTGATATTTGCAGAGTTAATCTTTATAGTACTTTTGTCCAATTGTTCAACTGTAGATCCTAAAGACCTGAGTACTTCACACATTACCTCTACATCCTTCAATTTTGGTACATCATCTAGTATAATATCCTCTGTCCCAAGCAAAGAAGCAGCTAATATTGGAAGTGCTGAATTTTTTGCACCTGATATCCTTACTCTTCCTTTCAATGGAGGGCTCTTTTCCACCATTATTTTTTCCAAAAAACATCTCCTCCTACTTTAATATCCTGTAGTAATAATCGGTGTTCCAATCCATATATAAGTATTTTCTTCGTATTCATTGTACCTTATTGCCAAATTTAAATTAATCTTCTTTTCCCCAGAAAATATGGAATTCTCAATCAGGGGTGTAAAGGCTGTATAACTGGAAAGTGATGAATCTACATATTCCTCCACTATTTTACCTTTTACCTTTTTCATTGCAATATTAACATTTTTATTCAATTGATCTTTACTTAATTTTCCCTTAACTGTGCCAATAATGCAAGTAGTAATTTCTACAGGTTTACTGAATTTCTTAAAAATACCTTCAGTCCTCTCCATTATACCACTAATATTAAAATATTTCCCGCTTTTTATAAAATTAATAAATAGAGTTGTTTCACCGGTCTTATCTTCATCATCTAAGTAAGAGGATATCATCACAGTTATTGGATTTCCCTCATTGTCTTGTCCATAAATTACCAAATGATTAAAGTTATCTTCATTGATACTTTCCTTTGAATAAAAGGCTTTATCCATGTCTGTATTATCCATATTAGCATCAAATTCTTCTCCTATAATTCCTAAAGTATTCATTATATCTTTACCCATTGATTCAACTTCATCTTTAGATATGAATTGGTCTAAAATTATTCCCCCCATATTTAAGTCTCCTTCTAAGAATTGTCCATTTAGATTTTTTAACATTGAAGATAAAACTTCTGATTCAGAATGTCTTTTACCTGCCATTGAAAAAGCTGGTAGCAATAAAGATATAATAATTGCCATTAAAAATAATTTTTTAATATTTTTTTTCATTTCTATTCCCTCCTTGTTTTAAAGGAAAGAGTATTCTTTATAAATGTAAAGGGGGACAAAACATTTAAATAAAAAAAGTACCCTTTCCCTATGATAAAAGTATTACCATGAGAGGGCACTTCTTATACCTAAATATTAATCAAATTTTTTTAAACCTGAAACATCTAATCTATTTATCGCACGTTTAAGAGCAAGCTCTGCCCGTCCAATATCTATATTATCTTTATTTTCTTTGAGCATTGATTCTGCTCGTTCTTTAGCAGCCTTAGCTCTTTCTACATCTATTTCATCAGGCCACTCAGCAGCTTCAGTAACTATAGTGGCTTTATCATCTACTACTGAAATATATCCATCTACTACTGCTGCTACTTTTTCTTCCCCTTCTTGGAATATCCTAACTTTTCCTATCTTAAGAGGTGTTGTAATCGGTGCTCTTCCTTTTAGAATAGCTAGATCACCCTCTATTCCACGAACAATAACTGTCTCTACTTGTTCTGAAAAGAAAAGTCTATCGGGGGTTACAATCTCCAAATGAAAAGTAGACATAATTAACCCTCCATTTTCTTAGCATTTTCTATTACATCATCTATAGTACCCATGAATAGGAATGCCGCCTCTGGTATATCATCATGTTTACCTTCAAGGATTTCCTTAAATCCTCTAACAGTTTCCTTAATAGGTACATAAGCACCTTTGATACCTGTAAATTGTTCTGCTACACTAAATGGTTGAGATAAGAATCTTTGTATCTTCCTTGCTCTAGCAACAGTCAATCTATCATCATCTGAAAGTTCATCAATACCTAAAATTGCTATGATGTCCTGTAAATCTTTATATCTTTGAAGCACCTCTTGTACCTGTCTAGCCACATCATAATGTTCTTGCCCTACTATTTCAGGGTCTAATATCCTAGAAGTTGAATCCAATGGATCAACTGCTGGATAGATACCTAATTCTGAAATAGAACGAGATAGTACAGTAGTAGCGTCTAAGTGAGCAAAGGTAGTAGCAGGGGCTGGGTCAGTTAAGTCATCTGCAGGTACATATACTGCCTGAACAGATGTAATGGAACCACTCTTTGTTGAAGTGATTCTCTCTTGTAATTGGCCCATC
>CAZIII010000238.1:2692-3281 GCA_964539425.1 uncultured Tissierellaceae bacterium | reverse complement strand
ACCTTTATCAAATACTTCTATTTCAGGTTTAACTCCTCTTTCGATCATAAGTCTACCAAAGTTTTTGATAGTGTTTTCAGTATTTACAAATACTTCATCTCCACCAAAGTTACAAGTACCGCAGTCTAAAGTAGCCATTTCTGGTCCTAATTCTGTTGGTTGAAGTCTTTCTTCATCAGTCATTCCAACTGCTCCACCTGTGGATGGTTGGATTATAACATCTGGACATCTTTTATAGATTTCATCCATACAAGCCTTAAATCTAGCTTTATCTTGAGTTGGAGTACCATCATCTGTTCTAACATGAAGATGAATAATACTTGCTCCAGCCTTATATGCAGCTTCTGCTTCTCTACCTATTTCTTCAACCGTATATGGAACAGCTGGGTTGTTTTCCTTAGTTACTTCTGCGCCACATATGGCAGCGGTAATAATTAATTTTTCCATTAATATCGCCTCCTAAAATTTAGTTAATAACTAATAGTGAATAGTTAATAGTTTAAAACATAGATCCTTCGCTACACTCAGGATGACAAAACAATTTTGCCAATTCATTGGTTTAAAAACTTTTCACTCTTCACTATTCACT
>CAZIII010000238.1:1598-2682 GCA_964539425.1 uncultured Tissierellaceae bacterium | reverse complement strand
GCGCCACATATGGCAGCGGTAATAATTAATTTTTCCATTAATATCGCCTCCTAGATTCTTTTTTTATCTTTTGGAACTAAACAAGTTCCTTCTGCTCTACAAACTACTATTGGTTCTTCTAGTACATCACAAGCTGATGGACTGATATCTGGTCTAGGTACTATAACTTTTCTAGCTTCAAATACCATTCTTCTTGAAGTATTTCCAACTTTTACTATTTCGCCTACAGCTTCTATGTAGTCACCTGCATATACTGGTGCTGTAAATTCAACTTTATCATAAGCTACAAATAGTCCCTCATCACCATCTTGTCTAATAAGTAATTCTGTAGCTACATCACCAAATAATCCTAACATTCTTGCGCCATCAACTAAGTTTCCACCGTAATGTGCGTCTGCTGTACTCATTCTAAGTCTTATCATAGCTTTCATTTGTTTTCCCTCCATTTTATATTTGCTTATATTATATCATATAGCTAAATTTGTAACAAGGCTAATCACTCTCTGAAGTTTTTCTTACTAAATAGTAAGAATTCCTCATAAACTTTAATAATATTGTAACTATTTATTACCATATACTATGATAAAATGTAATTATGAATAATTACATGGAGGTGAGTTAATATTTGGAAGACTTTATAAGATTACAAAATTTAAGAAAAGTATATAGGATGGGGGATGAAAAAATAATAGCCCTAAATGATATAAATCTTTCTATTGGGAAGGAAGAATTTATATGTTTGCTTGGTACCTCTGGTTCTGGAAAATCCACATTGTTAAATATGATGGCAGGTCTTGAGAAACCTTCAAAGGGGGAAATCTTCATTGACAAACTTCCAATACACAAACTAAGTGAAAAAGATGTAACTAAATTTAGACAGAAGTATGTAGGTTTTGTATTTCAATCATACAACCTTATCCCTACCTTATCTGCCTTAGAAAATGTAAGTATAGGTCTTACTTTTCAAGGAGTGCCAAAAAGCAAAAGGGATAAAATGGCAAAACAAATGCTCATAGATGTGGGTCTGGAAAAAAGATTACATCATAAACCTTCTGAAATGAGTGGGGGACAGCAACAAAGAGTA
>CAZIII010000238.1:0-1588 GCA_964539425.1 uncultured Tissierellaceae bacterium | reverse complement strand
GTAAGTATTGCAAGGGCCTTTGTAAATAAGCCTAAGATAGTATTTGCAGATGAGCCCACAGGAAATTTAGATACAAGGACAACTATGGAAGTCATGGATTTAATCACAGGAATGGCATATGAATTTAAGCAAACCTTGATAATAGTTACCCATGATACAGAAATCTCTGGATACGCCCATAGAGTAGTATACCTGAGGGATGGTAATATAGAGAAAATAACAGAAACTGAAAACATAATAAAGGGGGAAGTAAATTAGATGAAAAGATATTTAAGTATTTTATTAGTAATGATGCTAGTTATCATGCAAATACCAAGTATTGGAGTGGCTGTTGGGGGCTATGGCGAGCCTAATATAATCATCACATCTTCAAACACTTACTCAGCTGATGCTGGGGATAGCCTATCCATATCAGTAAAACTTAAAAATTCTGGAGATGGTTATGCAACAAACATTACAGGAACACTTAATGGAGACTCTTCTGGCATGGTTTATATTGATGGTTCTTCATATGATAGCACTAAAGACCTTAGAGACGGTAGCACAGGGACTTTATCCTTTAAGGTAAAAGTAGATGAATCAGCTGAAGGTAGAAACTATTCATTGCCACTTAACATAACATATTATAATGAACCTGATAACTGGGGATTGCTTCCTGGTGAAGAGGGATATATAACACCGCAAAAATTAACACTATCAGAAACAATCAACATTAGGGTAAAAAGTAATACTACTACCCCTCAACTAGTGGTAAACAGAGTAGATATCATGCCTTCTAGTACAGTTAATGCAGGACAACAAATAGCTGTTGGTTTTGATATAGAAAACATAGGAACAGGTCTAGCTAAAGATATTAAATTATCCTTAGAGGGTCTTACAAACGAAGGTTTTGCCTTAGCTACAGGATTAAATAGCAAAACTATACAATCACTGGAAGCAGGTAGTAAAAAATATATATACTTCGAACTAAAATCTTCAAAAACATTAACAGGAGGAAATCATGAATTAAAACTAAATATATCCTTCAAGGACAACAAAGGTGCCCTTTTAGAAGATAAAAGTAATTTCTTTATTACTGTTAACTCAAGCACAAATCAAACTTCAAATTTAATTATTGAAAATTTAACTTACCCTACAGGTTCTATTGGACAAAACAAAGAAGTTGATATTAATTTTGATATTAGAAATCAAGGGCAAATAGAAGCTAAAAATATAATTGTAGAAGCCATAAGTACAGATCAAGCAGGCTTAGTAGCTAAATCTGTTAGTATAGTAAAATTAAATACTCTAGGAGTAGGTCTTACTGAGAAGTTAAATTTCAAATTTCTTACTACAAATGATTCTGTAACTAAGAATTATCCGATTGAAATTACAGTAAGCTATGTAGATGACTTAGGAAAAGAAGATACTGTTAATCAGTTTGTAGGAGTATTTGTAACAGCTCCTGTAAAATCAGATTCTGATTCTACAAAGGGAAAACCTAAACTAATAATAGATAAATATAATTTTGAACCACAACTAGTTCGTGCAGGTGAAAACTTTGAAATGACTTTATCATTTTATAATACTAGCAGCAATAAAACTGTTA
>CAZIII010000237.1:0-3299 GCA_964539425.1 uncultured Tissierellaceae bacterium | reverse complement strand
TTCTTGTCTGAGACTGTAAATAGTTCACAATAATGAGTGAAACTAATATTTTTAAATTACCTATCTTCCTTAAGTACAAGTTTTACTGCATTGGAAAATTCCTCTGGCTTGTCAACCATAGTCATATGTCCCGCATCTTTAATCATAATATTCATCTTTTCAGGTGCTACTATGTTTTCAAAATATTCCTGTGCCTTTTCATAAGGTGTCACCCAATCATGGTCACCTAGTATATAATATATAGGTACTTGGTATTCATTGCCAAAGTCTCTAGCATCGAACTCATAAACAAGATAGTCCATCAAAGGCTTCTGCAATTCAAATGGATTTTTTAGAAAAGATGAAATTTCTTTTAAAGAATAATATGGTGAAAATATAATCATCTGAGTTGTCTTATCTGGAATTGGGCTTAAATATTTGCTCATTAGGCCTCTAAAAGTCGAAAATGATTTCAGTGAAAAATCTTCATCCGTTACCAAATATCCCTTGAGATTCTCTAAAGTTTCAAGATCTTCCTTATTCTCTGATTCTTTTATTGCATCTATAGTAGCATTATATGCAAAAACATCCCCTTCTTCAGAATTGATTACTTGTCCTACACCGATATATGCTGATACCAATTCTGGGTATTTTTGAACAAACTCTGTTCCTAAGACCGATCCCCAGGAATGACCCATAATCACTACCTTTTCTTTCCCAAATCTCTCAGATAGATATAAGGTAATTTCTCGGACATCCGCTACCATTCTCTCTATAGATAGTGTATTATAAACTAATTCTTCATCATTCAAGAAATATGTCTTGCCAGAGTTACGCTGGTCCCAGTTCACTATGGTATATTCATCTTCTAAAAAGTCTTGATATCCATAAATAATTGGTGTCATAGGTGACCCTGGTCCACCGTGTAAGAATAGGATAATTGGATTATCTTGATTTTGCCCCCTGATATAAAGATATTGGTCTATATCTCCTATTTGAACAATTACTTCTTCATCAATCCCATTTTCAGTGGTAATTTTATGGTCACTTTTTATCTTTGCCTGAATCATAACTCGAGTAAGTAATATTAATATTATTGCTGCTATAATAGCTATAAATGCAAATTTTAATACTTTTAATACCTTTTTCATTTCCAAAAACCACCTTTTCAGTATTAAGAATGTACCCCAAAACCATTGCAGTACTATTCCACCTTGTTTTCAACAACATATTATGAATATTATACTATAAAGTATTTGCTATTGCTAATGATAGCCCTAATTACTTTAGTATTATTTAAAGCCATACAAGGCAATTATTGCATTATATGGCTTCTATGATTGAAAACCTATGAATTCTACAAGAATGACATTGGGGTCGCTCCTACTTTGTCTTCCTGAGAAAATACCTAAATAACATCATTAAACCTACATAGACTAACAATACTATAATCAAAGTAATTATTCTTTCTGTCATTTGACCATCTGCAAACAACACTGGTCCAATTCCAAAAAAGTAACTCCTAAGAATAAAGCTGTAAAAATTATATCAAGCTACTTAACCAGCCAACTAAACCTCCAACAACTATAACCCAAGCAGAATTAATTTTAAATTTAATCAAAGTAAATAAGGACAATATAAATATAGCTATTGTTAAACCATCAGTTAAAGATGATATACCTAATTTCCAACTTACTACAGCCATTAGCCCCAATGAAGCTATATTTATACCATCCAGCATTCCAGATATCCATGATGAGCTTCTTAACTTTGATATTATTGGATTTAGTGCCCAAACTAGTATAAAAGAAGGAAGAAATATCCCTATAGTTGCTAATATTGCTCCTGGTATTCCTCTTAACAAGTATCCAATAAATGTTGCTGTAGTAAACACTGGTCCCGGTGTGAATTGACCTACTGCAACTGCATCTAGTAATTGCTGATTTGAAAGAATTCCCAGTTTCTCTACAAACTCCGCCTCTATGAAGGCTAAAAGCACATAGCCACTTCCATATAAAACTGACCCAATCTTTAAAAATGTGAGAAATACTAAGGATAATGGAAGTATTGATACTCCAAATAGTTTGTTTCTAATTTTATCTCTATTTAATATTCCCATCATTATAAATCCTGCTATAAATAATAAAGGTATTTCTCTCGTTCCTAAAAACGAAAGAGCTACTACAAATAATCCAAGAATTAATGATAACTTGTTTTTAATTACTGATTTCCCTAATCTATATAAAGCTTGTATGACAACTGCTATTATTACAGGTTTTATGCCGTATAATACTGATCCTACTTGAGGAATATTCCCATATTTTGCATAAGTTATAGCAAATAATAATACTATAGCCATTGCAGGTAATATGAATGCAGTTCCAGCTAATAACAAACCCAATGGTCCACCTCTTTCATAGCCTAAGTGGATTGCAAGCTCTGTAGAATTTGGCCCGGGTATAAGATTTGTCGCTCCAATCAAGTCCATAAACTTATCACGACTAATCCAACTTCTCTTTTTTACTATTTCCTCATCCATCATGGCAATATGAGCTGCTGGTCCTCCAAATGCTAAAGTTCCCAGCTTTAAAAACACTTTAAATATCTCTTTTTGTCTATTTGCTTTCTCTGTTCTATTTAAATCTTTATAATTAACATTATCCAAAAAATCACTCCTTAATTGCTATTAATCCATTGATACCCATAGCTGAAATAATAATAATACTAATAAGTGATTTAACTAGAATTTAACATGTTTTTAACATTAACTTAACAATACTTTTTGTATAAGCAAAATAATATAAATAGAAGATCTCAGACAGTAATCGCCTCAGATCTTCTGCTATTGTCGCACCACATAAAATAAATGATGTTCAGTTAGCAAATTTAATATTTTCCTTATAAAAAATATTTCTTTTTTTCTTTTTTTATCTCCTTATTCACATATCTACTAAATCTGAATTGATACAGTATACCTATGATTGAAATAATGATTGGAATCCACTCTTGAGATGGCATAATCTTAAGCAAGATTAATGCAAAAATCATTAATATTAGTCCTCCCCAAGGACCAATAAAACTCCATTTCCCAAATAGTTCCCTAACTACCCTTTTGTATATATCTTCACTTAGTTTGTCTTTGGTAAAACCATCTTCATTAAGTGAAGCCCATAGACCTCTAATCAAAATATAAATCCACAATAGGATATAAGTAATAGCTAAAGAGTCCCCTGCTATTAAATCTTTAATACTGCTTGTCATCACTATTATAAAAAATATTAATGTAATAATAAGTCTCTTCCAGCTATATACTTTCACGC
>CAZIII010000236.1:0-3300 GCA_964539425.1 uncultured Tissierellaceae bacterium | reverse complement strand
AAAGAGGATAGCAGGTATACTATCCTCTAAAATGTCCTTATTTTTGAATGTTTTCGTATTTAATATTAGAATTTATCAAATATGTTTAATACAATAGAAATTGAAGATTAAAAAGGCGATTATTTCAGTGGTCCCGGTCAGACCCCTTTGATCACTATAGACTGCTGACTTTATCTAACATATTTAAATCCATGATGAATATTAATCAGATCCCTTAGGATGGATGCTGCAGCAGGTACTACTCCAGATGCCCCGCCAACTATGGTTAAGTCTCCCAATGTATCCGATGTATATTTTACTGCTTTATTCTTTCCATTAACATTGAATAATGGATTATCTGAATCTAATATTTCTGGGCCAACTGTCATCTCAACTTTACCATCTAAAAGATACGATCTACCGACTAATTTGTATTTTTTACCTTGCTTTAATATCTTCTCAATATCAGCTAGTTTAATAGATACAATTCCATTAACATCTATATCTTCCATTGTCTTATCTTCATTCATTAATACATTAGTCAGTATTAATAGTTTTGTAGCAGTATCCCAGCCTTCTACATCCAGTCTTGGATCTGTTTCAGCAATTCCAAGGTCTTGTGCTTTCTTTAAGGCTTCTTTATACTCTATCTTATTTTTCTCCATTTCCTCTAAGATAAAGTTGCTTGTACCATTTAATATTCCTTCTATTGAATTAATATTTGATCCTGCCATATCGATGATACCACCATTTACTGAAGGTAAGGCCCCTCCAGTTGTACATCCAATACCTAATTGTACATGATTATTTAAAGCGATTTCATAAAGCTTTCTATATGATAATAATATAGGGGCTTTATTTGCAGTGATGACATTAAACCCATTTTTCAGAGCTGTAGTAATATAGCTTAAGCCCGGTTCCCCTGTTTTTATATTTGTAGGCGTCATTTCAATTACAAAATCTACATCTTTGTTTTCAATAATATTACGAAAGAAAATATCATTTGAACCACCTTCTGGATATTTTGTTATATCTTTATTATTAAAAGAAAAGTCCACAAACTTTTCTAAATCTATTCCTTCACTGTCATATACTCCACCTTTACTAGCTATTACATATTTTATAACTGGATCGATTCCATCCTTAAGCAATTCATCCTTTTTATCCTTTATTAATTTGACTAATGCTCTTCCCACACCACCATAACCGATTATAGCAATCCTCATATACT
This sequence comes from uncultured Tissierellaceae bacterium, assembly GCA_964539425.1. Classification (GTDB taxonomy): domain Bacteria; phylum Bacillota; class Clostridia; order Tissierellales; family Tissierellaceae; genus JAVKTS01. The sequence continues at coordinate 2,090 of CAZIII010000236.1, read as the reverse complement.
TCTTCCTCCTATTAAACAATCTATATATATTATAACATATACCCCCTGCTCAAGCTTCCAAAGGTATTAGAAACCCCCTATATCACTGAATTTCTAAGTGTTATAGGGGGTTCTTATTATAAACATCTATCACATCTTATACATTTCAAGAACAATTACAGTAAGTGTCATAATAAATCCCGCACACAGTGTAACAAAGTAAGATATTTTTTGTTTCTTAGAACTTCTTAGTTTATTATATCTTTTATAAAATATTAATGCATATATTAAAGGAATAACAGCTAAAACAATGCTTATAATTACATGAGGTCTAATAAGCTCAATGCTTCCTTTCATTGAGGACATTATATTTCCTACTAATAATGTATTTACAAATAATAATAATATTGAAATGCATAGTATTATTTCATACTTCTTAAATGAATCGGATGGCCTAGTCTTCTTTTTAATTTTATTTAAAAGAAAGCTTATAAAACTACTAATAAGAATAATTACACTCCAAATTAAAGCCATTAGAAAAAATATAGCAATAATTGCACAAGCCCATACATCAGCATCTGCCTTAATAGCCTCTCCATAAGGGGATGACATCATCTTTGTACCTTCATTATTACCCAACCTTGTTATATAGTCTATTTCCATATCCCCTAATTTTTGAGATTCAATGAAAGTATTTGGGGCAATCTGATTTGCAATTATTTCAGCCATACCAAAAAAGGATGCTTTTAGATTTCCATCACCAGCATTAGAAAACATTCGTAGTCCAAGCAATGTATAAATTTTTCCTATACCCTTACGGATTGTTCTAGCTGAATAATAAAGTCCTGCAAAATCTGATGGGTCACTTCTTTCATCTGCCATTGCCATTTGACCAACTTCTCCAAATACCATTGTAGGCAATCCATAATTATATACAGTTTCATTAATTTGATTAGTCATAATAACAATACCTACACCAGAGATTGGGTCAAAGATCAAATTAGATGAATACATAACAGTATTTCCCCCGTGTCCAAGAGTCTGTACATTAAATTCCTGAGACCAAAAACCATGGTTAATAAAGTCAATATCAGTAGCTAAATAAGTTAACGAAGGCGATAACATTTCATTTAATGTTTGGGTTTTAATAAATAATTTCATTGACCCATAACTATTTGGAACTAAAGCTTTTGCAAATGTTAAAAAGTCATCAAGAGTCCCTGCAGCTGATCCTGCAGGATAGAGGTTAATATAAAATAAACCCTTTCCCATTGGTGATAATTCTGATGTATACCCTTGAGACTCAAGTAACTTGGACTCAACCCACTTATTGTCTATATAAAGGGGTGATACAGAACTATGCTTCATATTTAGAGGCTTAAATATATTCTCTTGTACATATTGATAAAAGGGCTGACCACTTATTAATTCTACAATATATCCCGCTAATGATACACCCCAATTGGAGTAGGAAACTGCTGAATTCGGTTCATAAACTTGATAAGGCTCTGTTGCTTTTAATGCATCTTCTAAATCCAGTACACTGGCAGCATTTTCAGCAGTCATGTTAAAAACTGCATCCTCCCAACCTGCATTATGGTTCATTAAGTTTAGCATTGTAATCGGCATGTGGTATTGTAATTTAGTTAAAAATCCCTCTGGTAAATATTCTCTAAGATCAGCATCAAGCTCTATTTCTCCCTGTTCCCAAAGCTGCATCACGCTTATCCATACAAGTAGTTTCCCAGTCGATCCCCATTCATAAACGGTCTCTTCATCTGCTAATATTTGATTTTCAATATTTGAAAAGCCATAAATGGTTTTACTTATTGTGTCTTCTCCTCTAAATACAGCTGTAGAAACGGCAGCCGTAGTTTCCTTGTGTTTTTCTATATATAATTCTATTTCATGCCCAATTTCAGAATCTGAAATATTAGAGGGCAATACCCCTTCAGCAAAAACACTAGTAGGATAATATGTAAAGCAAATAGCTATTACTAGAATAATAATAATAATCCGATTTCTCATAAGACAACCCCTCTTAGTTTATATTATCAATCTACTTTTGTTACCTTCCGTGCAATTCTTACTATTGGTTTGAAAAAAGGTAT
>CAZIII010000235.1:0-3310 GCA_964539425.1 uncultured Tissierellaceae bacterium | reverse complement strand
AAAAAACTAAAGGAACAAAGAAAAACTCCCCAAAGGGAGTCTTATAAATACATATATTTACTTAAATATCAATTCCACCATCTACTCTTAATAATTGTCCAGTAACAAAGGATGATTCATCAGTAGCTAAGAATAAAGCAACAGTAGCGATTTCATCTGGCTGTCCAGATTTCTTTAGAGGTGAGCCTTCAACTAAATGTTTAACAGCTGCATCTCCTCCTACACTTTCTACCATAGCAGTCATAATAGCACCTGGCAGTATAGCATTTACTCTAACTTCAGGTCCTAATTCCCAAGCCATTGATTTAGTTAGGCCAGATAAAGCATGCTTTGAAGAAACATATGCTGCCATACCATGATGTGCATGTGCTCCAGCTACAGAGCTAGTATTTATTATTATTCCTTTTCCTTTTTCTTTCATTAGAGGAGTAACTAATTGAGCAAGATGTAAAGGAGCTGTAACATTAACTCTAAAAGTATCTTCCCATTCTTTTAATGATAAATTCATCAGAGGAGTAATACTTAACATTCCTGCATTATTGAATAAAATATCAACAGTACCATAAGCTTCCATAGTTTTGTCAAATATCATTTTAACATCTTCAAGTTTAGTCATATCTGCTACTATGTAGATAGCTTCATTACCTTCAGCTTTAATCTTATCTACTACTTCTTTAGCTCTTTCTTCATTTCTTCCAGTAACTACTACTTTTGCACCTTCTCTTGCAAATAATTCAGCTGTTGCGCGTCCCATTCCGGATGTTGAACCAGTTACAATCGCTACTTTACCTTTTAATCTCATTTATTAACCCTCCTATTTTCAATTAATCGTTAATTAATATTTTAACTATCTTGTTAAGTTAATATTATAACAATGCCAATAAAGAAACAATTGACAAAAATGTGATATCAAAAAAACGGTATGCGTATTTTTGTCAACTATAATTTTCAGAAAAATTATTATACACTTTTAGACAAAATAATATTCATATGCTAGAATAAAATTAACAGGGGGATGGAAAATGAATGTATTTATATTGAAGATAATGGCACTTGTATCAATGATAATAGATCACTATGGGGCAATTTTCCATGAAGGAGTAGATATCTATAGAATAATTGGAAGATTAGCTTTTCCAATATATTGTTTTTTGTTAGTGGAAGGATATATGCATACTAAGGATATAAAAAAATACGGTATTAGATTATTCATATTTGCCTTAGTATCTGAAATACCTTTTGACCTCGCCTTCTATGGAAAGATAGAGTTTGGACATCAAAATATATTTTTTACATTATTAATTGGCTTGATTACAATTTATTTCTTGGATAAAAAGGAAGGAAGATTCAAAAACAATAAATCCTTAGTGCTATCAGCTTCTATACTGGCAGCTACCCTTTTATATGTAGATTATAGTTTCATTGGAATCATTTATATCTTAGCATTTTACTATTATAAGGAATTACCTAAGGCTAAGAGATTGCCAAAAGTAGGATTGGTACTTCTTGCTAGCAACCTACTTGCAGGAATAATGCAACAATATTCATTACTTGCTTTGCCTATTATATATCTATATAATGGAGAACTTGGTCCTAAAAACAAAGTATTACAGATGCTATTTTACATAGCATATCCATTGCACTTGGCAATATTTTATTTATTATAGTTGAAAACTAAAGAGAAGCTTAAAAAGCTAAAGAACATAGTATTTATGGGCTTTAGCTTTATTAGTTCTATTCAAATTTACTATATAGGGTAGAATGTATCTAAGTCATCCTCAATAGGATTTTTTTTAGGATTACTCTTTGAATTTTTATTATCTCTACTATCACTTACTTCTAAAGCAGGAATTATTTCACTTCCTATTTCTATACTTATATTTTCAAAGGTTCTTCTATTATCTTTGTTTCCAGGTTTATTAATCAAATAATCACCTCTTATTAGTTATTGTGATTATCTTATGCATTTAAGCAACTTTTTATTCTTGTAACTATAATGTAATGCTACAAATTAGGATGATTAAGATATACTATATATAATAGGTCAAATATATTTTAGGAGGAAAGAAATGAAGAAAAAGTCTATTATACTGCTAATCATTTCATTTATTTTAATATTTGCAGGGTCAGAAAGAATGTATGCACAGTCAAAGAGTGTAAATGTTAATATTCCAAGTTTTAAAGTTACATTAAATGATTCTACTGTGGATAACTTATACCGTCAATATCCATTGATTGTATATAAAGACATAACTTATTTTCCAATGACTTATTATGATTCAAGATTTTTAGGATTAGAAACTAAATGGGACAATAACAAAGGATTAGAAATTTTAACAACTGGAATTTCAGGAGGATATAGGGATTATAAAGGAAAAGCAAAAAATATGAGATCATTTAATGCAACTGTTCCAAGCTTTAACATCAATATTAATGGAAAGACAATAGATAACACCAAAGAAAAATATCCATTGCTAGTATTTAGGGATGTAACATATTTTCCTCTTACATGGAAATTTGCAGTGGAAGAATTTGGCTGGGAATACAAATTTGACTCTAAAAATGGGCTTGTTATCAATTCATCAAATCCAAAGGTGAAAGAATTAAGTTTCTCAGACTTTGATGGTAAAGCAATAATCGGAGATGGAGAGAATTATTATTATGGCGGAGAAGATGGTGCTATATACCAAGTTTCCAATGGGAGTAATCGAAAAAAAGTATACCAACTTCCAATATGGAGTTATGGAGATGGAACTACTTATGTAAGGTATAATCTATATAAGAATAATGGAGATATATGGCTTGAATATCATCAAGGTGGAGCAGTTATGGGTTCAGATTATTATATAAGGTTAAATACAGATGGGACTTACGATGAAGTTGAATCAGGATATTTGGCTTTTAAAGAATATGGTGATGTTACAGTACTAGTTAATCAATGGACACCACCAGACCCAGATAATCTTTATATAAAATATGGTGATGAAGAGTACAAAAAAGTAGGAGATCCATCATATTTATATGGATGGGATTGGGAAGTAAGAAAAGAATCTGTAGGAGGGTCTCCAAGTAGAGATATATACCTAGTGGATAATAGCATATATGTATTGGGATTCCATATGGAGAAAGATACAGACTACAGTAGACTCTACAGAGTAGACCTAAGTACAAATGAGACAATAAAACTAAGTGATCATCGGGTTAGATCTTTTATGATTGATGGAGAAAATATCTGCTATATATCTGAGGGTAAGATATATAAATTATCTATAAAAGATGGTGAGGAAAAGCAAATAAATGCAGAAGGTCA
>CAZIII010000234.1:0-3312 GCA_964539425.1 uncultured Tissierellaceae bacterium | reverse complement strand
GATGAAGGAATAGCAAAAGCTTGATGGCAATGTAAAAAAGAACCTTAACTAAGGTTCTTTTTTACATTCTATAAGGAAAAAACATATTGTTTTTGATCCTTACTTTTTATATATACTTGCTCACTGGAAATATTAAATACCCTATCTATCTCTTTGCTATTATATACAACTTGGGGTGTATCACATGTAACTATTTTTCCATTTTCCATTAAGCAAATCCTATCAGAATAAGTAAGGGCACTATTTAAATCATGAATAACCATAACAATGGTTTTACCTAGGTCTTTTAGTCCCTTAATGATCTCTAGTATTTCCAATTGATGATTTATATCCAAATAGGTAGTTGGTTCATCAAGAAAGATAAGATCCGTATCCTGGGCTAAAACCATGGCTATATATACTTTTTGTCTTTCACCGCCTGAAAGTTCCCTTATATTCTTATCCCTATACTTAGCAATTCCCAACTTTTCCATAGCATCTTCTACAATTTTCTTATCCTTGGCTTGAGGAATTCTTGAAAAACCTAAGTATGGGAATCTTCCATGCATGACCAAACGATGTACTGTAATATTTGGTACATTTCTTAGCTGAGGTAGGAAGGAGATTTTTTTTGCAATTTCATTTCTAGATAGAGAAAATATGCTTTTTCCATTTAAAATTATATCTCCTGAAAATGGATCTAGTAAATTTGACGCTATTTTCAGGAGGGTAGTCTTTCCACAGCCATTTTTACCAATAATGCTAGTTATAGTTCCTTTTTCAATCCACAAGTTGGAATTTTTTATTATCTCAATCCCATTATATCCACCGCTTATATTTTTTATTTTAATCATCTATGAGCCTCCTCCTTTTCCCAAGTAACAAGTATATGAAGAAAGGTCCTCCAAAGAATGACATGATTATTCCTACTGGAATCTCAAATGGGGCAAATAAAGTACGAGACGCTATATCACAAAATAAGACAAATACACTTCCCATTAATGAACAGACTGGAATTAGTATCCTATTATCGTTCTCAACTATGAATCTACCAGCATGGGGAATTATTAGTCCTATAAAGCCCAATAAACCTGCAAAACTAATAGCACTCCCAGCAAGTAGTGAAGACAAAACTAGAAATAAAAATCGATATCTAGATACATTAAGTCCTAGAGATTTTGCTGTTTCATCCCCTAAAGACAATATATTCATATCTGCACTAAATATAAAGGATAGTGCCAATGCAGTAAAAATAAGTATTCCAGGTAGCTTTAATCTATCCAAAGTCACTCCTGATAGTCCACCAATTAAAAATGATATTCTACTTATAGCTGTATCTGGCCAAAGGGTAAGTACTGTATCGGTTATGGCCCCTACGATGCTGGATACAGCAACACCAGCTAAGACAATAGTCATTCTGGATGCCCCTGTTTTTTTAGCGATGAAGTAAACTAATAGTGTAGATAATAGTGCGCCTCCAAAGGCAGCTAAGGGGAGGAGATTAAAATATCCTGGAAATAAGGCTATGACTAAAGTAGTAAAGAGTCCAGCTCCTGAATTAACACCTATAATATTTGGACTTGCAAGGGGATTGTTTAAAACTGATTGGAGAATCAATCCTGCAATGGATAAGGCGCATCCCACAAGTATAGCCGCCAAGGTCCTTGGTATCCTCACATAATTTATAATTTGAGATTCCGTAGAATTAGCCTTCCCATCCAGTAGAACTGGTACTATTTTTGATATGGAAATTTTAGATGAACCAAGGCTAATACTTAGTAAAATACCAACTAACAATAATATTGCAAGGAGAGCTATAACTGTAAAATTATAGCTCTTAGAATTTTTATTCAAATATTTCTGGATAGATAATTTCTGCAAGATACCTATAGCTTTCACCCCATTTTGCATTTGGTTTATAGTGGAACAATTCTTTAGGTAATACAATATATCTATTATTTTTAACAGCACTTAGATTGCTCCAAGCTGGATTTTGTTCTATTCCATTTTTTAATGCCTCAATTGCCTTTTCAGTATTCCCCATAGTAGTTACAAAAATGTAGTCTGGGTCTTCCTCTATGATCTCTTCAATACTCAAATCTTCTAAAAGGGATTCATGTTTTGCTGCAATATTTACAGTAGCTAAATCATCAAGAATTGTACAAGTCATATTGTCATCCTTTTTTGCTTTTGCTCCACTTGAAAAGGCACGAACAAATAGAATTGAAGGTTTATCATTACCTTTATCAGCAACCTTGGACATTATATCTTCTATTTGATTTTTAACGGTGAGACCATTTTTCTCGTATAATTCCTTATTTCCCGTAATATCAGTACAAGTATTTAACATGCTCAAATAATCATCAAATTCTTCTATCTTAAAAAAGCCATGGGAAATATGAGCTTTCTCTAGGGTTTCTGAAATACTAAAATGATTATCAACATCAGGCGAAAGTAGTACAAAGTCTGGAGCTAATGATAGGATTTCCTCTACATTAGGTTCTTTTATAGTACCTACAATCTGAATTCCATCAGTTTCTTCCATACGTCCTTCGCTTATTACATCATCTGTTACTCCAACTAAGTCGCCTCCTGCTAAAATCCATGTTTCAGCAAAGGAGCCAACCAAAGATACTACTCTACTAGGTTTTTCTTGTAAGACAACATTCTTATCAAGTGCATCTGTGAAACTGTAATAAGCTTCCTTAACTCCTTCTACTACTGCATTTTCTACTTCTAAATTTGTTCCTATATCGTCACTTTTACTACTACATCCTGCAAGTATGATTGCAGGTAACAATACTAAAAAAAATATGTACTTTTTCTTACTTAACATGTCATCTCCTACTTTCCGTGGGTATTTTATCACAGCATTTATAGATTGTTAATTTTTTTACATTCTCTTGAATAATAATAACATCTTTTCTTCATTTATTAAATTACAAATATATTATCATTATCATAGGTAATACCTATGATAAGAAAAACCTATTGATCTCTCAATAGGTTTATGTGGTCAAAATACCGGGATTATATTCAATATTATTAGGTATATACTTATAATCTTTTGTTATAGCTATCAAGCTTTTCATTCCATCAGTTAATAATTTATCCTTGTGATAAACTATGCTAAAATTTCTATTCCAAGAGCCTGCTAAACTTTTAATGGCATGTAGCTTGGATTCCTTTATTTCTTGCTCCATTAAACATATTGAAATAACAGCTAAACAATTATTTTCTATTACCTCTTTTTTTATAGCTTCAGAACTATTGGCTTCAAAAACTATTTTTATATCTACTTCATTTTCTGACATATAGTCTTCAAATAGTTCC
>CAZIII010000233.1:2055-3339 GCA_964539425.1 uncultured Tissierellaceae bacterium | reverse complement strand
GTTTAAAACTATTTGTATAGGTGTTCCATCTGGTAAATAAGGCATATCTTCTTCTGGTAATATCATAGATACTACACCTTTATTACCATGTCTACCACACATCTTATCCCCTACATTTATCTTCCTCTTAGTTGCTATAAATACCCTTATCATTTGGTTTACGCCTGGTGGTAACTCATCACCATTTTCCCTAGAGAAAATTTTGACATCCACTATAATTCCAGCTTCTCCATGGGGTACTCTTAAAGATGTATCCCTAACTTCACGAGCTTTTTCACCAAAGATTGCCCTCAACAGTCTTTCTTCGGCAGTAAGTTCAGTTTCACCCTTTGGTGTTACCTTACCAACTAAAATATCACCTGACTTAACTTCAGCACCTATTCTAATAATTCCTCTTTCGTCTAGGTCTTTAAGCATTTCATCTCCCACATTTGGAATATCACGGGTAATTTCTTCAGGTCCTAATTTAGTGTCTCTTGCCTCGGATTCATATTCCTCTATATGGACTGATGTTAATACATCTTCCATTACTAATTTCTCATTTATTAAAATAGCATCTTCGTAGTTGTACCCTTCCCAAGTCATGAATGCTATCAGGATGTTTTTACCCAATGCAATCTCTCCAAGATTGGTACTCGGACCATCAGCTATTATTTGATTTTCTTGTACTCTTTCGCCCTTCATTACTATAGGTCTTTGATTAATAGTAGTTCCCTGATTCGAGCGTTTAAACTTTAATAATCTATATCTATCTAATTGATTATCGCTATCTTTTCTAATTACTATTTCAGATGAACTAACCTTTTCAACAATTCCTGCATTCTGAGATATAACTACAGAACCAGAATCCTTTGCTGCTTTATGTTCAATCCCTGTCCCTATAATTGGGGATTCAGTCTTTAATAATGGTACAGCCTGCCTCTGCATGTTTGCACCCATCAGTGCTCTATTGGCATCATCATTCTCTAAGAAAGGAATCATGGCAGTACCAACAGAAACAATTTGTTTTGGTGAAACATCCATATAATCAATTTGGTCAATAGGGAATATATCTACAATTCCTCGTTTACCCCTTGCTACAACTCTTTTGTTTACGAACTCCCCATCAGCTGTTAATCTTTCATTAGATTGTGCAATGATAAACTCATCTTCTACATCAGCAGTTAGATAATCAATTTCTCCAGTAACTTTTCCAGTACCTTTTTTAACTTTTCTATATGGTGCTTCTAAAAAACCATATTCGTTTATTGTTATATTAGGGTCTATTAATTGTAATATTTTTAA
>CAZIII010000233.1:0-2045 GCA_964539425.1 uncultured Tissierellaceae bacterium | reverse complement strand
AAAGATGTTATAAGTCCTATATTAGGTCCCTCTGGGGTCTCTATAGGGCACATTCTGCCATAGTGGGAATTGTGTACGTCCCTTACTTCGAATCCTGCTCTATCTCGACTTAGTCCACCAGGTCCTAATGCAGACATTTTTCTTTTATGTGTTAACTCTGCCAATGGATTTGTTTGATCCATGAACTGAGACAACTGGCTACTACCAAAGAATTCTTTAATAGAAGCAACAACAGGTCTTATGTTAATTAAATCTTGAGGTGTAGCTACATCAATGTCCTGTATAGTCATTCTTTCTCTGACTACTCTTTCCATACGAGCTAAACCTATCCTAAATTGGTTTTGTAATAATTCTCCAACAGATCTAAGTCTTCTATTTCCCAAATGATCAATATCATCAACATTTCCTATACCATGAAATAAGTTTAATTCATAGTTTATACTTGCTACAATATCATCAACGGTTATATGTTTTGGAGATAATTCTTTAATTCTATCTTTTATTGCTTCTTTTAATTCTTCGGCATCTTCATAGGTCTCTATTAACTCTTTAAATAAAGGATAATAAACCTTTTCTTTTAGACCAATGTCATCTAATGAAAATGGCAAATCAAAAGCCTTAACGCTTACAAATTTATTTCCTAGTACCCTTACTTTAGTTCCATCATCTAACAATATATCTACAACATTTATACCACTATTCTCAATTTCTATAGCCTTATCTCTAGAAATTTTTTCGCCTTGAGATACTAAAATTTCACCTGTTTCAAGATCGAAGATATCATTAGCTGCCTTTCTATCATATATCCTATTATATAGGGCTAGCTTTTTATTAAATTTGTATCTTCCGACTTTAGCTAAATCATATCTTCTCGAGTCAAAAAACAAGTTCATAATTAAAGTTCTTGCACTATCTATTGTAGGTGGCTCTCCTGGTCGAAGCTTCTTATATATTTCTATAAGTGCCTCTTCCTGATCAGTAGTACTATCCTTTTCCAAAGTACCTAATATTTGTTCTGACTCACCAAGGATTTCTACAATCTCAGAATTGCTTTGGATACCCAAAGCCCTCATCAAAGTAGTTATTGGAACCTTTCTTGTCCTATCTACTCTAACATAGACTATATCATTAGAATCAGATTCGTATTCTAACCATGCACCCCTATTAGGTATTAAAGTAGAGGAATATAATCTCTTACCTGTTTTGTCTATTTCTTCAACAAAATAAACTCCAGGTGATCTTACCAACTGGCTCACCACAACCCTCTCAGCTCCATTGATAATAAAAGTACCGTTTTCTGTCATTAAAGGCAAGTCACCCATAAACACTTCTTGTTCCTTAACTTCTCCAGTTTCTTTGTTTATAAGTCTAACCTTCACCTTTAGTGGCACAGAATAATTTGCATCTCTCTCCCTTGCATCTTCTTCACTATACTTTATATCATCAGACAGATGATAATCAACAAACTCTAATATTAGATTTCCAGTATAGTCTTGAATAGGAGATATATCCTCAAATACCTCATGAAGACCTTCTTTTAAAAACCATTGATAAGATGTTTTCTGTACCTCGATTAAATCAGGCAAATCAAGTACTTCATCAATGCGTGAGTAACTCATCCTAACGCGCTTTCCGTAGGTCACAGGATGTACCATCAACAATTCACCCCTTATTAAACTAAAATATCCAAAAGCATAAAATGCTTTTGGTAAAACTTTCAAAACAAATATATTTTAATATTGCCATAATAGTAAAAAAATATACATTTTGGCAATAATTATCCTATTATGCATTTAATTATGTTACCATAATGGACTATCTATGTCAAGTATTCTTTTACACATTTTGGGAAAATAAAAAGGCCTTCTAACTCTTGAAAGCCTTTTTATTGAAAGATAATTATTTTACTTCTACTTGTGCTCCTGCTTCTTCTAACTTAGCTTTTATATCATCAGCTTCTTGTTTTGAAGCTCCTTCTTTAATTGCTTTCGGAGCATTGTCTACTACTTCTTTAGCTTCTTTTAATCCTAATCCAGTTATTTCTC
>CAZIII010000232.1:2043-3365 GCA_964539425.1 uncultured Tissierellaceae bacterium | reverse complement strand
TTTATAAAGAAATGGAATGCTGAAGATGGAAATGAACTTAAGAGATATAAGGCTAAAGAATTTATTAACATTATAGAAAGTGGAGAAAAGATAGAAGATTTTGATATAAATTTATATTTTAAGATGATTGAGAATATGATGATTTTTGAAGATGAGAAAATAATTGTAAGTTTTCTGAATGGAACAAAGGTTGAGTGCATAAATGAATAGTAGACCAAGGTATAGAAGCCAGTCAGGAATATAAGATATAATCCTGACTGGATTTTTTTAATCCGCTAAATTAATATCTAATATTTCTTTACAATTATCGATAATAGCTTGTCTTAAATTATCTTGTCCAAAGGTTTCACATAATGATATAGATAGATTGAAGGATTTTAAATGTTCAGATTTCCCAAGATAATATTCAGCTAAAGATTTTCCATAATATAAAATTGGCAAACCATTATAAGTTCTATTTTTCTGGCAAGATTTAATACCCATATTAGATAATTCTAAGGATTTTTGATAGGCTTTATTTCTCCTATAGGCACCCGCTAAATTATGGCATAACTTAGGATATATTTTATCTGATTCATCACACAAATCTATACAAAACTCCAATATTTCCAAATACTTTTCTCTATTACCAAACTTATTTAGAACAAAAGCTATATTCATTAATATTCTTATTTCAAAAGAAGAATATGTAAAAGAAAGATACTTATCTAACTCAAATGTTGGTAAAGTTACCTTCAAAGATTCAATATATTTATCTATTGCTAGATCATTATCATCATGTTTGTACCTAATAGAAGCTTCAGTAAATAAAAGGAGTTGATTAATTAAATCCCTATAATACTTATTTTTTACAGAAGACAAAAGCTTACCTAACATATTAATCTCAATAATTAAATTATCTTGTTCAATATTATCTATTTTAGATTCAATTTTGTTTTTTAAATCTTCAAAGATTGAATAATCATCAAGACGACATTCAAGAAGTAGAGAAATTAAATCAACTTTGTAAGCTGGAGATAGTAACTCTAGGGTATCTAATCGAGGAAGGCCATTTGAATTTTCAACTCTTCTAATTGTTTTATCCTCAACATTGGCAGCAATAGCTAAATCTTTTTGAGTTAAACCAAGATTTTTTCTTATGTTTTTTAGTTTTTCACCAAATAATTCATAATTATATAACAAATCAATACCCCCTAAAGACAGCAATATCAACAAGTAGAAAAAGATTAACGAAAACGGTAACGAATGACCGTTGATTACTGACATAATTTAGTTTATTATATTATTTGAGAAAAGTAAAGGGGATAGATAAAAATGAATAA
>CAZIII010000232.1:0-1943 GCA_964539425.1 uncultured Tissierellaceae bacterium | reverse complement strand
AAATATATGAAATTAAAAGGAGAGAAATTTATATGCTAATATCCACTAAACTATCTTGGTTAGAATTTAAGAATGTGCTTTATATCAAAGATATATATAAAGGGAAGATGCTACAACTTGACTCAATATCAAGAGATATCTTCTATATGATACTAGAGGGTAAAAATTGTTCGGAGATAATATCAATTTTTTGCTCAAGATATCCAATCGAGATGCACCTTCAAATTAAAAATGATATAGAAAACTTTATTGGGGAAATGAAAAAGTTAGAAATTATAAGTAATAGGTGGTAGAAATGAAAAAAGAAAAACTTGCAATACCCAGGGAAATAAAAGGTATATTTTTTACATCTATTATGGTTTATTTATTTATTAAGTTACTAATACTCTTGCCGCCTAGCATAATGAAATACATAATAGATGAGGCCATTCCATCTGCTAACATAAATCAGGTAATTTATTTAATAATAATATTTGCCCTTTTACCTGCCATAATTACATTTATAGATGTGGCTTATTTTAGATGGATTAATGGGATGATATGGAAGAATGCCCTTAATATAAATCTTAAGGTTTTTCGTAACATTTTAAAAGAACCCCTAATAAGTTTTACAAAGAAAGACCCAGGTGAACTTATAAACCTATATAAAAGTGATGTAACGCAATTATATTCATATTATTTAGTAGAGGGACCAAAACTTATAGCCAATGCCATAGTAACGCTAATTTTATTGTTTTATTTATATTCAATAAGCCCTGTAATATTTATGATACAATTAGTGGCTATACCAATTATAATATTTCCAAGCAAAAAAATGTTTAATTCTGTTAAAGAAATATCAAAAAAAATATTTTCTAATAATACTAGACGTTTAAACATAGTAAATGAAAGTATCTACAAGGCAAAGCTTATAAAGGTGAACAGTTTAGAGGAATTTCAGGAGAATAAGTTGCAAGAAGAACATAGGGATCTAATAGGTGTATGGAAGGATGTATTTGTTTATGACATACTAACCAGTAGCTGGACAAATTCTTTTATAGGGCCCCTAGTGTTAGCCATCTCCTTCATATATTCTTCCCATATGATTATTAATGACAAAATGAGTATTGGAGATATAGTCCTTATTCTATCTTATTTGCCAATGATAAATGCATTTTTTTCTTCTGTAGCAGCCACAAACCTTAAACTTGCACAAAAAAATGACGAATATAGAAAAGTGATGGAAATGGTAACTAGAGATGAGGAAAATGTGAAAAAATATGAAATAGATAAAATAGAAACCATAAGTGCGGAAAAAATAGGATTTAAATATGACGAGGGAAGAGAATTATTTAATAACCTAAGTTTCAATATAAAGAAAGGTAACCTAGTATGTATAAAGGGCGTCAATGGCGCTGGTAAATCCACCTTAGTAGATCTTCTGCTAGGCTTGTATGGGTTAGATAAGGGTAGGATTGCCATAAATGGAAGGGATTTAAAAGAAGTTGATTTAAAATCCTACTATATGAAGACATCCTATGTTTTGCAAGATGCAGAAATCTTAGGCAAAACCATAAAGGAAAGTTTCACCTTATATAATAAAGATATTAAAGATGAAGAAATAGAAAGAATTCTAAGGCAGGTAAATTTAGGAGACTTAGCCCTAGAAGGAAAAAAGGGAATAGACAGTGAAATAAACATGAAAGCTGATAATTTTTCTGGCGGAGAAAGAAGAAAATTGCTTCTTGCCCTGGCTCTTAGCAAAAAATCTGAACTTTTAATATTAGATGAGATAACAGCTAATATTGATGTAGATACTATAAATACAATATATAGTACAATTAAAGATATAAAAAATGCTAGGGATACTATAATAATATTAATATCCCATGATAGTTATTTACAAGATTTAGTAGACGCTGAGATAGTTTTATCATAATTTAATTGATAGCATAATGAATATG
>CAZIII010000231.1:0-3381 GCA_964539425.1 uncultured Tissierellaceae bacterium | reverse complement strand
TAGTGAAGGACTGAACAATTAAAGAGCACAATACAAAATGGATGTAGCTTGGATAATCTGATCGACACAGGTGAAAACGTAAAAGGAACCCAATGTCACAAAAATAAGATGTTTCTAAGCAAGTGAAAAGGAGTAGAATACACATTATGACAATTTTATTAGACAAAATTCTTGACCGGCAAAATATGTATCAAGCCCTTAAAAGTGTATGTTCAAATAAAGGAACAAGCGGAGTTGATGGAATAACTATTGATGAAACTGATGGATACATCAGAGCAAATTGGAAAAGAATTAAAGTCGAGATAGAAGAAAGACATTACAAACCACAACCAGTTTTAAGAGTAGAAATTCCAAAACCTGATGGTGGTGCCAGAAGGTTAGGAATACCAACAGTCATGGATAGGATAATACAACAGGCAATAGTACAAGTTTTGAGTTCTATGGTAGATGAAGAATTCTCTTCTCAGGGGACATTATAACTACTATGGAATATGTGGCAGCATTATTTCTTTGTTCAAATTGTACAAAAAGGTTGAAAGTTATTTTAAGAAAGTTCTAAGTAACCGAAGTTGGAAAGGTGAAATTAACTGGGATAATTATAGTAAAGTTAAAGAAAAGTTTCCGTTGTTGCGACCAAAGCTTTCAATTCCATTCGATAAAATGAAATCATACGCAATGCTGTAAATCAATTTTCGAAGAGTCAGGTGCGGGAAAACTGCACGCCTGGTTCTGTGGGGGTCTGGGTTGCGAATTTCGCAACCCTTCTACCAGGAGGAAAACTTATTTTTCCCCACTCGATTGATTTATATTATTTTTATAAACAAAATTAAGATTTACTTCGTATAATTATCAAAATATCCCTTAATATAAACAATAGGTGTTCCCTTATCGCCACTACCAGAAGTTAAATCTGAAAGTGAGCCTATTAGGTCAGTAAGCCTTCTTGGGGTAGTTCCTTGAGAAGCCATGCTTCCTACAAGAGAAGCATCTTTATTTTCTATATATTTTGATATAGCTAATTTTAACTCTTCACCTTTTAAATCTGCAAATTCATTATCTGCAAGGTATTTTAATTTTACTTCCGAAGGTGTTCCCACAAGTCCAGATGTATATCCAGGAGAAACTACAGGGTCTGCTAATTCCCAGATCTTACCTACAGGGTCTTTAAAGGCACCATCACCATAGACCATTACCTCAACAGTTTTTCCTGTTTTTTCCTTAATAGATTCTTGTATTTTTTCTACTACAGGTTGGCAATCCCTAGGAAATAGCTTTATTGCATTTTCTGTTGACTTATTTGATCCAAGTAAGCCATATTCTTCATTATATCCACTGCCATCTATAGAAGAAGAAAGAATTTCATCAAGTCCATAGATAGTTTCTCCGCCATTTTCTTTAAGTATTCTTTTAGTTCTAAATCTTGAGTGTATATCGCAAGCAATTACATTCTTAGTATAATTTAATATGGTTTTAGGATTATTTGAGAATATTATCTCACATTCTATATCATATTCTGAAACGATGGATTTATAGTATTCAATGTAATCCACTCCAGTAAAAGGGTGCTTATTATATCCAAAGGCTTCCCTAAATTCTTTTTCTGTTAATACATCAGCCCAAGGGTTGATGCCCTTTGTATCTAATTCTTCCATATCTACTAAAGGATTTCCCACTTCATCAGAAGGATAGCTTAGCATCAAGACTATTTTACTTGCTCCCTTAGCGATACCTCTTAAAATAATTCCAAAACGATTACGGCTTAGTATAGGAAATACTAATCCTATGGTCTTGTCTTCAAATTTTGCTTTAACATCCTTTGCAACTGCATCAATATCAGCATAATTTCCTTGAGCACGTGCTACGATGGATTCAGTTAAGGTTACTATGTCTTTATCTTCGATGGAGAATCCTTCTACCTTAGAAGTATTTATAACACAGTCAACAACAATATCTATTATATTATCCCCCTCTTTGATAATAGGTGCTCTTAGTCCTCTGACAACAGTTCCAACTACTCTTTCCATTTCCAACGCCCCTTTCTAAATTATATCTTACACTAAAAATATACAATATATTATGGTATAAGTAAAATAAATATATGATATAATGGATATAAGGAGTGGTTATATGTCTATTAGATTAGATTTGTATAAGATTTTTAATAAGGTTGCAAAGCAGAAAAACTTTTCAAAGGCTGCAAAAGAGCTATACATGACTCAGCCAGCAGTTAGCCAAGCCATAATGCAACTGGAAGATGAATTAAATGTTAGGCTTTTCACCCGTACTCCAAGGGGCGTAGTCTTAACAGATGAAGGTAAAATACTCTATGAGTATACCAACTCAGCTATTAGTTTAATCAATAGAGGCGAAGAAAAGCTAAGGGCTTCTAAGGATCTTAGTAGAGGAGAACTAAAAATAGGTGTAGGAGATACTATTTCTAGATATTATCTAATACAATATTTAGAAGAGTTTCATAAATCCTATAACAATATTAAGCTTAAAATAATAAACAGAACCACTATGGAACTTTGCAATTTGATTAAATCTGGTGAAATAGATATAGCAATATGCAATCTTCCAATAAATGATAATTCATTAGAAATAAAATCCTGCAAAGATATAGAGGATATTTTTGTAGGGGGAGAAAAGTATAAGGACTTAGTACTAAATCCTATGACCTATGAAGACCTTGTAAAGTATCCTTTAATATTTCTTGATAGCAGATCTAGATCCAGACAATATGTAGAAGGATTTTTACTTTCAAAGGGAGTAAAAATAAATCCAGAAATTGAACTAGGTTCCCACGACTTGCTTTTAGAATTTGCAAAAATAGACTTGGGAATTGCCTGTGTTGTAAAAGAATTTTCACAGGATTATTTAAAAAATAATATTTTATATGAAATTAAATTAAAAGATAAGATACCAAAGAGAAGTATAGGGATTTGCACATTAAAAGGAGTTTCCCTTTCCCCTTCATCAGAAAAATTTGTAGAGTATCTCTTAAGATAGGAATTACTCAACTTGATAAATGTGGATATTAATAGTAAAATAATAAGAAAATATTAACGAGGAGCAATGCAGATGAAATGGTTAAAGAAGTTTATGAGTGGAAGGTATGGTGGTGATCAACTTTCCATGGTCCTACTTGTATTATCGTTATTACTAACATCTATAGGTCAATTAACAAAGATCCCATTAATATCATTTATAGGGTATGTTCCACTGGGTGTCAGTATTTTTAGGATGTTTTCAAAAGATATTTCCAAGCGCAGAATGGAAAATTATAAATTTTCAATACTTATTAGTCCTGTATATTCATGGTTTAAAAAGACTCAAAAACACACGAAAGAATTAAAAACTCATAAATTTTATAAATGTCCA
>CAZIII010000230.1:0-3383 GCA_964539425.1 uncultured Tissierellaceae bacterium | reverse complement strand
CTTTTATTTCGCTACTCTAAACAATATTATATACATTATCTTGTAATTCATCAACTAATTATTTAAAGTCCCTTCATAGTTAAAGAGATTCTACCTTTTTCCATATTTACTTCCAATATTTTTACCTTAACAATATCCCCAACTTTAACTACATCCTTAGGATGTTTTACAAATTTATCTGAAAGATGTGATATATGCACTAATCCATCTTCCTTAACACCTATATCTACAAAGGCACCAAAGTCTACTACATTTCTTATAGTACCATTTAATACCATCTCTGGCTGTAAGTCCTCTATCTTAAGTACATCTTGTCTTAAAATAGGCTTTGATATCTCATCTCTTGGATCTCGTCCTGGCTTCTCAAGCTCTTTGATTATATCCTGTAATGTTGGAATACCTACATTTAATTCTTCTGATATTTTCGCTATATCCATTGTAGTATAATCCATTTTCAATAGTTTTTCTGCTACTGCATAGGACTCGGGATGAACTCCAGTATTATCTAAAGGATTATTTCCACCAGGTATACGCAAGAATCCTGCACATTGGATATAAGTCTTTTCTCCAAGACCCTTTACCTTAAGGAGTTCTTTCCTATTTGCAAATTTTCCCTTTTCTTCCCTAGCACTGACTAAGCTATTTGCCACTCTTGTAGATATTCCTGATACATATTTTAATAGTGAAGGTGATGCAGTATTTAAATCTACCCCCACAGTATTTACACAATCCTCTACTACCCCTGTAAGGGCTTCATCAAGTTTCCCTTGGTTTAAATCATGCTGGTATTGGCCTACACCTATGTGTCTTGGTTCAATCTTTACAAGCTCTGCCATAGGGTCCTGAAGCCTTCTTCCAATTGATACAGCTCCTCTTATTGTAACATCTAGGTCTGGAAATTCCTTTATTCCCACTTCTGATGCAGAATAAATAGATGCCCCAGACTCACTTACAATTATATAGGAAACATTCTTATCTATTTCCTTTATCATTTCAGCTACTACCATTTCAGTTTCCCTAGATGCAGTACCATTTCCAATAGAAATTATATCTACATCATATTTATTTATAAATTCCTTTAATTTAACCTTTGTTTCTTCCACCTTTTTTTGAGGTTCTGTTGGATATACTGTTGTATAATCTAGGACCTTTCCTGTTTCATCAACGACAGCTACCTTGCAACCCGTTCTAAATCCAGGGTCTATTGCCATTACATTTTTACCTTTAATAGGTGGCTGCATAAGCAATGGATTTAGGTTAATAGCAAAAACCTTAATTGCTTCTTCCTCTGCTCTTTCTGTTAAGCTATTCCTTATTTCTCTATCAATTGAAGGGAATAAAAGTCTTTTATAGCTATCTTCCACTGCTTTCTCAAGATATAATCCAGTAAAATGATTTTTATCTTTTATTAATCTAATTCCTAATCTATTTATGATTTCTTCTGCTACTATATCAAAGGATACCTTTAATTTCTTATCCTTTTCTCCACGATTTATGGCTAATACCCTATGATTTGCAATGGCCTTTATTGGCTCCTTATAATCATAGTACATCTCATAAACTGTTTTTTCCTCTTTGTCCACAGCAACCACAGTCATAATACCCTTATTATAAACAAGTCTTCTGACCATATCCCTATTGTCCGGGTCATCAGATACAATTTCAGCAATTATATCCATTGCTCCTCCAAGGGCTTCTTCATCATTATTTACGCCTTTTTCCTCATCTATAAAACTAAGGATAAATTTGTTAAATTCTTCTTTGTTCATAGACTGATTTAATATAGCCTCAGCTAAAGGCTCTAAGCCCTTTTCCTTTGCAATAGTTGCTCTAGTTCTCCTCTTAGGTCTGAATGGTCTATATAGGTCATCAATTCTTTGAAGGGTTTCAGATTCCATTATTTCCTTTTTTAGCTCATCTGTAAGTTTTCCCTGCTCCTCTATTAGCCTAATAACCTCTTCTTTTCTAGCATCTAGATTTCTAAGGTAGGTAAGCCTATTGGATAAATCCCTGATAACAATATCCTGTAATTCTCCAGTTTGTTCCTTCCTATATCTAGCTATAAATGGGATGGTATTACCCTCATCCAGTAGAGCTACAGTGCTTTTTACTTGAGATGGTTTTAGCTTAAATTCCTCTGTAAGTACTTTTAAAATATCCATTTCATCTTCCCTCCGATTAATTTAAATAACTTATATATTTCTCTGCCTAAAAAAAAGCCCTTCAAATTATGAAAGGGCTTTTTGTTTTAGGTATTCGTTTATAAATATGTCTATGTCCCCATCCATTACCCCATATACATCTCCTACTTCAGCATTGGTTCTATGATCCTTCACCATGCTATATGGATGAAAAACATAAGATCTAATTTGGGACCCCCAGCCTATTTGACTATAGCTGCCTTGCAAATCCTCAATCTTCTCTTTTTGCTCTTCTTCCTTTATTTGAACTAATTTTGCCTTTAACATATTCATAGCAGTTTGTCTATTGCTAATCTGAGATCTTTCATTTTGACATTGAACCACTACTCCTGTAGGAATATGTGTAATCCTCACAGCTGAATCAGTGGTGTTTACATGTTGACCTCCAGCCCCTCCAGATCTATAGGTATCTACCTTTAGGTCTGATGGATTTATTTCTATATTTACATTATCATCTAGTTCAGGATATACATCTATACTAGCAAAGGAAGTATGTCTTTTCCCTGCAGAATCAAAGGGTGAAATACGAACAAGTCTGTGGACACCTTTTTCTGACTTCAAATACCCGTAGGCATTATATCCTTTTATTAATAATGTTACAGCTTTTATTCCACCTTCAGTATCAGATATTAAATCCAAAGTTTCAACTTGAAATCCTCTTTGGTCTGACCATCTTCTATATAGTCTAAGGAGCATTTCAGCCCAGTCCTGTGCCTCCAGACCTCCTGCACCTGAATGGATGGAGAGAATGGCATTGCTCTTGTCAAACTCTCCAGATAGCAGTGTACTTAGCTTAAAATCATCAGCTTCAATCTCCAGCTTTTTAAGCCCTTCCTCTATTTCCTTATACATATCATAGGCTTCTTCTTCTAATACTAAATCCATTAAAGTTTCCAAATCTTCTATGGAACTAATTAAATCATCATACTCTTTGATTTGATTTTTCAGAGCTTTGGTTTCCTGCATAATTTTTTGTGCCTTGTCTACGTCTTTCCAAAAATCCTCATCATAGGATTGCTTTTCAAAATCAACCACATCTTCCCTAAGACCTTCTACGTCAAAGTGAAACACCCAATTCTTCAACCATAACTCTTATTTCATTTAGCTTTTCCTTGTCTAAATATATGTCCTCCATTTAATCACTCCTTACCGCAGCATTTCTTATATTTCTTTCCACTACCA
>CAZIII010000229.1:0-3392 GCA_964539425.1 uncultured Tissierellaceae bacterium | reverse complement strand
AGCATATTTATTCTATCATTTTATACCCATATTTTCAACAAGCAAGCAAATTTCTATCCACCTAAAGTAATATCTTGATCATTATACCAATTCAATGCTTTGTAAAAATGTTCGGGACAAAATTCAGGCCAATAGTCTTCAATTATATAAAAATCGGAGTATACTGATTGTAAGGGCAAGAATCCACTAAGCCTTCTCCTGCCACCCCATCTAACTATCAAATCCACCCTAGATATATCACGAGATTTTATGGCATCAAATTGGTTTAACTTGTTCTCTTTCCTTAATTCATCTTTTAAATCCCATTCCCAGCCATAATTAACTAAAAAGTTAACTTTTACTCCACCAGTACCAAATCTTTGTCTCCTAAGGGCAAAAGGAATGAGTTCCTTAGGGAACATTGTAGATTCTGTATTACCTAGTACTAATAAATCAGCATTTTCTTGAGAGAGTAATTTAACAGCATCAATGCAGGCCTTTGTAAATGCTAATCTTTGAAACTTAGGTCTCTTGGTATTATCTACAGTAAACCCATAGTATGTTATTTCTTTAACTCCTACTTTCTCACAAAGTTTAAACAACTCTAATCCAGGATTTAATCCTGCATTATAGCCCTTTTCCTTAGTCATACCATTATCCATAGCCCAACGCCTATTTCCATCGGGAATAATACCTATATGTGTTGGAATTCTCATAATAATACCTCCTATAATTTGCTAATTTTAGTATTCCAATATTATAGAGAAAAATTCATTTTTCAACAATCACATATAAAAATGTCGAAAAATATCAAAATTTGGGGAGCGAAATTTCAAAAAGGTTGATTTTATTATGATAAAATTATATTAATTAAACAATTACCTAAAAATATTTCTGATATGGAGTGATACATATGGTGAACATTGCTATTTGTGATGATGAAAAATATTTTTTAGACTATATAGAATATAAAATAATTGAAATTTTAAAGAATGAAGAAGAAAATTTAAGAGTTCATAAATACGCAAGTGGAGTAGAATTGTTAGAGAGTTATGAACAAAAAACTAATGAATTTAATATTATATTCCTAGACATAAATATGCCTAATATGGATGGCATGGAAATAGCTGAGATCATTAGAGAAAAAGATAAAGATATTATATTAATATTTCTAACTTCCATGGAAGATAAAGTATATCAGACATTCAGATACAATACCTTTAGATTTATTAGGAAACTTCATATTGATATTGAGCTAATAGAAGCATTAAAAAGTGCAATGAATAGTTTAATGGATGTAAAGCATATATTTCAAACTACAGTAGGAGAGATAGGGCTGTGTATTAGAGATATACTATATTTTGAATTTGCTGATAGAGTTGTTTTTATTAGTACTTTTAATGGTAAATATAAAACTAATATCAGAAGGTTTAAAGATATTGAAGATATATTTTTATCTAAAGAATTTGTAGCCATACATAGAGGATGTATAGTAAATCAAAATTATATAAAAAGCATTGGTAATTTACATATTTCATTAGATACTGAAGAGATGTTGCCTGTAAGTAGATATAGAGTAGAGGAAGTAAAGAAAGCTTTCATCAGGGCAGCTAGGAGGGGATAGTGATGGGACAAGCTATACTATGGGGATTATATAAATATTTACTATGTTTGCTTGAGGTAATACTATTATTTGATTTTTCAAAGCATATGCTAAATAGAAAAAAAGAGACAAAGAATAGCTTATATTATTCATCTATTACTATATTATCCATCTTTATATATTTTTTAACTCAAATTAACATATACCCCACAGGGCGAATTATCATTATATTTCTCATATTTTTTTATACAATAAGTAGATTGTTTAATGGAAATATCACACAGAAAATATATTCATTATCTGTATTTTACTTCTTTTTAATATTTGCAGACATAGTGACAGTAAACATATTAAGTAAAGTGATTGGCAAAGATATTCAAAGTACTGTCCTAAACCAAACATGGGGCAGTATACTAATGTCTCAAATATCAAAACTATTATTATTTATTTCCTTAAGAATTATAAAAAATAACTCTAAAGAAAAGGATACAAATATACCTAAATATTATTGGTATTGGATATTATTGGTATACTTCATATCTGGAATAAATTTATTAGCAATATTCAATATAGGTGTTATCTTAAATGAATTAAATTTAGAAATTCAATATCTAACGATCTTAGTTAGTATTGGATCTCTATTAATTGTTGCAATTACCTATTATATATTTATAAAACTTAATGAAGTTTACAAAGAACGAAGTAATTACAAAATAGTAGAAATAAAGAATGAGATGCTTATAAAAGAAATAGAAGAAAAAGAAAAAACATATGAAGAAATTAGGAAATTGCATCATGATTTTAAGAATCATATAATTTGCATAGAAAAGTTGTTAGAACAAAAAAAAATTAAATCTGCCAAGGATTACATAAATACCTTAAGAGATGAAGTAATTGAAACTTACACTTGGATTAAAACCGGGAATGATATACTAGACTCTATATTGAACCAAAAAAAATCAGAAGGAAAAAAGAAAAATATTAATATAGATATAAAAGCAAGTATTTCTAGTGATATGAACATAAACCCATTGGACTTATGCGTTGTTTTAGGAAATGTTTTAGATAATGGAATTGAAGCAAATGAAAAAATAGTAGATATTTCAAAAAGGTATGTGGATGTAAACATTAATACTTATAAAGATTATTTGTGTATAGAAGTATCTAATCCAGTATCAGTTAATCCAATAAATGAACATGGAAATCTAGAGACTACAAAAGAGAACAAAAATAACCATGGACTTGGAATTAAAAGTATACAAGCTATAGTAAAAAAATATAATGGAATCTTAAATTATGAATGGAATAATGGGATATTTAAATTAAATATAACGCTTCAAATCAGATGAAAAGTTAGGCTTTAATTAGTCTAACTTTTTATTTTTACCATTCATACAAGATTTCATACTATTCGTACAATCATTAACAAATTATTGGATAAATATGGTAGAGTGATGTTAATAAATTTAATTATATAAAAAATACTAGAGGATTAAGTGTCGGGGGGAGGGTCTACATGAAACCATTTATTCACTTATTTAATACACCAAAGAATTATTATTTTTATGATGTTAATAGAAACGAGAATGTAATGATTGAGCAGGATCTATATAATTATTTATCTAAAAGTATGTATGATTTTGATAGTTTTGTTGAAGATAGTCTTTTAGAAGAGAAATTAAATAGAAAAAGCATTAGCATGGATTTATTTTTATTCGAGGGGTGTTTTTGTGAAGAGTCTAATACTTAATGATTTAAAGAAAAGATTAAAAAGTCCTGTAACCTGGGTCGTAATATGGCTTATATTGAT
>CAZIII010000228.1:0-3402 GCA_964539425.1 uncultured Tissierellaceae bacterium | reverse complement strand
TACTTAATAGTATTCTATAAGATGGTTAACCGGAGATATCTATGTTCGCTGTTATAATTGTTTACCTGATCGCGTAATTAATTAGTAGGGGTAGCAAGAAAGATTAAGAGGCTAAAAGGAAGGATTAAAATCCTTCTTTTTAGCCTTAGCTATTTCTTTATTTTTAAATTTAATATTTATATACCTTATATCTTCTTATTTAAATAATATCTACCTATTTCCATTACTGCCACCATATAAATTAGTACACCACTTATTAAATAGGTAATCAAATCATTTTCCTTTAATATGGCAACAATCCATAATATTGCTAAAGCAAAGAATGTCATGTTAAAACTAATATAACCTGCCTTATATTTAATAAAAATATTTCTTTCATCCTTCTGTAATTGTTTTTCTTTTTCTATCATCTCAGGATTTCTAAAACTTCTGTAAAGATCAAATAATCCACGAATAATAATAGAAAAGACTATTCCAAAGAAAACTCTTGAAGTACTATTAGTATATCCTAATAAATCATATATTACCGAACCCATTAGCATACCTAGAAAACCTAAAATAAACTCTTTTAATCTATTCCATTTTAATTTATTTTCCATTCTCATCCTCCTCATAAATAAAAATATCTTCAATACTCATTTTAAAATATCTTGCTATTTTAAAGGATAATAGAATCGAGGGATTATATCTTCCATTTTCCAAAGAGCTAATAGTTTGTCTAGAAACTCCAAGTATTTCTGCTAATTCTTCTTGATTAAGTCCCTGTGATTTCCTAATCTCCTCCAATCGGTTTTTCATATATTAATACCACCTCCAATTGTAAAGCTTGCTTTACCTTTAGTATATACTGCTTAAATATATATGTCAAGCAGACTTTCCATTTCTATTATGAACTATATAAGGATAAGACAGATATTCATAATTCTGATATCATCGGTAGATATCTAGTTAAGATTGGAAACAAAGAATATGATACCATTAGGCAAGTATATTTCAATAGTCATGGT
Organism: uncultured Tissierellaceae bacterium; assembly: GCA_964539425.1. Lineage (GTDB taxonomy): Bacteria > Bacillota > Clostridia > Tissierellales > Tissierellaceae > JAVKTS01. Next base: position 2,395 of record CAZIII010000228.1, on the reverse strand, counting down.
GAAATTGTTGAAAATTATATTAATACTGATGGTAAAGTAGTTCTATTTAGACGATTTAATAAATTTGATTGGAGATATGAAAAAGGCTATGATAAGCTTTGGACTGAAATGTTTCCTTATTCTGATAGAATCACTTTAAATGGAGATACCTATGTTCACTGGTATAATTGTTTACCTGATTATGTAATTGCTTAGAAATTAGAAAATTTTAGAGGCCACTGGAAAAAGAACTTTTTCAGTGGCCTCTGTAAAACATCAACCTTTTTATATTTCAAATTCATTATAATCAAAAATAATTTGCTCACCACTATTTATAACTATACAAGGGATTCCTACTATTCCTGCTTCCTTAACTTCTTTAAACTCATCATAGTTATCTCTATACTTTAGAAACGTCTTTAAATTAAACATGTTCTCACTAATATCTAAATATGCAAACTTAATATCATGATTAGAAAGATACTCTTTCGCTGGTCCACAATCTGGGCAATGTTTACTTCCAAATAAAATTATTTTTCTCATTTGATTCCCTCCAATTTCTATTTATATCCTATTATATATCGTTGGAGCCAATTTTTCCATAGTAATAGTACATTAGGTCACCTAAAAGCCAAGGTCTTGCTAAGTCCATCATATCCTATTATAGTATTTATAAATATGTCCTTTGCATTGTCACTATATAATTTTGGCTCATCCATTGCTGTACTAAAATGAGTGAGTAATAATTCCTGTACTTCTCCCTTATATGCCAAGTCTGCAGCCTCTGCAAAAGTCATATGCTTATTTTTTATAGCTTTTTCTAGATCTTCATTAGCACCATAAGTTCCTTCACATATAAATAAATCACTTTCATTAATAAAGCTTGGTATTGCATCTATTGGTCTTGTATCAGTTATATAGCTAAGTTTTATACCTCTTCGTTCTTCCCCTAATACCATATTAGGTTCATATCTCTTATTTTCATGAGTTACAATCTCACCATCTTGTAGTTTTCCCCATATTTCCTTTGGTACCTTATTTAATGCTGCCTTTTCCGGATAAAACTTAGGCTTTCTTTGTAGATAGAAACTATACCCTAGACAAGGTGCTGAATGATCCAGTTCTAATGTATCCATTATGATATCATGATTAGAAAAATCCTCCACCTCTTTTACCTCCAATATGCCTGATGTAATGTTAATTCCTAATGAAGATTCAGGACTTTCTATTATATGTATATCATAAGGAAGATATGGAAGAGCTACCATCATACCCTTTATTATATCTGCCATACCTTCAGGTCCAATTATTGTAATAGGCTCAGCTCTATCACTATTCCCAATAGTCGAAAGAAGCCCGGGCAAACCAAATATATGATCTCCATGACAATGGGTTATACATATTATATCAATGGATTTAAATCCACTATTCACTTTTCTCATGGCTACTTGAGTACCCTCTCCACAGTCTATAAGGATCTTTCTTCCTTTATAGTTTATAAGTATAGAAGATAGAAACCTGTCCGGCATTGGCATACCTCCACCAGATCCTAATAAAGATATATTAAGCAATTGAATCATCCCTTTAAATTAGTTGTATTGGGTTTATTATACCCTTATTGGATGAAGTTAGGTATATTAATAGTAAAAACCAAAACAATAGCTATATTTTTGTCTTGGTTTTTATATTGTTAAGTTATATGTTCCAAATCATTATATCTGTATACATTTTGAAAGTAGCTTAAAATAATCATCACTATATCTAAAAAAGCTTCCCTCATCTATCATTTGTTTTAGCTCTTGTGCATTAACCCATTTAACATCATCTACTTCTTCTTTCTGCAAGATGATATCTTCTAGATCAATATCTTGTTTCACAACCCAAATATCAGTAAAGTCATTTTTGCGTTTATGACTTAAAGGTTCTAACATAGAGTCTATATTAATTTCTATGCCTAATTCTTCTTTTGTTTCTCTACAGGCAGCTGTAATACTATCTTCTCCTTGAGTCGCAGATCCTCCCGTTGTTGCCCATATTCCAGGGGCGAACTCTAAATGCTCTGGTCTTTTTTGAATCAATATTTCTCCACTGCTATTAATAATCCATATATGAACTACCAAATGGTATTCATCTTTTGCTAATTCTTCTCCTCTAATAATGGTTCTACCTGTTATATTCCCATTTTCATCTAATATATCCCATATCTCCATAGTAATAAACTCCTTCACGATTTTCTTATTAAAATAACTCATCTAGAAGAATATAGTAATCAACTTTTTCCCAATTAGGTTCTATACCTAGGTGTTTAAAAAATAAATCTGTATATTCATCTGTGTCAAAATTATGTTTTAATGATCTAACACATAAAGCTATATCCTGATATATATCAGCTATTCCGCCTCTCCCTAAGTCTATG
>CAZIII010000227.1:0-3405 GCA_964539425.1 uncultured Tissierellaceae bacterium | reverse complement strand
AATATAGAGTTAATTTTTTAGAAAGTTTCATATATATTCCTCCAATAATTGCCTGGGGCAGTTCTTTTGGCAATATTTTTATGTAAATTTTAATATAATTATATTATAACAGTTAATCTTGTAGTGATTATGAAGATTTTCTATATTGTTTTATTTTTCTTCATATTTCCTTCACATTCTCTATATATAATGGAGTTAAGAAATGAAAGGAGAGATCTATTATGAAAAAATCATTAGTAGTAGGAGCCTTAGTATTAACTTTAGGAGTTGGTTCTCTGGCTGCATATGCTGATACAGTAAAAACACCAAGTGTAATTCCTAGCAACAGAAATGCAAATATGACTATAGAAGATAGAGAAGCATGGTTTAAAGAAAGAAGTGAGTTTCAAAAAGAGCAAATTAAAAATGCACTTGAAAGTGGAAGGATAAGTGAAGAAGAAGCAAAAGAATGGGAAGACCATTTTACCTACATGGAAAAATTCCATAATGAAAATGGATTTATGGCAGGTGGATGTGGTGGAAGGGGTTTTGGTAAAGGTAGAGGCATGGGTATGATGAGAGGTAATGGCTGGAAAAAGTAAAATCAAATAACTTCAATAAAATAAGTTTCATTTTTGGTGCCTGGCACCAAAAATGAAACTTATTTATCTATCCCGAACTTATATCCAGATCCATATACTGTATGAATATATACTGGTGATTTGGGGTTGCTTTCAATCTTTTGTCTAATATTCTTTATATGGGTGTCTATAGTTCTATCAAAACCTTCATATTCATTGCCAAATGCAGATTCTATTAACTGATCCCGTGAAAGCACTAGATTTAGGTTAGAAACTAAAGCTAGTAATATCTTAAATTCATTAGTAGTGAAATTTATATTTTCCTTATTCTTTCTAACTATCATTGTATCTACTTCGATTTCCAAGTCTCCATTATTAAAACTAAGTTTTTCAGCAGAAGGTCTAGAATTAGGGTAGGACCTTCTAAGTAATGCTTTTACTCGGCTGATCAATTCCCTAGGGCTAAAAGGCTTTAATACATAATCATCAGCTCCGATTGATAAGCCTTCAATTCTGTCCTCTTCGTGGGTTTTAGCAGTTAGCATAATAATTGGCACATCGGAAGTAGATCTTATTTTTTTACACACTTCTTCACCTGAAATCTTTGGTATCATAAGGTCTAATATAATCAAGTGGATATGATTGTTATTAAATAAATCCAGAGCCATTTCTCCATTATCAGCGAAAAAGACATTATATTTTTCCTTAGCTAAATAGGCCTTAATAACATCTGAAATATTTTTTTCATCTTCTACTAACAGAATGTTTATGTAATCCAATTTCAATCACCTCATAATCATATTACCCAAAAAAAATATAACTATAGATAAAAAATACCTTGCTTTTATGAACTATTATGGTATACTTGAATATAACCTGACTTTTGCAGTAAAAGTGAAGAAAAAACAGCCTCTAACCCTTGGATATACTAGGGTACAGGCTGTTTGATTTTGTCATAAAGTTGTAGTGTAAAACCTTAGATTTTCACTTGTCCTAAAATATTTTTAATTTCTTTTAAAGATAATATTTTCTTGTTAAAATCTATTTCGAATTTATCTCCAATATCGTTTAAAACTTCATTATAAAAATCAAATAAATAATAGTTTTGCTTTATGTGTGAGCATTCTGCTCGATTTAGACTTTCAAGTATTCTTCCAATACTATACTTATGCCCCAATCTCATTTCTAAGATTCTTGCAATTACTAATGCTATGAAGCATGTAAGAAAATGTGCTTCTATGTGATCATTTCTTGAGACATATACTGGTCTAGCTTCTAAATCACTTTTAGTAACGCGGAAGGATTCCTCAATCTTCCATAAACCTCTATACATCTCAATGATTCGGTCATCAGATTCTTTGTATTCACTAGTTACAATTACATAATATCCATCAAGTGCCTCATCTTCTCTTAACTTGTCCCAATCCAATTCCAACTTCTTTGAAGTTTTAAGTATTTCACCTGTTTCTTTATCAAATTCAATATTTTTAATATACCCAGAAGCCCCATATGAAGTTGCCTGTGAATACTTGCTTGGATTAGATATCATATCTTGAGCCTTAGCAATAGTAGCAGCACGTTCTGCTTTAGCCCTTTTATCATACTTTTCACTGTAAAATATCACTTGTTTTTCATCAACTGGCTTTTTCATCTTTCTGCCATTTATTGATGTTACCTGTATTGTCCTTGGATACAGTCTTGATTTTCTTTTGTATTCTTTACCTAGCCATTCATAGTCATTTTGATCAAGAACATAATCTTTAAGCTCTTTATTTGCACCTCTGACAGACATGCTAAATACATAACCATCTCCTGCGGATAATGTGTACCAGATATTATCACCAGTAGTCATACCCTTATCGGCCACAACAACCACCTTACCAAGATCATAATCCTTTTTAATTCTAGATAAGTTTGGACGATAAGTAAGGCAATCATTAGTGTTTCCGGGAGATAATTGATATGTAATAGGTATCCCGTTGTTATCAATAAATAAACCCATTTGAACAATTGGATTGGGGCGATGCTCCTTGGAAACACCCTTTCTTTTGAAATCATCTATCTTATCAGTTTCAAAATAATAATTTGTAACATCATAATAAACAAGCTTAGTATCCCTTCCATAATTAGCTTTAATTTTATCATTAATCCAAACCTGCAAATTATCCTTATGCTTGTTAAAAAGAGAGAGACAGCGGTATACATCATCAAGAGAATAGTCATTATTTTCAAAGAAACGCTCCCTTTCTTCAAAAGATTTTTTCTTAGAAGCAGGATTAAGTAATCTAGAAAAAACAAGCATCTTCATAATAGAATTAGCATCATATTCTTCATTTGAGTGTCTTTGCCTATTAATCAAAAACGTGTGTATTCCAAGTTCATGATAAATTTTACTTAAAGCAGCATATCCAAAATTCTTACGGTTTACAAAATCAGTAGAGATTAATTCATCTCTAGTAATAGTAAAAGACACAGGTGCATTCTCTAGAAGTCTTTTAGCATCCATTTGTTTTGCCTCTTCAGTAAAATATGCGATAGGGTCATCGTATTCTTTTTCTAATTCATCAAGATAGCCTATGGATTTAATAACAACAGACCTAGTTTTTTTTAATTCTTTATCTCTATAACCATGAACAATAGAGAGATATGTACGCCCTGTTTTTTTATTAAAAGATTTTCTAAGATACATTGGAAACACACTCCTTTACTACCATTATACACCATTATGCAATATTAATCAACATAAATATGACATAAAAATAAAATAAAAATACCCAAATACATAAGTAATATCAATGCATTTGGGTTATGTTAATTTAAAAGTTGCTGCAGAACTGTGGATATC
>CAZIII010000226.1:0-3457 GCA_964539425.1 uncultured Tissierellaceae bacterium | reverse complement strand
TGCATCTCTAAGTAATTGTACTTGTGGCAAAATAAGTCTTCCCTTTGGTGCCTCTGCATCTATTGGGACTACCATTACTATTTTTCCACCATAAGGAACTATGTCTCCTATTAAAGTCTCTTCAGATGTCTCTTCCTCAAGATTTTGTATCAATTCTTCCTTCAAATTAGCTATAGTATCCTCATCTCTTGCGGACACAAATATTACATTCTTCCATCTTTTTTCTTTTTCTATCTTTTCCTTAATCTCTTGTAGTTTCTCTTTTGAAACCATATCACTTTTATTAATAGCTGTAATATATGGAATGTTTTTTCTTTCAAGTTCAGAAGCAAATCCCTCATAGAAGTTTTCATCTATATCATCTAGGGACATTACATATATGGCATAATCTGCCTTCTCAGTTGTCTTCATAGATTTCTCTACTCTTAAATCTCCTAGCTGCCCATCATCATCTAAACCACCAGTATCAATAAATACTACAGGTCCAAAGGGAATTAACTCTACCGCCTTGGATACTGGATCTGTTGTAGTTCCTTTGATATCAGATACTAAGGATACTTCTTGTCCAATTATTGCATTCATCATGGAGGATTTGCCTGCATTTCTCTTTCCATAGAATACTATATGCTTTCTATTTCCTTTTGGTGTCTTGTTCATATACATTCTCCTTAATTACAAGTATAGATCTCTTTCTCCATTTTTAATCTTGTCTATTTTTTCTAGGACTATTTTCTTGATATCATCTCTTTGAATTTTTGGAGTTTCTCTCTCTATTAGTTTGTTTACAGTATCTTGAAGTTCTTTATCGCCATAATCTAATGAGTATTCTAGCAAAGTCATAAGGGCATTAGGTCCACAGACATTTTGTATCTCACCTGTTTTAGCTAATTGCATAAATCTATCCCCAGTCCTTCCCATTCTATAGCAAGCTGTACAATATGAAGGTACATGTCCATCATCTATTAATTCCTTGATTACTTCAAAGGGCTTTCTATTGTCTGATACTTCAAATTGGGATGAACTTTCTTCTCCTTCTTTATAGCCTCCTACTCCTGTACATGATCCTGCACTTACTTGAGATACTCCATATTCTATTACTTCTCTTCTCATATCATGACTTTCCCTAGTGGATAGAATTATACCCGTAAAAGGAACTGCTAAGCGGATAATAGCAACTATTTTTTTCAGCTCATCATCTGTTACTAAATGAGGGAATAAACTAAGGTCCATACCTTTAGCCTTTTTTATTCTTGGTACTGAAATAGTATGAAAGCCTACACCATATTCTTTTTCTAGGTATTCATTATGAAGCATTAGACTCAATACTTCAAATTTATAATCATATAGACCAAATAATACTCCTCCGCCTACATCATCTATACCGCCTTCCATAGCTCTATTGAAAGCAGTTAAATGATAATCATAGCTTGCCTTTGGTCCACTTATATGCATTTTTTCATAGGTTGGCTTATGATAAGTTTCTTGAAATAAAATATAAGTACCTATTCCAGCTTCTTTTAACTTTTTATAGTTCTCTACTGTAGTAGATGCAATATTTACATTAACCCTTCTAATGGCGCCATTTTCATTGTGAGTATCATAAACAGCTTTTATTGCTTCCAAAATATAGTCTATATCGCAATTTATAGGGTCTTCTCCTGCTTCTAATGCCAATCTTTTATGTCCCATTTTTTCCAATATCTTTACTTCTTCTTGTATTTCTTCCCTTGTAAGTTTTCTTCTATGAAAATCATTGTTTCTATTATATCCGCAGTAAACACAGTTATTTACACAGTAGTCACTTAAATATAGAGGTGCAAAAATTACAATCCTATTGCCATAGATTTGTTTTTTTATTTCTCCAGCAATTTTAAATATTTCTTTTAAATCTTCTTCCTCTTCTGCTTGGAGCAAAATAGATATATCCTTATGGGATAATCCTCGCTTCAGTTTTGCTCTATCTAATACTTCTCTAATATCATCATTTGTAGCTTTTTTTCCTTCTTCTAATAAATTGTTAACATAGTTGTGATTAATCATTGTCTTTCCCTCCACTTTATATTGTCTCCTCTCGACATGTCTATAGAAAATCCTGATGATACTATCCTATTCTCTATACAAAGCCTACATTCAGCTGCTTCATCACCAGTACATATCTTTCCATCATATAGGGAATATTTTTCCCTTACATTTGTAGGTGATAGGTTTGGCATGACTACATTTCCTCCTGCTCTTATACCCTGTTCTCTTCCAAGGGGATCTATTGTCCCTAATGCTGTAGTTGCAGGTAATAGTGAATATGGCAATAATAGTCTCAGAAGAGCAATCATAGTAGTGGTATCTTCAACGGTTCCCCCTTGTTCATCCTTATATATAGTATCCTTGTGAGGAATAAAAGGACCAATCCCTATCATTTCAGGGTCTAATTCCTTTAAAAACACAAGATCCTTTGCTAAATCTGCTTTTGTCTGTGAAGGTATCCCTACCATAAATCCAGCCCCTACTTGGTATCCTATTTTTTTAAGATTCCAAAGGCATTCTATCCTATTATCATAGGTTGAATTAGTATGTATCTTTTCAAAAAGCTCTGGGTTTGCCGTTTCATGTCTTAGCAAATATCTATCAGCCCCTGCCTTATAATATCTTTCATAGGATTCATATGGTTTCTCCCCTATGGAAAGAGTTACGGCAGCATCTGGGTATTTTGCTTTTATTTCAGTAACTATCTCTACTATTTTATCATCTGTATAAAAAGTATCTTCTCCACCTTGTAATACAAATGTTCTATATCCAAGCTTGTAGCCCATTTCACAACAATATAGTATGTCTTTTAGGCTTAGTCTATACCTATCCACACTATTGTTTGTAGCACTTATTCCACAATATTTGCAAGCTTTTTTACAATAATTTGTGAATTCTATTAAACCTCTCATATAGACCTTATCTCCATATATTTTCATTCTTGTTTCGTGTGCCTTCTCTACAAGATACTCTTTATCGGATTTATCTATATTCTCCAGAATACAAACTAAATTTTCGTAATCCAAATTATTTGATTCATAAAGTCTGTCTATTAGATTTTTTATATTCATTTAAATAACCTCTTCTTAAGTTTATTTATAATACTATAATTGGCAATATAGAAGAAACTTCCATACTGCCAATCTTTTTAGTCTATACCCACAAGGTACCTATTCAATTCAAATATATAATTCTAAAATTAAGCTTTAGATTCTTCTTTCTTGTGTACATGCAATAGATCATGTCTATCCTTTAACATACCTTCAAATAATGATGTAACTAAAGGATTTTCTTCAGAACTCTTAATATGAGATCTTCTATCTAATTTGTATAGTCCTGTAGCTCTATTAGCCCTCATATCCGCATCCTTGATTGTTGATACTGGTTGACCTCCACCACTTACACAACCACCTGGACATGCCATTACTTCTACAAA
>CAZIII010000225.1:0-3482 GCA_964539425.1 uncultured Tissierellaceae bacterium | reverse complement strand
GAAAACTTTGAAATGACTTTATCATTTTATAATACTAGCAGCAATAAAACTGTTAAAAACATAAAAATATTCTTAACAGCAGAAGCTGGTTCAACGACTGATAGTCCTGGTGCTGGTAGCTCCGCTTTTACACCAGTAGATAGTTCAAATACATTCTATATAGATTCAATACCTGCTAGAGGAAGAGTTGAAAAGAAAATAACCATGTTTACAATACCAGATGCAATAGCAAAAACTCATACTATAACAGCAAATTTTGAGTATGAAGACAATGAAGGAAATGAGCTTAAGGATATAGAATTAATAGGTGTTCCTGTAGTTCAAAATTCAAAGCTTGAAACTGGAGAATTAAGTTATTATCCAGAAGCCATGGTAGGCCAACCAATGCCTATATCATTAGAATTTTTCAACACAGGTAAAGTAACCCTATACAATATGATGGTTAAATTAGACGGTGATTTTCAAACAGAAAACGCTAGCTATTATGTAGGAAACTTTGCAACTGGAAGTAGTGAATATTTTGAAGGAATGGTAATACCTTCTCAACCAGGAGAACTAAAAGGTGCTGTACTTTTCACATACGAAGACTCCACAGGTCAAATGCAAGAATTAAGGAAGGAATTTACATTAAATGTAATGGAAATGCCACCAATGGAAGAGTTCCCTGGAGAAATGCCTCCTATGGAGGAAGAACCAGCTGGACTTAAGGGAATCTTAAAATCTAAATGGCTTTGGATTTCTCTAGTAGCTATACTTGCAGTAGTTGGTGGTGTAATATTCTACAAGAAAAAGAAGAAGAAAAAGGAAATGGCTTTCGATGAGTAAATTTGATTTATTTCGAATGGGAATTAAGAATCTGTGGAGAAGAAAATTAAGAACATTTCTTACTGTTCTTGGAGTAATCATAGGTGCAAGTTCCATTATAGTTATGCTTAGTCTTGGTTTTGGAATGCAAATAGGCTTTGAAGAACAAATGGCCCAATGGGGAAGCTTAACTACTATAAATGTACACAAGGGATGGAGTGAAATCCCTGGAAAAGAAGTAGCAGAATTAGATGATAAGGCTGTTGCTGCATTTAAGTCAATACCAAATGTAATTGCAGTAAGCCCTACTTTACAAACCTATGGTGCCATAATCAATGGTAAATATATAGCACAAATGCCTGTTAAAGGGATTGACCCTGACTCCATGGCAGCCTTTGGATTTGAAATTGCAGAGGGCCGATTATTGACTAATTCTGATGAACTTTCAATTGTATTTGGTGGGCAAATGCAGTACAATTTCTACGACCCAAAAGCAAGGGTATGGAGAGAGCCAAAAATTAATTTGATGAAGGATAGAATGACTTTAACCCTTGATCCAAACTATGGCTACTCTTATCCCGGCGAGAAAAAAGCAAACTATAAAGAATATAAAATAAAAGTAGCAGGAGTATTGGCAGAAAGCAATGATTGGGAAACTAATTATGGAGTTTATATGCCTATCACTGAAGTGCAAAAGCTTATAAAAGAAAAGGAAAAAGCAGAAGGCGTCAAGCCACAACCTGGCAAGCAAAAAGAAACAGGATATAATCAAGTAAATATAAAAGTAAATGATATGAAAAATGTTCAAACAGTTCAAAAGACAATAAAGGATATGGGTCATGAAGCCTATAGTCTAAACGACCAATTAGAATCTATGAAAAAACAAGCTGGAATGATCCAAGCCGTCCTTGGTGGAATAGGTGCTGTATCCCTTGTAGTAGCTGCCATTGGTATTACAAATACCATGGTTATGAGTATCTACGAAAGAACCAAGGAAATTGGAGTAACCTTTTCCTATTCGAATCAGCAATAATAGGTATTGTTGGAGGGCTAATTGGTGTAATATTCTCCTACCTTCTATCCTTCGTTGTTAACAAGTTTAGCCATATATTTGGACCTATGCTTGGATTATGGGATGCTACAACCATCTCCGTAATACCAATATGGTTAGCCCTAGCAGCTTTAGGATTTTCAGCTATTATAGGAGTCCTATCGGGATACTTCCCAGCTAGGCGTGCAATGAATTTATCAGCACTAGAAGCTATAAGGACAGAATAAAAAACGGACTCAATTGAGTCCGTTTTTATTATCTTACTTGAATAGTATTAGCTATAAATGAGGAACCATCATAGCTACCAATTACATTTATTCTATCTCCTTTTGTTAGATAATTAAATGTAATTGGTCTTAAATTTCTATCAGCGATTATTACATCTGATTTAATGTGAACTATGATTTCATCACCATATTTAGAGTTATCTAAATCAAAGCTATGAATTATCAAAGTTATATCCCCAGTTCTAGTATTGATATAGGATATTTCTCCCATTATTGCAGACTCCACGCCCCTAGAATCAGCATCTATCTCCGTGATTTCATCACCTTCTGTAACTATTTCTACATAGTATCCCGTCTTTAAATCAAGGGAATTTGTAACTATCTTATCAACTCTAATATAAACAGTCTTACCTAAAATATATGTTTCTTCCTTTTTTGTTTCCTGATTAGCAATTGTTACCTCAGTATTCTGATGTAGTTTAGTATTCATACCCACTATAATACCTTTAATATTCTTCTTAACCACAGAAGCATCTACTTCCATCGCTATATCATATTCAGCCTCAACATAAACCTTATCTTTTAACTTAAATTCCCCTGCATTATCTATTCTCTTATTGTTTCTATATAGATAAGTCTTGCCATTGATTAAGAATTTATATGAAATATCCTTAGAGTCTACAACCGTGATATAGTATTCTTTATCTTTGCTGTCCTTCACAGGAAGGATTTCCTTTATAGTTCCTTCTACCTTCTTGATTTTACTCTCTGCCTCAATATCATGTATTACACCATTCATAACTATTAATTTTATTAAATCTCCCTCTTTTAAATCCTTTAGATATGAAGATTTATTATTTAAATAAATATCTGCTTTCTTATCTACTGTAAAATCTCTTGTAACAGTCTTACTTCCTTCTTTATACTCTACTGTCATCTTAGATGTTGTAGTATTTAAATATTTAATAGTACCATTTATATCTTCTTCAACAGATATAGCTTTAACTGAAATAATCTCTCTAGTATTTTTCTTTAAAGTTAATTCTACATCTAGTCCTTGAGATAATCCACTAAGACTAATTGACTTTCCATCTAGAGTTATTGTAGTATTGTTCATTACTATATAAGCAATTTCTCCACTTGGCTTGTCTTCAACTATTAAGAAAGGCATATTAGTTATTTCATCTGCAATTCTAATAATTCTACTATTTACCATATCTGTCTCTGTAGGTTTTGGTGTTTCAGGTGTAACAGGTGGTGTCGTTGGTGTAGTAGGATTTTTTTGCATATAATCATAAGCCGTTGACATCATCTTAGCCATTACATCTCTTGTTAAACTAGACTTAGGATTAAATTTTCCATCTCCAGAACCCTTAGGATCTAAAACTCCAGTCTCAATT
>CAZIII010000224.1:0-3487 GCA_964539425.1 uncultured Tissierellaceae bacterium | reverse complement strand
TATTGGCAAGCCTTTGCATCCGAATATGGTTATGATAACCATGACTTGCAGAGTTGGGAAGGTATTACAAAGATTGCAGCGCACTACTATGAAGTCACTGGAAATGGTTTTTTTGGTATTGATGCTAACGCCAATTATATGATTAATTCTGCAATGCAACTAGGTACAGAGATGTATATTTACAATGATGATGGTAGTGCTATTTTTAACTTTAATGAGGATATTGCTCGAAAGATTTGGGACAACTACTATATACCATATCTGAAAGGACATTTTGTTAAGACGGGAAGATTTAGTTCAGATGATGCCAAGACAGGTACTATACTTGCATATACAGGTTCAACTGCTGGAGCAACTTATTTTCCAACTGAAGTAACTTTTAGTCAGGAAGAAGTTGTAGCTATAGATGTGCTTGCACTTCCTTATCCATATTTTGAGGAAGGTAATCCTTATGTGATTCAACAAGGGGCTGGAATGTGTATTACACAAAGTGACCTTTCACATGAATATGCTGCAGCAGAGTTCTTAAAATGGTTTACTAGTTCTGAACAAAACCTAAAATTTGCAGTTACTACGGGATATTTACCAGTTAAAAATGAAGCCCTAAATGAATCTACTATGTTAAATGCTATGGAAGACACAGGCACAAATAATGATGCAATTCAAAGTTCTATAATTACAACAATAAGTATGTTTGAGAATTATGAATTATATAATAGTAAGCCTTTTAATGGCAGTTATGAGTTAAGAGAGTTACTTGAATCTAACTTGATTAACAAAATAAATAGAGATCTGAGTTATATAAAGGAAGAGAAAGATAAGGGGGAAAATGTTGAAAAGCTAGTTGACTCACTAATAGACGAAGAGGAATTTATAAAATGGTACAGCCTACTTGTAAATGAAGCGGAGTTTATAATGAAAAGATATTAAGTGAAGAAAGGTTAGGCTATGAAAACTACTGATAAGAACAATAGTGAAAAGATAAATAGTCAGAATTCTATTGTCTATAAATTGACTATTTTCGCAATATCAATTATTATAATTCAAACCATGTTTATAACAGGAAGCTTAATATTTGGAGGAGTGTTAAAGGAATCAAGAAACAATGCTATGGCTACCTTCAATGAAAAAGTGAACGGTAGAAAAAATTACTTGGAAAGAGAGATGAGAAATCGTTGGACTAATTTAGATCCATTCCTACCATTAATATCAGACGAACTATCCAAGGAACATAAAAGTAATGAGGTATTTCTTTCCAATATCTCCGAATTAATGACCAATATGCTCAGAAGCTCACAAACTACCGGTGTATATCTTATGCTAACTGATGATATTAATGAGAAAAAATTTGATTCAATTTACTTAAGAGATTATGATCCTCTTGCCAATAACTATAGTAATAATGATATATATATGGTAATTGGACCACCAGATATAGCGAAAAACCTAAAAATTCCTCTAGATCAGTCATGGAAGTATGATTTTGAATTAACAGATATGAATCAAGCTTTCTTTTTAAATCCATATTCTCAAGCTCATCTAACTAATAATTCTAAATTTTTGGGATATTGGAGTAAGCCATTTCAAGTATCTGAAAAAGATTTGTATGTTATCACATATTCAATGCCTATTTTTGACTTGGATAACCAGTTAAGAGGGATTATAGGAATAGAGATTTCTTTAAACTATCTATTCAAACAATTACCTGCTACTGATTTACAACAGAAAGATTCCCTTGGGTATATGATTGCTTATAAAGAAAGAGAAGAAAGTGATATACAAGCAGTTGTTACAAATGGAGCCCTACAAAAGCGTTTTATAAATACTGATGAACCACTTGAAATACAAGTGGTTGATTCTGATTCAAGCACATATATTTTTCATAACCATAAGTTGACTGAAACAATTTATGCTAATATGGAGAAAATTGGTCTTTATCAACACAATACTCCATTTGAATCGGAGTCATGGTATCTGGTGGGTTTAATGCGTGAGGATGACTTGTTTGCTCATGAAAAGAAAATAGAAGTAATATTACTAGTGACATTTGGATTATCCCTCATCTTAGGCTTAATTGGTAGTGGATACTTTAGCTTCAAGTTCTCAAAACCAATTATTGAGCTAGCAGATAAAGTTCGAACAAGTGATAAAGATCAAAAAATTTATCTTGATTCTACTGGACTTAATGAGGTTGATGAGCTTGCAAGAGCTATATCAATAGCAAATAATGAAAAAATAGAATCTGCTTCGAGGCTTACTAAAATAATTGATATGTTAGATATGCAAATTGGAGCCTTTGAAATAAATAGTGATAACAATATGTTATTTACAACTGAAAAGCTTTTTTCAATCATGGGAATATCTGAATCTATAAGTAAGACTATTAAAGGAAAAGATGATTTCATGATAATATTACAATCAATATTTAGCAGAAAAGAAACAGAAGAAAATGATGTATATAAGGTCGAAGGTGAAGTATCAAAATGGTTGAAAATCAACATGACAGAGTCAGAAAACACTATAATAGGAGTAGTTCAAGATGTAACTATAGAAATGCTAGACAAGCTTGAAATTATAAAGGACAGAGATTTAGATCCCTTGACTAAACTCTATAATAGAAAAGCCTTCCAATATCGTTTTGAAGAGAAATACTTAATTGAGGATCTAAAGGTTGCAGCATTGATAATGTTTGATCTCGATGATTTGAAGTTATTAAACGACACTTATGGGCATAAGTGGGGAGATATCTATATAATTGAAGCAACAAACTGTTTAATGAGACTTGCAAATGACAATCAGAGGATACTAGGTCGACGTTCTGGAGATGAATTTGTAGCATTAATATATGGATATGATACAAAAATAGACTTGGAATTATCAATTAAGAAGTTTTTTAATTATATAGAAAGAACATTTATTTCTTTTCCAAATAATACTGAAATTTCAATAAGTATTTCAGGAGGTCTTATATGGCTTGACTATCCAGAGTTGAAATATGAAGAACTACTTCATCGAGCTGATGAAGCCCTATATAAGGCAAAAAGATTCTCTAAAGGAAATTATGCTGTATATAAGTAGTATAGATATTTAGATTTTATATACTATTGTTGGGTATATAAAATTATAACGAGTTGCAATTAAAATTCTGGTTTATTATACTACATTAGTTAATAATATGTGTCTTTGGAGGAGAACATATGAAAAAACATTTTACATTAATTTTTTTATTTATTAGTATAATATCCATATTTATGAACAATTCTTATGCTGTGGATAATAGTATCAACTTGACTAAAGATGAGATTAGATTTGTTGAAGAGAATTCTATAATCAGGATAGGTGTAGATCCTGACTTTGTTCCGTTTGAGTTTATTGATGATGATGGTGCATATAAGGGCATAGCAGCTGACTACCTTTCTTTAATAAGTAAAAAAACTGGTATTGGCGATCATATGACAGCTGACTTGGTTACTGATATTATTTTTAA
>CAZIII010000223.1:0-3488 GCA_964539425.1 uncultured Tissierellaceae bacterium | reverse complement strand
ACAATACTAAATGTCCTGTTTCTGCTGCAGTTAAAACAATGGAAATAGTCTCTAAATCTCTCATCTCTCCAACTAATATAACATCTGGATCCTGACGAAGTGCTGCCCTAAGACCATTCTCAAAGGATAAAGAGTCAATTCCTATTTCTCTTTGGTTCACTATACTTTTATTATGCTTATGTAAATATTCTATTGGGTCTTCTAAAGTAAGTATATGACATTTCCTTTCAGAATTTATTTGATTTATCATAGATGCTAATGTAGTAGATTTACCGCTTCCAGTAGGTCCAGTAACTAAAATAAGCCCCCGTGGTAATCTTGCTAAATCTTTTACTATTGTAGGTAATCTTAAATTTTCCATTGTTGGTATATCCAAGGGAATTATCCTTAATGCCATCCCATAGGACCCTCTTTGCTTATATACATTTATTCTATATCTACCTACTCCTGGACTAGAAAAGGATGAATCAACTTCTCCTTTTTCTTCAAGTATATTGATTAAATCATCATTTAGGGATTCATATGCTAGAGATTTTGTGTCATTAGGCATTAATTTTTCACTGTCTAAGATTATTAACTCCCCATTTATTCGAAATACCGGTGGCAGTCCAACTGTTAAATGTATATCCGATGCTTTTCTTGAAGTTGCTATATTAACTAATTCTAATAATTTCATTTATATCCCCCTATCCTAGAGTAAACCCTACTCTTAGTACTTCATCGTATGATGTGTCTTGGCTAATAGCCAGAGCTGCTGCTGATTGCAGTAAAGTGGTCATTCCTTCTTCTATAGCCTTTCTCTTTAGCTCATCTATATTGGCCACTTTATCTATGAGTAATCTCAGATTTTTATTAATAGGCATTAATTCATGAATTGCGGTTCTTCCTTTATAGCCTTTATTACAAGAACTACATCCCACGGCTTTACTTAATATTAATTCTTTATTTTCTTCTACTCCTAATATTCTTTTCTCTAAATAACTAGCCTCATATTGTATCTTACATTTTGAGCATAGTAATTTTATAAGCCTTTGAGATATTACCCCTATTACAGCTGATGATATAAGATATGATTCTATCCCCATATCTACCAACCTAGCAACTGATGATGGACTGTCATTTGTATGTAGTGTAGAAAGCACAAGATGTCCTGTGATAGCAGCCCTTATGGCTATCTCTGCAGTTTCATCATCTCTTATTTCTCCTACCATTATTATATCAGGATCTTGTCTTAGTACAGATCTTAGTCCTGATGAAAATGTAAGACCTGCTTTTGTATTTACTTGAACCTGATTTACACCGTTTAATTTATATTCAACTGGATCTTCTATAGCAATGATATTCTTTTCTATTCGATTAAGCTCTTGAAGAATAGTATAGAGTGTAGTGGTCTTTCCAGATCCTGTAGGTCCTGTAACTAAAATCATCCCGTAAGGCTGCGATATAATCTTATCTAAAATTTCTAGATTTTTTTCACTAAATCCTAATGATTCTTTAGAAAAAACAAATCTTGATCTATCTAATAATCTTATTACTGTTTTTTCCCCATGCACAGTAGGTAAAGTAGAAATTCTCATATCTATTTCCCTATTATTTATTTTTGTCTCTACTCTACCATCTTGAGGTATTCTTTTTTCTGCAATATTCATCTTACCAATTATCTTTATTCTAGTAATTATAGGTGATAAGCTGGAACGAGCTAAAGTCATTATTTCAGTAAGATCTCCGTCAATTCTAAATCTTATCTTTATATCATCAGCATTTGGCTCTATATGTATGTCACTGGCTCTATCCCTTACAGCTTGTTCGATTATTGAGTTTAATAGTTTTACAACTGGAGCTGTAGTCACCTCAAGTAACTCTTGATTCTTTACATCATCCATATTCATTGGATAATAGTTGTCTTCAAATTCTTCTAGTAGCTTTTTTCTACCTTCACTACTATAAAATTTATCTATAACTTTAAGTAGCTTTTCTTTAGTAGCGATAACTGGCTGAATATCCATTCTTACGAATAATTTCACATCATCTAATGCAAATATATTTAAAGGATCAACCATTGCCACTATCAGGACTTCTTTATGCTTATCTATTGCAATAAGTTCATATCTTCTTACAATATTTTCCGGAATAATTGTTGCTACATTTATATTTATCATATATTTATCTAAATCTACATGAGGTATCCCCAACTGAAACTCCAAAACTTCGTTGATATCATTCTGAGATATTATTTTTTCATCTACAAGAATTTTTTCTACTTTATTACCTGTCTTTTTCTGCATTTCTAAAGTGTTTTGTAATTGATTCTCCGATAATTTTCCAGTATCTACAAGAAGTTCTTCAATTTGCAATTTTGTATTTATCATATTTTCACCTCATAAATTTAATAAATATATACAGAAAATACTGTAAATTCTAAATACTATTTTTTATATTATTCGACATATAATCCAAGTTTTCCTGCTAGTTTTTCAATATTTTCAAAATTTATTTTTTCATCTAAATCAAACCAAATTTTTTGGCTTAAAAAAGCTTGATTTAAAAGCATTGATATACCAGAAAAAGTTCTATAACCTCTGGATTTCGCATCATATAATAATTTTGTTTCTTGTGGCTTATATACAATATCATAAACTATTGTGCTTTCCGAATACCCATTTAATTCTATTGGTGACAAGTTTTCCATAGGATACATACCTATAGGTGTGGAATTAATAATAATATCAATTGAAATTTTATCTAAATTTTTGAGATTTAAGTCTCCAATTTCAGTAATAACTTTATCATTTACTGTATTGATTTTCTCTTTAAGTGAGTTACAAGATTCAATATTTCTATTGCCTATATATATACTATTTACTCCTTGTATAGCTAATGTTGTACCAATAGCAAATGCTGCTCCACCTGATCCTAAAAGCAAAATATTTTTATCTTTTGTATCTATATTATTACTAGATAAGGTTTGAATAAAACCTTCTCCATCTGTATTATAGCCGATCAATTTACCATTTATATTTTTTACAGTATTTACAGCACCTAATATTTTTGCCTCATTGCTTAAATCATCTAAGTATTTAATTATATTTTTTTTATGTGGAATGGTTACATTAAAACCTTGGACTTTCATTGCTCTAAAAGCTTTAATAGTTCCTTCTAAGTTTTCTTCTTCTATATTAAATGCAAGATAAACACAATTTTTATCCAACATTTTAAAAATATTATTATGTATGATTGGGGATAAAGATTTTTCTATGGGATTTCCAATTAAGCAATAAAGATTAGTTTCATATGTTATGTTCATAATAGCCCTCCTAATTATAAAAATTATAACATCATATTTTGTCAAATAATAGGGAACGCTTGTTTATGTTGATAAATACTAAGGTAAATAAACATTATTTTAAAAAGTTGGTTAGAATATACAAATTGGATAAAAACTAGTCTAAATAATATATCTATTATGTGTAAGACTATTCTTAGGAGGT
>CAZIII010000222.1:0-3519 GCA_964539425.1 uncultured Tissierellaceae bacterium | reverse complement strand
TATTCCAAATAGCATCAAGTACTATCAGCATCCCCATGGTTTTAAGCTGTTTTCCCAAGTCTTTAATATCAAAACATACCAACCTATTATTAATGTCGATATTTGTCTTATTTGCAAATACAGATTGATTTCCCAATGTATAAAGTTCCAAGGCCGTTGCTATATCTTTGGCTTCCCTCTCAGGTTGCTCTGATACTATTCTGTGAAAATCCTTAAGTGTTGGTATATATTCCTTATCAAAATTATGCTCCAAATATTCACTGTAGCTTTTCTTCATAGACCTATCTATTATTGATTTTTCCATTGAAGTAAGGCCTGTCCTACCACCTAGAACTACTTCACATAGGGATAAGACAAAATCTGATTTTAAAATAAGTGGGTCTTCATCATCTGCATAGTCCTGAGTCATATCAAGTGGATTTATATAATGGTTTGACCCTGCTGATATTTTTATTACTTCCCCTTTAAAGTTTTTTACTAAGGTTGTATATTCTCTTTCTGGGTCTATTATCAAGACTTCATCATTGGTGTTAAGTAAAACATTAGCCATTTCCCTTTTAGCCGCAAAGGATTTACCAGACCCAGGAGTGCCTAATATAAATCCATTACCATTTTTAAGTATCTTTCTATTTAACATTATTAGATTTCTACTTACTGCATTTAAGCCATAATACATTCCATTAGGATCTACTAATTCCTGGGATGTAAAAGGCATAAACACTGCAGTGGATTCTGTAGTTAATGTTCTTTTAATCTTTAATCTATTATTTCCATAGGGTAGGGCAGAGGCCAAGGCATCTTCCTGCTGATAGTTTAACTTTCTTATTTGGCATAGATGCTTTCTTGCAACAGATGATATTGCTTCTGTATCCATATTTAATTCTTCTAGACTATCTGCCTTATGGATTATCACTATATTTGTTAGAAATAATTTTTGATTATTATTCTGCACATCATTCAGTAGTAAATTAGCATCTTCTAGTTTGTTTTTTAATTCATTTGGAATGAAGGCATCAAAATAGCCATTTCTAATAGATCTTTTTTGATATTCAATTTTATTTGATTCCATGCCTGTAATCTGCTTATTTATAACCCTTAAGGCCTTATGAGGTTCTAGAGAATTTATATTTAGCGTAAGTACCATATTAAAGCTAAAGTCCGTTAATTCTGCTATAATTCTATCTGATAAAAATGCTGGTAAATCTGATAAGAAGATGGCTCTAGCAAATTCATCTCCAATTAACATATAATCTCTTTTAAATTCAAAACTATCAGGTCCTATCATATCCTTAGTTAATATTCCTAGTTTCCTATTTCTCCTTATTTCAAAATCTAAATCTATATTTGACCCCCTATAAAAATTATGAAATACCTTTAGTCTTTCTTTTAACCCTAGTGGGTTTCCCCTTGACCCTAGTTTGCTTAAATTCTGAATTATCTCCTGCTCTATCCTGGATAACATGGGTGTTGCTTCATTTTTCCCAACTGCCTGAACAGTGAAAGTTAGGTATTTTTCCTTTCTAATATCATTTCTTCCTTCTTCTATCTGACTTCTTAACATATCATTGTATTCATCCCTATAAATATCAAATTCATCGTCTTCAAGTTTTACCAGTATATTTTCTTCCAATTGATTCTTATTTACAGAGGAATTTATTATATTTATTTGAAATTCAACCTGGCTATCAAAGGAATTAAGAAGTGAGCAATAGTTTAAAAAGATAGACTCCTGTACTTCCTGCCTTGATATTTGATAGTTAATATCTTGAAATCCTAAGGTCTTTGAAAAATAACCCTGTTTAATTTCAAGAATACCATCATCATAAGCCCTTACATAAGGCAAGGTATCCTGGACTGACCTTGATATTTTCTTTTTGTATTGAGTAGATTGGTCTACCTTTTTAAATTTCAGCAAAAACTTCCTCTCCCTTCTCTTTCTTATTTTTCTTATCTTTTTTACTTTTCTTATTCTTTCTTTTTTCCTTATCCTTCTCTATCTTTAAATCTTCTTTTAGGATATTTTCATATAAATTCTCTGTTTGATACAATCTCTTTCTAGGATATATCAGCTCTGTTTGAAGCATTACAACTAAAAATTGTTCAAAGTTCATTCCGTTATAATTAAAAAATCCAATAAATCCTATAGGCAAGGTAGTAAACATTATTATCCAACTCATAAGTTCATCCCCTACTATTCCTTTTCCATAAACATATAAGGGTACATTTATTGCCAAGGCCAAGCCTGATGATAGTATTTGCCTAGCAGTTAGGCCAAAGGCCAACTTTTCTTTATATGAGGTTATTTCACTTGGAATTTTAATCTCTATCATTTGTCTATCCCCCTAACTAGAACCAATTATTTTTGATGCCCAGGAACCTGATTTAAATAGGGCAAATATAAGAGTTACACTTATTACCATGTATTCTCCAAAGGCTTTTATAATATTTACTTCTGGATTTGAACCTATATCTG
Source organism: uncultured Tissierellaceae bacterium (assembly GCA_964539425.1). Lineage (GTDB taxonomy): Bacteria > Bacillota > Clostridia > Tissierellales > Tissierellaceae > JAVKTS01. Next base: position 1,046 of record CAZIII010000222.1, on the reverse strand, counting down.
GGAAAAAAGCATTCCTGGATATTTCATTAAAAATAAGGAGAATAACCATTATGATTGCCCCTTGAAAACATACAGCAAAGTAATTTTGTAAATATCTCTTTCCTAAGTCCTTAACTCCATCAAAGGTAATTGTAGATAGAGGTATTGGACTAAATATAGTTAAGGCTATTAATTCAAAAACCCTTCCATAGATTATTATGTTTATTAGTAAATTTACTATAAATAAGAGCACCGCAAACAATAAAACTGAGAAAAACAACTGTGTTTTCACTATTACTTTTTGGCTATCTATATAATCAACTATTGCAATATAGTCTATGCTACCCATGGTTGTTGCACCTACACTAATTGTTTTGGCTATCTCATTGGCTATAGTTGCAAATAAGTCTAATATCTCTGCTGAAGCTTGTACAATGTATTTTGCGATTACTAACTTTACTGTTAGCATTGTAATATGCTCCCAACCAAAGTTTGACTCCTGAAATCTAATAGACCTATTTAAAAATTCTATCATCCAAAATAAGACAACTAAGGAAATTCCTATTGGTATTAAAAGTGATGAAACATTTGAAACTAGTGAACTATAAGTTGAAATGCTCCCCGTTATATTATTAAATATATTTACATAATTATTATCAAATGCCCACTCTAAAATTGATTTTAATAAATCCACCATTCCACCTCCATTTGCTTATAATCTACATAGTGGATTAATCCACTATGTAGATTATCTGATTTAAGTTTTAGCTTATGAAAAGGTTATAACTTAATGCTACTGCAGCTACCATAAAACCTGAAACCAAGGTTTGTAACCCCCTAGCCTTACTGTCCGCATCATCATTTCTCCAGCCTAGTGCAAACATTATTCCACCTATGAAGGCTATTAAAAAACCTATCTTTTGAACCCATGGTACTACTACATCGTTGATTATGGTATCTACCTTACTTGTATCTACAGGAGCTGCAAAGGTAAACTGTGGTACTAATATTAAAATCATTATCATTCCAGTTAATAAAAATCTTTGTAAATCTTTTTTATTTACTCT
>CAZIII010000221.1:537-3524 GCA_964539425.1 uncultured Tissierellaceae bacterium | reverse complement strand
TGTTCTCCATAGGATGATTCTGTCCCAAGAACTAAAGATTCACCTAATCTCAAATTATTTAATCTATCAATTTTATTGTCTGTTAATAGGTGAACTGTACTGGAGTTTCCTCCAGATAGTATCTCTAACTCTATATTATACTTTTCTTCTATTTCATTCTCTAACTTAGCTAATCTATCTAGAATTTCCTTGGTAGGTATTACTCCACCATAACATGTAAGATTTGTACCTAAGCCTATCATCTTAGTCCCTTTTAATTCAATTATCTCTTTAACAGCATCAAAAATAGATTCTTCATCATAATAACCTTCTCTCAAATCTCCCAAATCTACCATCAAAATAATCTTATGGACTTTCCCCTTTTCCATAGCTGATTCTGATAATACTCTTATGGTATCTACTTCTGAGTTAAGTGATATATCAGCATATTCTACTATTTTATGGGCTTCGGATTTCATTGGAAGTCTTAGCATTATCTTAGGTATATCTAGATCCTTTAATCTAATAAGGTTTTCAATCCTAGAATCAGCTAAATAAGATACGCCACCATCTATATATGCCTTGGCAATCTCTGGGTTACCACAGAATACTTTAGTTACTCCTGCTACATTTATACCTTGTTCTTTACATAATTTTACTACAGTATTTACATTGTTTTTTATAGTATTAAAGTTGATTGTCATTTTTGGATAGGTCATCTTTATTCCTCCTTAAGACTATTTTCTAATAGCCTTAATGCTTCTTCTGGATATTTTTTAGCCATTACTCCAAGGGAAGCCATTATATAGTGGTTATCAATTAGTATTTCTGCTTCAGCGTTTGGAAGTAAATCATTTCCTTTATTTGAAAGTGCAAGTTCTTTCAATATCATTTTTCTATTAGGTAATCTTGTCAGTGCTCCGCCTGTTCCTATAATGTACTTCACTTGGGTTAAATCCTTGCCTTCGGCAATGGTCTTCTTCCCTCCTGGTCCATATAGATGTTTGAGCCCTCCAGCATGTCTTTTTACCGCTGTTATAGTTGCATGCAAAGTCATTTTTTCAACAAATTGTTTTTCTAAATCTGTCTCTGGAATTGCCTTATGATGAGAAATTAAATTTTCTAATTTCTCCATTGTAATTTTAAGTTCCTTAGCTAGTTCTTCTTTTCCTACTATTTCTACAATATTTCGCATATTGATATAAACCCCAAGATCCCCTTCAACAGTTCTCTTCGCCTTGGGTTCTGGGTTTAATAAAATTCTAGATATTTCGTCACTATCTTCCGCAACAGAATGAACATCTGTTGTTGCTCCACCTACATCTACTGTAACTAAGTCACCAATAGCATCATATAAAAGATGAGATGCTGCCATTACAGCTCCAGGTGTTGGCATGATAGATCCAGTCACCATTTCTCTTACATATTCCATGCCCGGTGCATGAATTATATGTTTCTCAAATACTTCTTGAATTACTTTTCTTGTAGGTTCTACATTTAATTCATCTATTTTAGGGTAAACATTATCAACAATATAAAGTTCACTTTCTTTTCCTTTGAATGTATCTTTTACATCTTCATGGTTTTCTATATTACCTGCATAAATTACTGGAATATTCAGATTCATTTCCGCAATAAGTTCTGCATTATACAATGCTGTATCTCTCTCACCATAATCTACTCCACCGGCTATTAGAATAATATTAGGTTTTACTTCTTCAATTTTTCTTAAATCTGATTTTCTAAGTCTTCCTGCTGTAATAAATTTTATATTAGCTCCTGCACCTAATGCAGCCTCTTTAGCTGCCTTAACCGTCATATCATAGACTAACCCATGGACTGTCATCCGGAGTCCTCCTGCTGCCGAACTAGTAGCTATTAGCTCATTATAATCAATGGACTCCGTAGAGAGATTTTTTGCTAAATCTTCAATAGCACCCTTTAGCCCAATATTAACATCACCTTCTAGTACAGAAGTGGGAAATTGACCCTGCCCAATAAATTTTGGGCAGGTGTCTAAATCATTAAATGCATTAACCACAGTTGTAGTACTACCTATCTCTGCAACTAATAGATTAACTTTCATTGTTCATCGCTCTTCTTTTTTCAACTAAGAATGTGGCAACATGTTCTCCTTTTGTACCTCTTCCAAATCCAGCGTCCATACCAGATTCTACTGCTAGTTCATTGGATACTTGCGTTCCTCCAGCTATGAGCATGATTTTATCTCTTATACCTTTTTCTATACATAGATCGTTTAATTTTTTCATGTTCTTATAGTGAATATCATCATGTGAAATTATTGTTGATGAAAGTATAGCATCTGCATTTAGTTCAATAGCAGCATCAACTAACTTTTCCACAGATATTGATGTACCTAAGATATGGCATTCAATACCATATTTTTCGATTCCACCATGTTTAATATCTATGATTTCTCTAATACCTACAGAGTGTTCATCTTCACCAACAGTTGCTGCTACAATTTTCATTGGTTTAGCTTTAATTTCTTCTCTTATTTCATCTTCAGTCAATACTTCTGGTTTAGGTGGTATTACTAAATCATTAATATCTATGCTAAATGCTACCTTACCTTTTAATTCTATACGTGTACCTTCTGCTGCTTGCATTATTTCTTTATGGATTACTTCTACATCCTCTAAACCCATTTTCTTTCCAATTTCTATGGCAGCAAATTCTGCTATTCTTTCTTCCGTAGGTAAGAATAATGTGATTAAAATTATTCCATCACCTAACCATTGAACTTCTGGTTTAATTTTAGATGTATTTGTAAATTCTTTAACTTCTTCTAATCTTACATTAACATTATCATTCTCATCTAATTCATCAATGAATATAATTTTAGCTGGGTCTTCAAATGTACCTCCTCCAATTAAAGCTGCTGGATTTTCTACTAAGCTTTTATCATATTGAGCCACATTATTGTATCCAAAATGCCCAGTTACAGGTGCCATATAATCAGTATCTCTTTCGTATACTGTTCCTTC
>CAZIII010000221.1:0-527 GCA_964539425.1 uncultured Tissierellaceae bacterium | reverse complement strand
ACTCCTGCATCAGCTTTTCTAATTATACCATCATTATTTCTTTCTGGATAATATCCTGAATCTACGAAGAAACCAGCTTCTACTGCATTGAAATATCCACCTGTTTCAATAATTTCTTCCATAAATAGAATTGCTCTCTCTTTTAATTCTCTAACTTTATCTGCTAATTCACCTTTATCCCTCTTGATTTCAACCATGGATTTTAATCCATCTAGGCCAGCAAATACTTGTTTTGCAGTATCTACTGCTTCTATATTGTAAATATGCCAAGGTACATTTCTTCCTTCATCAGGAGTTATTGTTGATTGAATATCTGCTCTAGTTAATTGTGAAATTAATAGATTCAATACATGAGTAACAGTAGCTTCCCTTGCTGAAGATTCCATGTATTTAGTATTTTGTTGCGCTCTCATCTTGTAATCTTTAAATAATTCTCTTAAAGCCACAGCATAAGGTAAATCTAGTCTCATAGAAGGAGCTGGTGGTGCTGTTGGCGGTACAGTAGAAAGACAAATATTTTCTTTCTT
>CAZIII010000220.1:0-3535 GCA_964539425.1 uncultured Tissierellaceae bacterium | reverse complement strand
GGATTTATTGTACTTAATGGATTTATTGGATCCTATGGAACAGCAACTTTAGCAGCTTATGCTATGGTTAATAGAATCACATCTTTAGTAATGCAACCAGCAATGGGGATAGGATCTGCATTGACTGCAATAGTAGGGCAGAATATGGGAGCGAATCAAGTTGATAGGGTGAAGGAAGCATTTTATAAAGCATTAAAACTTACCATCCTTATCGGTGGATTAGGTTGTATAATATTGATTGTATTTGATACTCAAATAATTAACTTTTTTATGCAATCAAAGGATGATCCTACGGTAATAGATTTGAGTTTAGTATATCTGACTTTTGTGTCATTATCCATGCCTTTAATGGGAATTTTCTCTGTGTTTCAAGGAATATTCCAAGGCTCTGGAAATACTAAATATTCCATGGCTATGGAAGTAGGTAGACTTTGGTTTGTAAGGCTACCAATGATATTAGGGTTTAAACATTTTACAAACTGGGGATCTACAGGGATTTGGTTCTCCATGAGCTTTAGTAATTTAATAGTATGCTTATATGGGTATTGGATATATAGGAGAAACGGCTGGCAAAAGAGAATAATAATGGAAAAAGATGATCTAGAAGATCAGATGGATGGTTCTTGTGGTTTAATTGAATAATTTGAAATATAAGGCGGAGAATTTATTCTCCGTTTTTTGTTTGCAAGTTCAATATGTGATATAATACTTAGTTAGGAAAACAAATAGGGAAGTGAGATAATATGAATCTAATAACTATAGAAAATTTATCAAAAGCATATAGTGAGAAACAATTACTTAAAAATATAAGTATGGGCATTGATGATGGAGATAAAATAGGGCTAATAGGAATCAATGGTACTGGTAAAACTACATTTTTAAAGATTATAGCAGGTATAGAGGAATCGGATACTGGAAAAGTGGTAAAGGGAAGTAATGTAAATATAGAATATTTACCTCAGGATATAGACTTTGATATAAATGCTACAGTAGTGGAGCAAGTTTTCAAAGGTAATTCTAAAAACATACAATTAGTTAGAAAATATCAAGAAGCTTTAATGAATCCTGAATCAAAAAACAATGAAATATTAAGACTAACTCAAGAAATGGATGCAGCAAATGCATGGGGGCTAGAAGCTGAAGCAAAAGCTGTATTAACAAAGCTTGGAGTAAATGATTTTAATGAAAAGATTGGAAATTTATCTGGCGGGCAGAGAAAGAGGGTTGCTCTAGCATCTGCCCTAATTAATCCTGCAGATTTACTTATATTAGATGAGCCTACAAACCATTTGGACAATGATACTATTGATTGGCTTGAAGAATATCTTAGTAGAAAAAAAGGTGCCTTGCTAATGATCACCCATGATAGGTATTTTTTAGATAGAGTGGCAAATCAAATAATTGAATTAGATGGTGGAAATATCTATTCCTACAAAGGAAACTACAACTATTTCTTAGAGAAGAAAGTAGAAAGAGAAGAAATTGATATAGCCAGTGAAAGAAAAAGGCAATCTTTACTTAGGAAGGAATTAGCCTGGATGATGAGAGGTGCAAGGGCTAGGTCCACAAAGCAAAAAGCAAGGATAGAACGCTATAATGAATTAAATGATAGGGAAGTAGATTTAGCAAATGAAAAATTAGATATATCAGTGGGTGGAACTAGACTAGGCAAGAAGATAATAGAGATAGAAAATATTGAAAAGATATTTGATGGAAAAACAGTTATAGATGATTTTAGTTATATTGTCCTAAGAGATGATAGAATTGGAATACTAGGACCAAATGGTAGTGGTAAGTCAACTTTAATGAATATTATATCAGGGAAACTAAAGTCAGATAAGGGAACAGTGGATGTAGGAGAAACTGTAAAGATTGGAGTATTTGCCCAAGAAAATACACATATGAATAATGATCTTAGAGCTATTGAATATATAAAGGAAGGTGGAGAGTTCATTGAGACAGGTGATGGAGAAAAAATATCTGCATCTCAAATGATGGAAAGATTTTTATTTCCTAAAGAACTACAATGGACACCAATAGCCAAGCTTTCAGGTGGAGAGAAAAGAAGGTTACACCTTCTTCGAATACTTATGGAAGCACCAAATGTACTTCTACTAGATGAGCCTACTAATGATTTAGATATAGATACCTTAACTGTATTAGAAGATTATATTGAAGAATTTCCTGGGGCTGTGATTATAGTATCACATGATAGGTATTTGCTAGACAAAGTAGTGGAGAAGCTATTTGTTTTTGAAGGCAATGGAAAAATAGTCGGATACACAGGTAATTATGAATATTTTAGAGAATCAACAAAGGCCGAAAAGAAAAATAAAGCACTTGAACGTAAACCAGAAAAAAAGGAAAGACAAAAGGAAGTTAGTAAGGCTTTTAAATTTACTTTTAATGAACAAAGGGAATGGAACGAGATAGATACTATAATTTCCAAATTAGAGGATGAAATAGTAAAATTAAATGGTGAAATAGAGAAATCATCTAGTGATTACACAAAGTTACAGGAACTACTTGAAAAGAAAGAGAAGATAGAAGATAAGCTAGAAGAAAAGATGGAGAGATGGATCTATCTAAGTGAACTAGCAGAAAAAATAGAGGAACAAAATAAGAATTAATGAAAGGATGTTTATATGAATAAGATCTTAGTATTAGCAGAAAAACCTTCTGTGGGGAGAGATATAGCAAGGGTATTAAACTGTAAGAAAAAAGGTAATGGATTTCTTGAAGGAGATAAATATGTTGTAACATGGGCATTAGGTCATTTAGTTACATTAGCTGACCCAGAAGTATACAATAAAAAATACAAAACTTGGAATATGGAAGATTTACCTATGTTACCAGAGCCTATGAAACTTGAAGTCATAAAACAGACTAGCAAGCAATTTTATGCTGTTAAGGAGCAAATGTATCGTAAAGATGTAGGACAAATTATCATAGCAACAGATGCAGGTAGGGAAGGTGAGCTGGTAGCTCGTTGGATCCTAGAGAAAGCTAATGTAAAGAAACCAATTAAAAGGCTATGGATTTCATCAGTTACAGATAAGGCAATAAAAGATGGTTTTAATAATCTGAAGGATGGGAAAGCATATGAAAATCTTTATCACTCAGCTGTAGCTAGGTCAGAAGCTGACTGGGTAGTGGGTATCAATGCAACTCGTGCACTAACTGTAAAATTCAATTCCCAATTATCATGTGGTAGAGTTCAAACTCCTACATTATCTATGATAGCACAAAGAGAAGAAGAGATTAAAAAGTTTATACCAAAGGAATATTATGGAATATTAGCTAATACGAAAGATTTAAAGCTAACATGGCAAGATGGTGTCACTAAAGATACTAGAACATTTGATATAAGTAAAGCTAATAAAACCTTAGAATTACTCAAAGGAAAAGATGCTAAAGTTGTTGATATAGAAAAGAGCAATAAAAAAACATATTCTCCTCCCTTATATAACCTAACTGAATTGCAAAGAGATGCTAATAGGATATTTGGTTATTCAGCAAAAGAGACTCTATCTAT
>CAZIII010000219.1:0-3658 GCA_964539425.1 uncultured Tissierellaceae bacterium | reverse complement strand
AACAAAGAAACATTTTGTGTATTATATTCTAAAGCAAATAAGGATGGCTTTATATAAGGAATCCCTCTAATTAGAATATATCCAATAATTATAAACAGTATGGAAAAAGTTGCAATAGTTGCAAACAAAACAAGTCCTTTGATTAATATACTTAGGCTCTTCATTATATCACTTTCCTTTTTAATACTGAAAATAGTAAATTAATTAGTAGTATAAATACGAATAAGACAACACCAGTGGCAATCAATGCTTCTCTATGCAAATCCGCTGCATAGCCCATCTCTATTACAATATTAGCAGTTAGAGTACGAATACCTTTTAATATACCATTTGGCATACGAGCTTGATTTCCCGCTACCATGACTACTGCCATGGTTTCGCCTATGGCTCTACCAATACCAAGGACTATAGAGGATAGGATACCAGATTTTGCTGCTGGTAACATTGCAAAGACCACTGAATATTCATGTGTTGCACCTAGAGCTACAGCTCCTTCATAATAAGAGTCAGGTACTGCTCTAATAGCAGCTTCAGAAAGCCCTATTATTGTTGGCAATATCATTATTCCAAGAAGTATTGATGCTGTTAATATACTATTACCAGTTCCACCAAATAATTTACTTGTAACTGGTACTAATACAACAAGTCCAAAGAATCCATATATAATGGAGGGAATACCAGCCATTAAGTTTATTGCAGGTTTTAAGAATTTATAAAGCCATTTAGGGCAAAACCTTGAGAGGTATATAGCTGTTAGAATCCCAATTGGTACACCCAGGACTATTGCTCCAGCTGTTACATAGATACTTCCTATAATCATAGGAAATATACCAAAGGATGGTGGTATATTAGAAGGAGACCAGTCTTTGCCAAGTAGAAAATCAAACACACCTATTTTTCCAATGGCAGGTATCCCATTTACAAACATAAAATAACATATTAATATTACTGATATTATAGAGGCACAAGCGGAGATAAAGAATATTATCTCCATTAGCCTTTCAAAGAATTTAGATTTCATTTTATCACCCTTTATTTATAGCTTATTTTATGTCGCTCCATTTAATCATATCTCCCACAAATATGGATTTAACATTTTCTACTGTTAAATCATTTATAGAGTTTCCTGTATGAGTAATTACTGCTATACCATCTAATGCTATGGCTATATCTTTAAGTTCAGCTTTTTCACTATCTTTTAAAGTTCTTGAAGCCATTCCTATATCGGCAGTTCCATCAATAGCAGCTTGCATACCTGCTGATGAGTCGGATTGTTGTACTTCTATTACAGCCTCTGTATTGATTGCAAGATAAGCTTCTCTAAGTTTTTCCATAACTGGTGTAACTGATGAAGATCCAGCTACTACAATTTTACCACTTGGTTTTGATCCCCCATATGGTGCCGCATTGTCATCTATCGCAATATAACTTTTTCCTACAACTACTTGGCCTTCTTCGCTCATTATAAAATCCATAAAATCTTGGGCTACAGCTGATATTTCACCTTTTGTTGCTAGATTAAAAGGCCTAGCTATTTTATAACTTCCATTTTTAATATTTTCAGTTGTAGCTGCTATACCATCAATACTTAAAGCTTTTACTGTGTCATTAAGTGAACCAGTTGATACATAACCTATTGCATATTCATTTCCAGCAACTGTTGTAAGGATTGTATCTGTTTTCATTTGAGTGATAGCTTCTTTTGTTGTTCTATCAGTTTTATTACCAGATGAATCCTTTTCTTCTATTCCAGTTAGTTCTACAAAAGCGCCTCTTGTACCAGAACCCTCTTCTCTAGTAACTACTACAATTTCTTTAGATGTATCAAATTTATTACTATCTACTTTATCCTCTTCTTTTGGTGTACACCCTATAAGAAGTGATGCTACTAATACAAATGATAATGCTAAAATAAATATTTTTTTCATGTTTAAATCCTCCCTTTAATTTTCGATTTCATATTTTCATCCTTAGTATATCTACTCAATGTTAAATCTATTGGCATGGTAATGTAAAATCTATGTAAAATGTTTTAATATCTTTCACCAAAACTGATTGTTATATATAAGAAATAAATATAATAAATTTGTAAATTCGGAACAAATTTTTTAGAATTGATCAGTGGTAAATATAGTTAAATAAGTATATAATATAATTAAAAACTTTGAGTAGTTCACTTTATGATATCGTGGAGGTGGTGTTTTGAAAATATCAATTGAAAATGTTAATCCTGATGTTGAAGAAGAAATTATCATCCGCTGTTACGAGGTCAATGACGAAATACTTGAGTTGATGGAAAAGTTGAAAACCAAAAGTAGTAAACTTATAGGCTATAACGACGATTCTATTTATCAACTGAGTCCATCTAATGTATATTATTTTGAATCCATTGACAATAAAGTGTTCATCTACTGTCGGGATAAGCTCTACGAATGCAAGCAGAAGCTCTATGAGCTTGAACAGATATGCGATCAAAGAAAATTTTTCAGAGCATCAAAATCTATAATAATAAATATTGAAAAAATATCTTATGTAAGGCCGTCAATCAGTGGCAGGTTTGAAGCTACTATGGAAAATGGGGAGAAGGTATTGGTGTCACGGCAATATGTACCAGTGCTGAAATCCAAGCTAGGAATATAAGGGAGGTAGAATAATATGAAACTTATGGATTTCATAAGACAATTAATTAGAGACTACTTTATCATCTTTGGACTACTAATCATAGGTAGCGTATTTCTTACTCCACCAGATACGATAAATAGGGACTATATTCTCTTAGCTATGGTATTTGCTGCTGTAGGAGACTTGCCAAGCATAGTATTCTGGTCAAGGTCAGAACTGAATGAAAATAGCAGGAGATGGAGGATGATAATTCACTTTATACTCCTAGAGGCTGTAATACTTATCTTTGGTGATATTATGGGTATTATATCAGGGGTTGTAGAATACTTAACTCTTGCCATTGAGATTATAGTAATTTATGTTATTGTAAAATTCATCACATGGCGAAGTGACCTAGCAACAGCAAAAAAGATAAATGAAAAGTTGAAGAATTTGAAGAATATCCATGAATAGAAAAAAGGCATGCTGAGTTAAATTTCAGCTTGCCTTTTCTTTTTTACAACTTACCTTTAGGAATTAACAACATACTGATTTTCGGTTTACAACCATTACTCTTAAGCGTATTATAAAACTATAAAAAAGAAAGAGGGTTATAGTAATGGGAATATTTATAATTATTATTGCATTAATATTTGAAGTTGCTTTCATGGCTTACTGCATAAAAACTAAGGATAATCAAAACAAAACTAGAAGTTGGATTAGGATAGTAGGATTTCTTATATTTATAGGGTTTATCCTAACCCCTATAATAGATTGGAACTTTCAATGGTATTTACTTGGATCTTTGCTATTCATATTTTCCATAATCGGTGGGATTAGATTAGCTACAAAGAAATTTGGTAAGAAACCATATAAGAGATGGCGTGTTGTTTCCAAAGGTATAGTCATGTTGCTAGTTTTTACTATTGTTACCATACCAGCAATTGTATTTCCTCAGTATAAGGATCCTGAAATGACAGGAGGATATAAAGTTAAGTCTTCATCCTACACCTTCACGGACACCAATCGTATTGAAACATTTACTGATACAGGTAAA
>CAZIII010000218.1:0-3678 GCA_964539425.1 uncultured Tissierellaceae bacterium | reverse complement strand
CTGCAGCTGAAAGGGTATTTGAATTCTTAGGAGAAGAGGAAGAAATTAAGGAAACTGAAGCGCCAGTTAAACTTGATGAAGTAGAAGGTAGAGTGACCTTTCAAAATGTTAAGTTTGGATATAATGAAGAAAACATTATAATTAATGATTTTTCTGCAGATATAAATCTGGGACAGAAGGTAGCTATAGTTGGGCCTACAGGGGCAGGAAAGACTACAATTGTTAAACTACTAATGAGATTTTATGATTTAAACGAAGGTAAAATATTCCTTGATGGCCATGATATAAATGATTTTACAAGATCTGATTTAAGAGATGATCTATCTATGGTTCTTCAAGACACATGGCTGTTTTCTGGGACTATAATGGAGAACATTAGATATGGAAGATTAGATGCCACTGATGAGGAGGTAATAGAAGCTGCAAAGTCTGCCCATGCTCATAGATTTATAAAGACTTTACCAGATGGATATAATATGATTATCAATGAAGAAGCTAATAATATATCCCAAGGTCAGAAGCAATTACTAACCATAGCAAGAGCAATCCTTTCAGATCCAAAGGTGCTTATATTAGATGAAGCAACATCTTCTGTAGATACAAGGACAGAAATATTAATTCAAAAAGCTATGGAAAACCTTATGAAAGGAAGAACCAGCTTTATAATTGCTCACAGGCTTTCAACCATAAGGGATGCAGATTTAATCCTTGTAATGAAAGACGGAGATATTATAGAACAAGGGAATCATGCAGAGCTTCTAGCAAGAAATGGGTTTTATGCAGAACTATATAACAGTCAATTCTCAGATGCAGAAGTATCTTAATGTAGAGATATAGGGTGCGGGGTTACTGTCACATTATGTGACAGTAACCCCGTACCCTTGTCACATACATTATAAATTAAAAGCTTCGGCTATTTTAACTATGGCTTTTTCTTTGTCTTTAGTACTTATAGTATAGGATATTTGAATTTCAGATGTGGTTACCTGTTTGAATTCAATATTATTATTAGCAAAAACTTCAAATAACTTTGCTGCAACTCCAGATTGAGTTCTCATACCTAATCCAACCACTGAAAGTTTCGTTATATCCTCCTCAAGAGTTATATTTACTTCTCTCATAGATATTCTTATTTCATTAATTAAATTATTTACTAAATGGATAGTATCTTTTGGAGTAGTAAAGGAAAGACTTACATATCCATTCATTGGTGCAGTTTGACTAATCATATCAATATTAATATCCATTTCAGAAAGTCTATTAAAGATACCATATATAGCTTTAATGTCATATAATACATTATTAATTGTAATCATCAAATCATTATCACTTACAGTAAGACCTGTAATCACTTTGTTTTCCATAGTTTCATCCAACTCCCTTATATATGTTCCCAAGGTTTCACCTGTATTTAAAGCTACATAGATAGGAACCTTATACCTACAACCCATTTCAACGGCTCTAGTCTCTATAACCCTTGCACCTAGACTAGCCATTTCCATTATTTCTTCATAGCTGATAGAATCTAATTTTTTTGCACTAGGATATAGCCTAGGGTCAATTCCATAGATTCCTTCCACATCAGTATATATCTCACAAGGACATTCTAACTTAGCGGCCAAGGCAACAGCAGAAGTATCAGAGCCTCCTCGTCCTAAGGTAGTTATATCACCGCCTTGTGTTACACCCTGAAAGCCGGCTACTATAACTATTTTTCCATTTTTTAAATGCTTCTTTATATTTTTAATATCAATATCTAAAATTGGAGCCTTAGTATGCTTATTACCAGTCTTGATACCAGCTTGGAATCCAGTCAGAGCTATGGAATCATAACCCTTTTCCTTTAAAGCCATAGTTAAAAGAGCAGAGGAGATTTGTTCCCCTGTGGATATAAGCATATCCAATTCCCTTTCACTAGGTATATTAGAAATATCCTTTGCTAAAGAAATAAGATTATCCGTTGTTTTTCCCATGGCAGAAACAACAGTCACTATATCAAATCCTTCTTTTTTATGCTTTATAATTAAATCAGCTATAGAATTAATCTTTTTAGTAGTAGCCAAGGAACTCCCACCATATTTTTGCACAATTAAAGACAATTAAATCACTTCCTTAAATTATATTAAATAAAAAAATAGCCATGAGTAAAAGAACTCATGACTATTTATATAAAAGTAATAAATATTAATCATATACCTTTTACCCTGTGTAATAAAGCACTCTATTTAGAGATTGGGTAATCTCTAAATGGCAGTTATGTATCTATTAGATACATACCCAACATATGGAACGAGGGAGAACCATATGTTTCGGCAGTGACACCTTTTTCATGAGTCTAAGATTCCCTAATCTAACTCACAATACTAATTGTAACTGCAACCTCCGTATTACATCAACTATTAAATTATACTCAAAAAGTGTAACATGTATTGGATAAGTTGTCAAATGGTTAATTAAGAGGATTCATACGATCTCCTTTATTTTTGTGTTTAGCTTAATAAAATTAATAAAGAATGCATTTTACTTTTTTATAACCTACATATATGATAATATAGGGACAGAATGTTTTGCACCTTGGAGGGATTTTTAGTAGATGATAAATTATCAAATATAAATAGAGAACATCATTTCCTTTACAAAAATAAGATATTAAAATTACTAGAACTGGAGGACAGCAAATGATTTATGTAATAAACAATAGTGATAGCTGCTTTTTTAATCATGCAGCAGAGGAATATTTAATGAATAATTTTGACGATGAAGTTTTCATGCTTTGGATAAATAAACCTTCTATTTTAATTGGAAGAAATCAGAATACAATATCTGAAATTAATCTGGATTATGTGAAAGAAAATGGAATAGATGTTGTCAGAAGATTATCAGGTGGTGGAACAGTTTATAATGATCTTGGAAATATTAACTTTACTTTTATTACATATAGGAATGAATCAGAGCCTCAAGTGAAAAATGGATTTGAAAAGTTTGCATTGCCAGTGATAAATGCCCTTCAGTCTTTAGGTGTAAATGCTGTATTTACAGGGAGAAATGATATCACAATAGATGATAAGAAGTTTTCAGGAAATGCACAATACTTTCAAAGGGACAAGCTACTCCATCATGGAACCCTTTTATTTGATTGTGATATGAGCAAATTATCATTAGCACTTAAGAGTAAAGCTATAAAGTTTAAGGATAAAGGTGTTAAATCCGTAGGGGCTAGAGTGACCAATATATATCCTCATTTAGAGAAACCTATGACTTTAGAAGAGTTTAGGGAATATCTAAAAAACTATATAATAAATACCCATAATATAGGGATGATTTATGAATTCAATGAAAAAGATATAGAAGAAATTAATAAGATAGTCAAAGAGAGATTTGAAACATGGGAATGGAACTATGGGAAATCTCCAGAATATAGATATGAAAATGCAGTAAAATATCTTAGTGGTGTAGTAGAATATAATCTAAATGTAGAAGATAGTATAATAACGAATATTTCCATATATGGAGATTTTTTTGGAGAAGGAAACATAAAAGAATTGGAGTCTGCTTTAATAGGGGTAAAACATAGTATGGATGAACTGGAAAACACATTGAAAGATATTAATATTGAGAAATATATTAGAGGATCATCAACTAAGGAATTTATTGAAGGCTTGCTTGATATAGAGACAA
>CAZIII010000217.1:0-3681 GCA_964539425.1 uncultured Tissierellaceae bacterium | reverse complement strand
GTAGTATTAGCTAAAGATAAAGGGACTGTAGGAATTGGACTTGGAGAGGTAAACAGGGTATGGGCAGTACATAATGCCATAGAACGTGGAAAAGAAAAATCAGAGGGTAGTGTATTAGCGTCAGATGGCTTCTTTCCTTTCAAAGACTCAATTGAGGCCTTAGCTAAAGCAAATATAAAAGCAATAATACAACCAGGTGGTTCAATAAAGGATAAGGAAGTAATAGAAGAAGCAGATAAAAACGATATGACTATGATATTCACTGGTATGAGACATTTCAAGCATTAGTAATTGGGAGGTAAGATTATGAAAATATTAGTGATAGGTAGTGGTGGTAGAGAACATGCACTTTGTTGGAAGATAGCTCAAAGTCAGAGAGTTAGAAAGATTTATTGTGCTCCCGGTAATGGCGGAACATCTGAAGTTGCAGAGAATATAGATATTAATGTGGATGAAATAGACAAACTATTAGATTTTGCCTTGGAGAACAGCATAGACTTAACTGTAGTAGGGCCAGAACTACCTTTAGTACTTGGTATAGTAGACAAGTTTACGGAAAAAGGATTGAGTATATTTGGAGTAAACAGAGAATGCGCTCAATTAGAGGGGAGCAAAGATTTTTCAAAGGGATTTATGGAGAAATATAATATACCCACAGCAAGATACAAGACATATACTGATTTAGATGATGCTATAGAAGGTATAAAGGACTTTACTTTCCCACTGGTTATAAAAGCTGATGGTTTATGTGCGGGAAAAGGAGTAATTATTTGCTATGATGAAAAAGAAGCAATAACAACATTAGAAGATATTCTTAAGAATAAAAGTTTTGGTTGTGAAGGTGATAAAGTAGTCATAGAAGAGTTCTTAGATGGAGTTGAAGCATCTCTTCTATGTTTAGTTACTGAGGGAATGATTATTCCTATGGAATCAGCTAGAGACTATAAAAAGATATATGACGGTGATAAGGGTCCTAATACAGGAGGTGTAGGTTGCTTATCGCCTAGTAGGGTATTTACTAAGGAATTAAATAAGAAAGTTGAGAAGGAGATACTTAATAAGATAATACATGGGTTTGAAGATGAAGATATGGATTTTAGAGGTATATTATTTATCGGACTCATGATTGTAGATGGAGAACCAAAGGTATTGGAGTTTAATGTAAGATTTGGTGATCCTGAGACGGAAGTTATTCTACCAAGATTAGAAACAGATATAATAGAGATATTCCAAAAGGTAATCTGTGGTAACTTAAATAAATCGGTTCTGTCATGGAAAGATGAGAGCTGTGTCACAGTTGTAATTACATCTAAAGGTTATCCTGATGAATACAAAAAAGGATATGAAATTACTGGAATAGATCAAGTAGATGAAAGTATTATAGTATTTCATAATGGTACAAAGTATGTTAATGATAATTTAGTTACAAATGGAGGAAGAGTCTTGTCTGTTACTAGCTTAGGGAGAACTATAGAGGAAGCTAGAGAAAAGGTCTATAACAATATAGACAAGATAAACTTTGAGGGTATGTATCATAGAAAAGATATTGGAAACAATAATATAAGTAATAACTTCTAAAAAACAGGGTATACCCTGTTTTTTAATTCTTAAAAAGATTTCCAAAAATATGATGTTCTGATATAATACTATATAGTGTTATAGTTATAAAATCCCTGAATAAGAAATTTGCGACAAAAAGTGTGAATTTTAGGAAAATGGGGTATAAACACCTAAGTATAAATTCAAATTTGTTTTTAATGATATTAATTATATAATTTAAGGGAGGAATTAAGATGAAGACAGATGTTCAAATAGCTCAAGAAGCCAAAATGTTACCTATTTCCCAGGTGGCAGAAAAGTTGGGAATTAATGAAGATAGACTAATACATTATGGTAAGTATAAGGCAAAAGTGTCCTTAGGTCTTTTAGAAGAAATGAAGGACAAACCAGATGGAAAATTAGTTTTGGTTACTGCAATTAACCCTACTCCAGCTGGAGAAGGAAAGACTACAACTAATATAGGTCTTTCTATGGGATTAAATAAAATAGGTAAGACTACTATAACTGCTCTTAGAGAACCTTCTCTTGGACCAAGTTTCGGAGTAAAAGGTGGAGCAGCTGGTGGAGGATATTCACAAGTTGTTCCTATGGAAGATATTAACCTACATTTCACAGGAGATTTCCATGCAATAACTTCAGCACACAATCTTATATCAGCTTTATTAGACAATCATATACATCAAGGTAATGCTTTAAACATTGACCCAAGAAGAGTTGTTTGGAAAAGAGTTATGGATATGAATGATAGAGCATTAAGAGATATTGTAGTAGGATTAGGTGGTAAGCCAAATGGAATGCCTAGACAAGATGGATTTGATATAACAGTTGCTTCAGAAATTATGGCTATATTCTGTCTATCAAAGGATTTAGAAGACTTAAAGACTAGAGTAGGAGAGATCATTGTAGCATATAAATTTGATGGAAGTCCAGTATATGCAAGAGATTTAAATGCTCAAGGAGCAGTTGCACTACTTATGAAAGATGCAGTTAATCCTAACCTTGTGCAAACATTAGAAAATACTCCAGCATTAATTCATGGTGGACCATTTGCAAATATTGCTCACGGATGTAACTCAATGCTAGCAACTAAACTTGGATTAAAAATGGCAGAATATACAGTAACAGAAGCAGGATTTGGTGCAGACTTAGGTGCTGAGAAATTCTTTGATATTAAATGTAGATTTGGAGAATTAAAACCAGATGCAGCTGTTATAGTAGCTACTGTAAGAGCGTTAAAATATAATGGTGGAGTTAAAAAAGATGAACTAGGTACAGAAAATCTAGATGCTTTAGCTAAAGGATTTGAAAACTTAGAAAAACATATAGAAAATATTAATAAGTTTGGAGTTCCAGCAGTAGTAGCTATAAACAACTTCCCAACTGATACTCAAGCTGAGGTTGATTATGTTCTTAACAGATGTAAAGAATTAGGAGCAGAAGCAGTATTATCCGAAGTATGGGCTAAAGGTGGAGAAGGTGGAATTGAATTAGCTAAAGCTGTAGTAAAAGTATGTGAAACTAAAGAATCTAACTTCAACCCTATATACGATGTAGAAGATTCAATTAAAACAAAGATTGAAAAAATAGCCAAAGAAGTTTATGGCGCTGATGGTGTTGACTTCACAAAAGCATGTGAGAAAACAATAGCTAATATAGAAAAATTAGGTTTAGATAAGAAGCCAATTTGTATGGCAAAAACCCAATATTCTCTATCAGATGACCCAACTTTATTAGGTAGGCCTA
This sequence comes from uncultured Tissierellaceae bacterium, assembly GCA_964539425.1. Classification (GTDB taxonomy): domain Bacteria; phylum Bacillota; class Clostridia; order Tissierellales; family Tissierellaceae; genus JAVKTS01. The sequence continues at coordinate 378 of CAZIII010000217.1, read as the reverse complement.
GAGGATTTAAAATTACAGTTAGAGATATAAAAGTATCCAATGGTGCTGGTTTCTTAGTAGCATTAACTGGTGAAATAATGACAATGCCAGGATTACCTAAAGTTCCAGCAGCAAATAATATAGATATATTACCAGATGGAGAAATAGTAGGATTATTTTAATATGAGCTGAGTTATCTCAGCTTTTATTTAGCTCTAAGACTTGACCACTTTAATATGCCGATATATCTAAAATATAGGAGGAATAGAAATGGAATATAATTCAAAGATAAAGAGCGATCAGGCAGATGCTTTTTTCGAGGCTATTTTACTTTTAGAAGATAAAGAAGAGTGCTATAGATTCTTTGAAGATATATGTACTATTAAAGAGATTCAAGCA
>CAZIII010000216.1:0-3693 GCA_964539425.1 uncultured Tissierellaceae bacterium | reverse complement strand
TCCTATCCTCTATATCAGATTCTACAAAATCTCTTAATATAACCTTATGATTTTTTATTTCCATTTACCTAATAACCTCCCTGTAAATAATTCAATTAGTTCTTGTCACTTATTTAATTCTCCATAAATTTATTTAACGGTTTTTCTAGTAATAAACAAATATATAATTCCAGCTATGGAAAGCAATAGAAGAATAATAGTAAAATAATAAGATGATTGACCAGCGGCCAGAAAAATTGATGTTGGTCCGTCTGCACCACCTATGATGCCTATGGAGCTTGCTTCATCCGCTTTAAAGTTTAGTTTATATGCTAAATATTTAGGTAGTAAGCAATTGAAACCTATATTAACAATAGTAATTATTATAGAAATAACAGTAAATACAGTAATTAATTTTCTTAATTTTTGTTTTTCCAATTTTTTTAATCTCCTTATCGTTTTTCTATTTATTTCTATTCCCCTCAACATTAAACTTTACAATGTCTTGAATTAAATCTGCATCTAAATCTCTGTCATTAGGTATTTGAATTGTGCCATTGGAGGTCTTGTAGCTTTGGAGCCTTTCACTAAAGAATTGAACTGTTTCTGCTCCGCAATATAGACCAATATGTTTTTTATGTGCTGCAAAATGGATTACATTGCCCTTGAAGTAAAAAGTAGGCATACCCCAACTAATCCTCTCTGTCAATTCCGATGATGCATCTAAAATGATCTTCCTAAGATTTCTAAGCTTAGGTTGGATTTCTTGTGAAGATGTAGCAATATATTCATCAATATTTTTTATTTCTGTATTCTCTTTCATTTTGTCTCTCCCTTCTCTTTAAGATTCATTTATGTATAGGCATATTAATTCTCCTATATTACTTATTCTACAAGTTTCTTCATATTCCTTCTTTTGTTAAAAAATAAATTTGAACAATTAAAATAAAACTCCCCTAAACTTATAGTCTAAGGGACATAAATATATTTCTATATTCTAATTTACCAATATCCTCTATTTCCAATCAATAACTCTCTTTCCTAGATATATATCTGGCTTTCCTAATCCGTTTGCATCAGGCATAACACCTATAATTTTATATCCTAATTTGAAATAAAACTCATATGGATGCCCCTTAAAGTTCTTAATATCTCTAATCCTTTCAAATAAGTTATCATATATATCTACATTAGATAATGAAGTCATATTGTTTTCATCATCACTCCCTACCTGAATAGTAATGCCTCCTCTTTCCCTTACCTGATCTTCCAAATCCTGAACTAGAAGCCTTCCTATACCTTTCTTTCTATTCTTCATATCAACTACTATGGGATGTAACTCCCATACATTCCCATCATACTGGCTTATCCCACCAATCCATCCTAAAACATTATCATTTTCATCTATAGCAATACGACATATTCTATCTTGACTTAAACACTCCTCCACCTCTTCTAATGCAGAATCTAAATCAGGCCATGCATCTGGCCAATCCTTCTTAAATCCCTCAACTAATAGCTGAGCTGCTTGTACAATATATCTATCATCTTCTCTTTGCAATGTTTTAATTTCCATTGTTTCCCTCCAATTATCAGCTTGTTCATCACAGAGTTTTCCATTCACTTTTTAATAATCCATATACAACACAATTCACATAACCATCACTAAGTAATTCTCCGTCTCTTATAATACCCTCTTTAGTAAATCCAAGTCTCTCAGGTATAGCTCTACTTCTTAGGTTTTCCTCTGCGCATCTAATCTCTACCCTATTAAACTTATAATTATTAAATGCAAAATTAATGAGCTCTTTGCAAGCTTTTGTGATTATCCCATTTCCTAGATATCTTTCATTTAACCAATAACCTATGCTAATTTCTTTGAGAGTCTTATTTATGCTATGAAATCCAATAACTCCTACTAATTCCCCTTTATACCATATGCCAGCATCAAAGCCATTGTTAGCTGCGTATTTACTTTTAGTACTCTCTATAAATACTCTTGTATCATTTACAGATATGGTATTGTCTACCCAAGGTAAGTACTTTCTCAAATGATCTCTACTTGAATCTATTAGATTAAACATCTCTTGTGAATTCCATAACTCAAGTAATCTTAATTCAAGATCTTCATCTATTATATGTCTAAACATTATCTATCACTCCATTCTGTTTTATGCCTTATTATAAAGAGCTGTTATATCATTCCAATCCCAGTTCACCATTCTTATTCTAAAAACATTATATAACTTTTTCAGTGACTCCTCATCTGTTCCTAACCATTGGAATGCATCATGTTCATCTGATAATCTTACTTCACCTTCTTCTAATTTACATAAGTAAATGATTCCTGTTATTTGATGATTTTCCTCAACTAAATTCCATGTATCTAATAGTTTTATTGGCTTGATACCTAGTCCTGTCTCTTCTTGTATTTCTCTCTTTAAAGTTTCTTCCGCTGTTTCACCAAATTCCATACGACCACCAGGCAATTCCCATAAATCCTCTTTTACTCCATTATTATGCATTACTAAAAACTTGCCATTATTAAGAATTAATGCTTTAACTCCCATTTCCATTCTTTTATCATTAGTCATGTGATTACCTCCTTAGATTAAATCCTTCAAAGATTATATTCATCTGATTTATATTATCCCCCAAGTATTTTACTTGAGGGATAATTTTGAAAAAATCATAAACTATTTAATTCTACCAACTGGAGCCATATATACAACAAATTCATCTTTTCCGTCTACCTTTACCATTTCATCCATAAGATTTTGATCATAGGCCGCTAAAGCACATGTCCCTAATTCAAGAGCCTCACAGGCCATATATAGAGCCTGGCAAACATGACCTGCATCTATAAGCATTACCTTGTGGGAAAGTTTATTGTATCTCCATTCTCCTCTATATGGAAGACAACTCCAAATAAAATTAACTGCCGCAGTGCCTGCAAACTTTTGCCCTAGAGTTCCGTCTGTTATCTTTTCATATAGACTTTCTTCCTCATATAAAAATAAAAGCTTATGCTCTAGTGCAAGATATCTATAGACCCCTTTTCTAAGACCTTCTACATTTTGTATAGCTAGATAAGTTTCAAAGGGATGCCTTGCTCCAGCTGATGCCACTGGTCTTACTGTTGCATAATTATCTCCTCTGATTTCCTTTACACCTTGTGTTGCCCATAGAAGATAGGACAATTCATTTATTGTTAATTCTCCCTTTTTATATTCACGATTGCTTTTTCTATCTGCTATACATTTGTGGATATTTTGTTTTACTACAGCATCTTCATTTATATTTGGTAAATCAATTATTATAGCATCATTCTCGTATGGCTTTTGTAGTGGTGGTTGTGGTAATTCTTTTTGCTGGTCAGATACTATATCCTCCATAAAATATGATTTCATAAAATCTCTGTTTTCTTTGAACATTTCCATTGATATCTCCTTTATCATAAAGTTTGTATATCTTTATATTCTACACTTTTTTATAAAATCCTTCTTTTTTGACAATCTTTTCCTAGTTGAGATGAAAATTAACAGTTTTTCTTAAATAGGGACATGGTTTTATTCCATGTCCCTGCTTTCTTTACTTCATTAGCTTAACTAAGTTATTAAATATTTCTTTGTTTTCTTTTATCTTATTTTCATTACCTAAAACACAAAGGTAATTTTCTTTCATTGTATCAGCTAACAATGGAGCCAATGATTT
>CAZIII010000215.1:0-3714 GCA_964539425.1 uncultured Tissierellaceae bacterium | reverse complement strand
CCCTAGGCTTCTCCGCAAGGAATTTACTTATTAGTGAACATGCTGGTACACATAGCGACGGAGTATGGGAATATAACCCAGAGGGCCCGACCATCGACAATATGCCCTTAGAATATTTTTGGGGATCAGCTATATGTATAGATTTATCCCATATAAGATACCCAAACTATTTTGAGCCTAGGGATCTGGAAGAAGCCTTATCTCGTTCTGGACAAGAAATCAGACCTGGGGACATCGTTCTGCTACACACAGGTCATCATGATAGGAATTATGGTACGGATATGTTTCAAACTGATTATTCTGGACTAAGCTATGATGCTGCAAAATGGCTAGCTGAGCAAGGAGTAGTGAACATCGGTGTAGATGCACCTGCAATTGATTTAACACCCGATGATAATGATTTTTCAGCACATCTTGTCTGTGGGGAATATCATATAACTAATACTGAGAATTTGTGTAACTTAGACAAAGTGGTAAACAAAAGATTTTTATACATGGGATTACCACTAAAGATTAGAGAAGGTACAGGCTCACCTATTAGAGCTGTTGCATTAGTAGAAGAATAACATAAAGCCAGAGGCAATCCCTCTGGCTTTTCCTATTTCTTATATCTTTAACCTATATATCCTACAAAGACCGTTATAAATATTAGACTTGATATAGCAACAGCTAACCAAGTAAATCCCCCTAGTATGACTGGTTTTAACCCTTTAGTCAACAAATCCTTAAATTGAATCTTAAATCCAACACCTGCTAAAGCAATAGTAATAAAAAATTTAGAGGCTTTACTGAAGAAAGTAGAAGCGCCACTAATTCCACTAAATAATCCTACAGTATTAAGAATAGCCATTAATAGAAAAACAAGTATAAACTTAGGAAATGATTTAACAATTGTTTTTCCCATAGATGTTCTTTCAGTTGTTTTGTTTGCTTCAGATTCTTTTCTGACTGTAAAAATAGTAATTATTGCAACAAGAAGAATTAGCAATGTAGTTCTTGCAAGTTTTATGGTAACAGCTAAGTTTGATTCAATACCATTTATAAGATTGTAGGTAGATTCAGATGCAACAACACTGGAGGTGTCATTAATAGCTGAACCAGCAAGAAATCCAAATTGATTAGCAGTTAAGCTAAGAACCCCTGCTAAATAGGGATAAACTAAAGCTGCTAGTATATCAAATAGAAATATTGCTGCCATAGCATAAGCTATTTCCTCTTCTTTTGCTTTGATTACAGAAGCTATTGTTGCAATTGCAGTACCACCACAAATGGAAGAACCACTAGCTACTAAAGTTGAAGTATTGTTAGACAACTGTAATTTTTTACCTATTGTATTAGCAACTATAAAAGCTATAGACATATTAACCAATAATAAAGGCATAGCTTTTGCTCCATAACCCAAGACTTGATTAAAATTTAGTGTAGCTCCAGTAAATATAATTCCTATATTTAAAAATTTCTTACCGGCAAAAGAAGTTCCAGATTTGAAATCTTTATCTACCGATGGCATAAAATTCACTATAATCATTCCAATTAACAATCCCAACATAGGTGCACCTACTATTTTTTGCATCCCTGCTAAATATGTAGCAACTACAGCTATGATAATGCAAATACAAATAGCCAACACTTTTCTGTTTTTCATCATTATCCACTCCCTTTTAAAGATAATAACATACATTAATAAAGATTTAATCATAAATTAAGATTGACATATTACTAACGAGTAAGGACAAAAAAATTCATTTTATAAAAGATTTTTCTCCAGAAGAAAGTACATACTATTACTTTCTTCTGGAGTTTTAAAATAATTTAAACTAACAAGTAGCACCGCCAGCTAAGTGAAGTTGAGCTCCTAATATTTCTTCTTTTCTCTCCAATATTTCATCAGAAAGTAATTGAGCCTCAACATTTTCAAATCCAAGTCTTGCTATAGTTTGAGCCAAACGTTCACCAGTATTACCTTGTTCTCTAAATAAAAGTATTACCTTTTCGATTGTACTCAAAACTTCTTCTTTAGTTGTAAATAATTTATTTATAGCTACACCTGGGCTTAATCTCTTACCCCACATTCCACCAATGTAGATTTTATAACCTTGTTGACCATCTGGTATTGCATCAAAATGACATTTTCCAATACAACGTCCACAGTTATTACATAATTCTTCATCAATTCTTAATAGTCCATCCACAACTTTAGCTGCATCCATAGGGCATATATCTTCCACAGAACATACTTTACATCCATTACATAATTCTTCATCATAGTTAGGTTTCATTTGACCAATTATTCCTAAGTCATTTAAACTAGGTTTAACACAGTTGTTTGGACATCCACCTACAGCAATTTTGAATTTATGTGGTAATTTAACATTTGCATATCCATTAAAGAAAACTTCATGAATTTCTTCTGATAAAGCATATGCATCAATCAAACCATATTGACACGTTGTTGCCTTACAAGAAACTATTGGACGTACTTTTGATCCTGTGCCCCCTGTAACTAGACCTTCTTTAGCAATATAATTTCTAAAATCTTCAATGTTTTCGTATGGAACTCCCGAAACTTCAATTGTCAACCTTGTAGTAAATAGGACATTACCATCCCCATATTTTTCTGCAGCTTCACCTAAACATTTTTGTTGTGCTGCTGTGATTTTACCATTTACAGTGATTATTCTAGCATTGAAATTGTCTGTTCCTCTGTGTCTTAAAAAACCTAATCCTTTTACCTCTTTCTCTTGAGCTGGGGTAACTTTTAAACTTGTCATAATTACACTCGCCTCCTATGATTTTTTATTTATTATAATGCTTATACATTTATTTCTATTTCTTTAATTCGCTAAAAATAGTACCGCCTTCAAGGGCTAATGTATTTGTATATCCAAAGTCTTTCAAGCGTTTTTGTAGCATATAAGATCTTTTACCTTTATCACAAACTAAGAGTAATTTTTCATCTTTGCCATAGTCAGATAATTCCTCATGTACCTTTGATAGATCCATATAAGGTGCTTCTTGAATCTTATGGAAAAGAGATGCATCAATAACCTTATATCCATCAGCTTTACCTTCTAAATATTCTCTTGGTGTGACGGAATCTAATTCACCATTTATTTTATTTAACAAAACATTTACTGTATTTGCAAAAGGATGAATAGCAGTTGAGAATGGTGGTGCATAAGCATAATCCAAATCTTTAAGGTCTTCTAATTTTGCGTCCATAGCTATTGCTACTACAGCCATATCTACTAATTTATCTACTGAACCCTTGCCGATAACTTGTATTCCCAATAATTTTCTACTTGCTTTATCTGCTATCATTTTTATGATGAAAAAAGAAGATCCAGGGTAGTAGTGTGCTTTATCATCTACTATAGTTGTTACAGTTACTACATCGTAGCCTTCTTCCTTAGCTGCATCTTCTGTTAATCCAGTTTTTCCAACATTTAAATCAGGTAATTTAGCAACTGCTGTTCCAAGGGCTCCACCATAGGTAAATTTATTACCGTTTAGATTTTGAGCTAAAATACGTCCTTCTATATTAGCAGAGGATCCCATTGGAGAATAGGCTGCTTTTTTTGTAAGCATATTTGATACAAAGGCACAGTCACCAACAGCATATATATCAGGAATATTAGTCTCCATTGATTCATTTACTAAAATAGCCCTGTTAGGAGCCAATTCTATACCAGTATCAGCTAAGAAAGCAGTATT
>CAZIII010000214.1:0-3718 GCA_964539425.1 uncultured Tissierellaceae bacterium | reverse complement strand
ATAACATTATGACTTATTACATCTTCTGATACTACAATTGCTCCTAATTGACAAACCAGTTTATCAATACTGTTATTTACCTCAGGGTCCACATGATATGGCCTGCCTGCCAATACAATAATAGGCAGTTCATTTTCATTAGCGTATTCCATATATTCATTACCTTTATCTCTAATTTTTTTCATATAAGAATAATACTCTTCAAAACCTTTATCTACAGCAGTTTTAATCTCATTAGTCTTTATATCTTTATAATACCTGGATAAAATTACATGGATTTTCTTGATAAAATCCTTTGGTCTGTGAAGACCTATATAATCATAGATAAAATTCATTTCTTTAAGTTCTGTTATATTAGCAGCTACTAGCTCTGGATAATATGCAACAACAGGACAATTATAATGATTATCCCCTAGTCCTTCATCTAGATTGTAGCTCATACATGGATAGAATATTGTATTTATACCATTCTTAATTAAAGCATCAATATGGCCATGAACAAGTTTTGCTGGATAACAAATAGTATCAGAAGGTATAGTATGTTGACCACTTAAGTATAAATCTCTATTGGATTTAGGAGAGATGATCACTTCAAATCCCAACTCAGTGAAGAAAGCATGCCAAAAAGGTAATAATTCGTACATGTTTAGCACCATTGGGATACCAATTTTTCCTCTAGAACCTTTTACTGGCTTATACTCTTCTAATAGCTCTAACTTATAATCATAAATACTTAAATTTTTAACTGTATTCTTTTTTGCTAAAGGTCTTTCACAGCGATTTCCACTGATGAATTTCCTACTATTATCAAAGGTATTGATAGTAAGTCTACAATTATTATTACAAAGGCCGCAATTAGCCCCCTTAACCTCATGGGAAAACGTATTTAAATCTTCATTAGATAGAATAGAACTATTGCCTTTGGAATATAGCTTGGAATATAAAGCTGCTCCATATGCACCCATTAGGCCAGAGATATTAGGTCGTACAACTTCCTTTTCTATTTCCAGTTCAAAGGACCTAAGGACAGCATCATTTAAAAATGTACCACCTTGTACTACAATGTTTTCCCCTAAGTCTTCAGCTGAAGCGGCACGAATTACCTTATATATTGCATTTTTAACTACAGAAGAAGATAAACCAGCAGAAATATCTTCAATAGTAGCTCCATCCTTCTGAGCTTGTTTTACAGAAGAATTCATAAAAACTGTACAACGAGACCCAAGGTCAACAGGCTTGCTAGCAAAGATTCCAAGCTTTGCGAAATCTTCAATGCTATAATTCAAAGCTACAGCGAAAGTCTGCAGAAAAGAACCACAACCAGAAGAACATGCTTCATTTAGAAATACATTGTCAATTACATTATTTCTAATCTTAAAACATTTAATATCTTGACCACCTATATCTATTATAAAATCCACATTAGGTTTAAATTTCTTAGCTGCAGTAAAATGTGCAATAGTTTCTACAAGACCATAATCTATTTGGAATGCATTTTTTATTATATCTTCACCATAGCCAGTGACAGCTGAAGAAACAATGGAAATGTGAGGATATAGAGTATAGAACTCCTGCAGAAAATCTTTTATAATAGACACAGGATTACCACTGCTAGCAATATACCTTGAATGCAAGATGAATTCATTTTCATCTATGATAGCCATTTTAACAGTAGTAGACCCCGCATCAATGCCTAGATACGCATTACCTTTATATTCATTTGGATTGGAATATAGAACCTTTTCTTTTCCATGTCTGTCCAAGAAAGTTTTATAATCCTCCTGATTTTTAAATAAAGCAGAGCTTGAAGCAAATTCTCCATCACCCTTGTAATTCTCTATGAGGGATATCAAAGAACCAAGATTTTGTCGTTGACTGTGAGGCATCAATGCTGCCCCTAATGCAACATAATATAATGAATTGTCTGGGCAAATTCCATTTGTATTTAGAGTAGTATCAAAACTATTTCGTAGCTCAGATAAGAAAGTAAGAGGGCCACCTAGGTATACAATACTACCCGTTAGCTTTCTACCTTGGGCCAAGCCACCTACTGTTTGATTTACAACAGCATAGAAAATACTAGCAGCCACATCATTTTTTTTAGCACCTTGATTTAACAAAGGTTGTATATCAGATTTAGCAAATACTCCACATCTTGATGCAATGGTATAGGTTCTATCATGATATGCAGCTAAATCATTCATCTCATCAGGACTTACATTTAATAGAGTAGCCATCTGATCTATGAAAGCTCCAGTACCACCTGCACAGGAACCATTCATTCGAACCTCTAATCCATCACTTAGGAAAAGTATCTTAGCATCCTCTCCGCCAAGCTCAATGACCACATCAGTAGCAGGAAGGAATTTGCTCACTGCCACACGAGTAGCATAGACCTCTTGAACAAAGGGAATATCACATTTCTCTGCTAGCCCCATACCTGCAGAGCCTGAAATGGAGAAGTCTACATCTTCATTTATCTTGCATTCTTTCACTATTTTTTTCAATAATTCAGCAGTTTTATAAGTAATTTGAGAATAATGGCGCTCATAAGAATTAAATATAATATTATCATCGTGGTCCAATACTACTGCTTTCAGAGTTGTAGATCCAACATCAAGACCAATTCGCATTATAATCACCCTTTGTTTTGTGTAATTAAGTTAATTATACTACATTAAAATTATAATTCAATATATCCATATTTTGGAATAAAAATAAACTTAAAAAGCAAAAAAACTGTTCTCCAGCCCTTTTATAGTTCTTATATTTATTTTTGTGCTATAATATTTTCAATGAAAGGGGTAGAGCAAGGATGACTAAGATACTTTTAGTAGAAGATGATGCAACTTTAGCCATGGGGATAGAATATTCTTTAAAGATGGAAGGATATGAAGTAAATATAGGGAATTCTTTTGTAAAGGGGAAGGAGTTAATAGATACTTTAGATTATGATTTAATAATACTTGATATAGGTTTACCAGATGGAAATGGATTTGACTTATGTAAGTATATAAGAAAAGATAAAAGTACTCCTGTAATATTTCTAACTGCACAAGATGAGGAAGTAAATATAGTTATGGGATTAGACATGGGAGCAGATGATTATATAACTAAACCCTTTAGAATAAAGGAATTGATGTCTAGAATAAAGGCCGTACTTAGAAGAATGGTCAATGTTACTCAAAGGGATATTTTAGTATCTGGAGATGTAAAATTAAATCTATTAGAATACAAGGCATATATTAAAGGAGAGCTGGTACAGCTTACACCCTCAGAATATAAGCTATTGGGTATATTAATGAATAATTCTCATCAGGTTTTATCGAGAACAATGATCTTGGAAAAGCTTTGGGATATAGACGGAGAATTTGTAGATGATAATTCCCTATCTGTCTATATAAGAAGGCTCAGGGAGAAAATAGAAGAAAACTCCTCAGAACCAAATTATATAAAGACAATAAGAGGTGTAGGATATACTTGGGATAAAGAAGTAAGGGGACTATAAAATGTCTAGAAATAAGGAGTTTCGTTCAATAATTATAAAACTTATATTGATTCAAGCAATATTTTCTATATTGATTTTTTTCATTATGGATAAGCAAGTAGATAAATTAAAAGAAGATTTTATAGAAAGGGATATGGCCTTAGTAGGTAATTTACTGTCTTTAGATGAGGATTTTGAAAATAAAATAATACCTTATTTTACAAAGGATAT
>CAZIII010000213.1:0-3732 GCA_964539425.1 uncultured Tissierellaceae bacterium | reverse complement strand
ATATCTAGTCCAATATTTAAAGTATCCGAGCAAGTAAGTACCTCTGGTAGAAAATACTCCTGGTCTTCATAGAGTTGCCCTACCTTGTCCATGCCTGCTACCAATCCTTTAGTAATTGTTTCTTCTGCTGGTATGGATAATTCTAAGGATTTATTGCAAAGTTCTTCTACTAATTCATCTTCCATCTCTATTACAGCTTCACTGATTTCTTGAAATAAACTTTCTTTATCCATTTTTTTATTCTCCTTTAAACAATAATTCTTCATCAATTGGATATCTTCCATATTTTTTTCCTGCTTCCATAAACATTTCCACCTTTTCAATTAGAGTATTCATTGGAATTTGGCATCCTGTACTTAGTATATATCCTTTCTTGGAATCATGACCTTTTTGTATACATGTTTTTACTGATTTGAAGATATCCTCTTTAGTTCCCTTGTAAACTATATCTACTGGGGGAACATTTCCTGTAATTATGACTTTATCTCCCATGATCTTCTTTGCCTCTTCTAAATCTTCAATATTATCTATAGAAAAATTTGAAATTCCTGTATTTACAACATCTTCCCATATTGCTTTGCTTTTTCCACATATATGTATACCTGGAGAGCTTCCTGTCTTTTCCTTTATCCTTGTTACATTTTTTTGAAGATATGGTAGAGAAAATTCCCTAAATTGTTTTGGGCTTATGAGACTATTAGATGATACTGGATCTGCAAAACTTATAGATAGACCTAATTTAGCTACTTCTTCTATGTATTTATTATTAGACTCTGCTACTATTTCCATTAAGGTATGAACCGCCTTAGGATGCTTAATCATCCACTTTAGCAAGTTTTCTGTCCCAACTACAGAAGCTGCTACACTAAAGGGTCCAGACATGGCTGCTCCAACATCTACTTCCTTTATAAGTGCATCCCTAGTAAGTTTTAGGGCTTGGATTAAAATTGGTAATTTTCCATCCTTAAGAGGATTTACCACCTTGAGAGACTCTATTTCTTCCACGGATTTAACAGCTGGCTCCAGTAAATGAGAAATATTATAATCTGGGAATTTAACTTTAGCTCCCATGGCCTCAGCAAGTCCCCTAAGGCTGGTGGAAATACTAACACTATCATGTCTAAGTCTTTTGAATAATTCTATCTCTAGATTTGCCATGAGTTCTGCAGAATGATAATAATCACTTGCCTTTACCCCAATAAAATGAACCATAGTAACTCCCATATCAGGGACACAAAGTATACGATCTATTTCCTCTCCCTTAGAAAAGGCATCCATTCTTTCCCTAGGAGTCATCTCATCTTTTTTCATTATTATCCACCTCTTTTAGTTAATTTGTCACCATTTTCTCACACTTACTCCCTCTTTATATGAGGATATATCAATAGAAACAATAATTCTAATTGTATTTCTAAATAGCCATCAGACTATCTATAGATGAAACTTATGCAACAAAAAAACACTAAGAATAATTTCTTAGTGTTTTTTATATCTCTTTTTTAATGAACATGAAATATACTCATAGATAATGCCATAACAGCCATTCCTGCAATAGCTCCATATACTGAAATATGATGGTCTTCATGTTTTTGTGATGATGGTAATAGTTCATCTAATGATACAAATACCATAATTCCCGCTACTACTGAAAATAAAATTCCAAAGACTAAATCATTGAAGAAGTTTGATAGAATTAAATATCCTAATATTGCTCCCAGTGGTTGACATAGTCCAACAAGTAAGGAATACATGAATGCTTTCTTTTTACTACCTGTGGAATAAAAAATAGGTACTGATATGGCAATGCTAAGGGGTATATTGTGTAGTATTACTGCTGCAGCTATGGGAATAGCTACGGATATATCCTTTAGCCCTGCAGTAAATATAGCCAATCCCTCAGGTAAATTATGTATAGCTATTGCTACTGCAGACATAAGTCCTAATTTTGATAGATGTTCACCATCTTCATGCTCATGATCATGATCATGAGCATGGTCATCATGGTCATGTCCATGATAATGCCCACCAAATTTATGGACTAGTTTTTCAACAATTGCTGTAATTAGCATGCCTCCAAAAAATCCTCCTAAGGCTATAAAACTATTATGGTCTCCATAATATGATTCTATTAATTCCATTCCTTCTGGCAAAATAGCCATAAATGATACATATATCATTATTCCTGCTGAAAAACTTAGGGAAAGGGCTAAAAATCTTTTATTTGTTTCCTTTACAAAAAAAGACATCAAACTACCTAATCCCATTGAAAGACCTACTATTGTTGTAAGCCCTAGTGATAGTAATACTTCCTTACTCATTCTTCTCTTCCTCCGATGGTTTTTGTTTTTTAATTAAAATACACGCTACAAGTGCTGTAATTGGAATAGTTAGTACCAATCCAATACTCCCTGATAAGGATCTAACTACTTCTGTAGCAATTATGTCCAAGTTCATTATTTCTGTAAGTGAAGTTTCATATGCCATAAATAATAATAAAAGTGGTATAGAAGATCCTGTATATGCTAAAATCAATGTATTAGTCATTGTACCCATTACATCCTTACCTACATTCATTCCTGAATCAAATAATTCCTTTGCAGTTAAATTATTATTAGCAGAATGGACCTCATCAATTGCTGAAGCTATTGACATTCCTACATCCATTATTGCCCCTAAGGACCCTATAATTATACCTGAAAAAAGCAAGTTCTTAAAATTAAAGCTTATTTCTTGGGGAATATACATCAACATAGTAGCCTCATCTGCACTCAAACCTGTCAAGTGGATTTTTACCCCTACAAAATAAGAAATTAACCCTGCCATTATAACCCCTACCGAAGTACCTATTATAGCTGCAAAGCTCTTATTGTTAATACCTGATACTAAAAATATTGTGATAATTGTAACCCCAATGGAAATTGCTATTGATATAGGCACTGGATTTGCACCCTTCAATATTTGAGGTAATAATATATAAAATACTGCTGCTACTGTTAGTGTTAGAGAAATAATAGCTTTCAAACCCTTTGTCTTTCCTATAAGAAGAAGTATTATAAAAAATAATATACTCAAATAAATAATGTAGTTAGTTCTTGCAAAATCAACGATATATGCTTCGTAATAATCTCCATACTCATCAACTGCAATTATTATTTTATCTCCCTTTTTTACATAAATACTATAGGCTTCATTTTCCGGAAGATGATTTTCTATTTCTAAAACCTCACCCTTATATTTTCCACTGGTAATTTTCAATTTTACTTCTTGGAATTCAATATATTCTCCATACTCTTCTGAACTCTGGGCTTCACTAGCCTCTAGGACTATGGCATTTTCCATAACTGATTCCATATATTCTTCCTCAGCAAAAACTGGAAAATTGGTAACAATCAATATCATCATTATAAATAATAAGATTTTCTTCATCTTCTCCTCCTTTGTTCAGGTTTTGAAATTATTATACCATAATATATCCTAATACTGGAAAAAAATATTGCCTAGAGATTGACTCTGGCAATAATGTTACATAGCTAATGTTATTATTGGTATGATAACTGATAAAGCAAATGAAAATACAAGTAAGTATACTACTATCTTTGTAAACTTAGAATTTCTCATACTACACCTCCATTTTAACAAATAATGCTCTATTCCTAAATATTATGCTCTATTCTCTATTCTTATGAATTCTTTGGTGGGCGATATAGGACTCGAACCTACGACTTTCACCAC
>CAZIII010000212.1:0-3741 GCA_964539425.1 uncultured Tissierellaceae bacterium | reverse complement strand
AAAAGTACTATGATGTAGAAGAAATAGGTAAATTCCCAACAAGATTAAAGCCTATCTCATATTACTCTCAATTAACAGAAAGAATAGATGTAATTAACTACAATGAAATATTTAATGAATTAACTAAATTAAATCTAAGCCTTTATGCACCATTTAACTATATTTTAAAAAGTAGATTAAACTTTTATAGTAGTATTTATGATACGGAAGTAAGGGGAGGACTTAGTAGTTTAAGGCAATCAGATAGAGAAAAAAGCTTACAAACATTAATGAGAATAAATCTATTAAAGAGATTGGAAAGCTCCGTTGACGCCTTTAGGATTACCTTATCTAATATGTTAGAAAAGATAGAACGCACAATGGAAGACTTAGATGATTTTGAAAACTATGCTTACAATAAATTTGTCAATCAAAGTGAAATGGATAATATAAATCTAGATGACAATGATTGGTTAGATGATGATTTTAGCATAGGTAGCAATGTTAAAATTAATTTAGCTGATATAGATAGGATATCATGGAAAGAGGATTTATCTAATGATAGAACAGTTATTTTAGAGTTATTAGAAGAAATGAACAAAATAGAACCTAAGCATGACAAAAAATTAAATACTTTAAAGACAATTATAAATGAAAAAGTATATAGACAATTAAATGCAGGTAATAAAAAAATACTTATATTTACAGCCTTTGCAGATACTGCTGATTATCTATACGAAGAGATATCCAAATAT
The DNA here is from genome assembly GCA_964539425.1 of uncultured Tissierellaceae bacterium. Taxonomy (GTDB): domain Bacteria; phylum Bacillota; class Clostridia; order Tissierellales; family Tissierellaceae; genus JAVKTS01. The sequence goes on along the minus strand of CAZIII010000212.1, from coordinate 3,007 downwards.
GTAAAAGATAACTATAACCTAGAGACCGCAAAGATAGTTGGTTCTGATTCAAATAAATCCACATTAAAAATAAAAAACGATTTGCATACAATACTTACTTGTTTTTCACCTATATCTAAAGAAAAGCATCTAACAATGCCAAATATACAAGGAGAACTAGATATACTTATAGCAACGGACTGCATATCAGAAGGTCAAAACCTTCAAGACTGTGATTATCTAATTAACTATGATATACATTGGAATCCAGTAAGGATAACTCAACGGTTTGGGCGTATTGACCGTATAGGGTCTAAAAATGATGTAATTCAATTGGTGAATTTCTGGCCAGATATGACATTGGATGAATATATAAAGCTTAAAGCAAGAGTAGAAGACAGAATGGTAATAGTGGATGCAACAGCCACTGGAGATGATAATCTATTATCCAATAAATCAACGGATTTAGAATATAGGAAAGAGCAACTAAAGAAATTACAAGATGAGGTATTAGACCTAGAAGATATCAATACAGGAGTGTCCATTACAGATTTAGGTCTAAATGATTTTAGGATGGATTTAGTTAGCTATGCAAAGGATAATCAAGAGTTAGATAATGTCCCTTATGGTTTGCATACTGCAATCAATAGAGATGAAGAAAAGGGATTGTTTCCAGGAGTCATATTTGTACTTAAAAATATAAATGATGATATTGATCAAAACAAGCAAAATTCACTATATCCTTTTTACCTAGCTTATATGAAATACGATGGAGAAGTATATATAAATCATTTAAAGGCTAAGAAAATACTAGATGCACTCAGAGTTGGATGCAAGGGAAAAGATTTGCCAATCAAAGAAGCATATCTAGAATTCAACAAAGAAACAAAAGACGGGAAGAAAATGGACAAGTATTCAACCTTATTAGAAGAGACCATAAGGACTATAATAGATGTAAATGAAGAATCTGATATAGATAGCTTATTCAGCGCAGGGGGTACATCTGCATTATTAAAATCTATCAAAGGCTTAGATGATTTTGAGCTAATTGCCTTTGTAGTTATAAGGTAGGTGTCACTATGTTAAATTTGCCAGACAGAACCATATTCGGGAAAAGAATTCCCAAAAATAAATTCTATAATAAAATAAATGTAGACAGTAAGCTAGAAGCAAAATTTGTAAGTGATGTAGACTATATAATTTGGAAGCACAAGTTATCACAAGAAACAACAAATCTAGAATCAACTGATGAAATTTCAGAGATTCAAATATTTGAAGTATTTCTAAAGACTCAGGATTTATCTAAGGAAGTCCTTGAAAATATAGATAGAGTAATACCCTATCCAATACTATATGTTTTGCGATATGGTGAAAAGGCAAAACTCACCATAGCCTATAAAGAAAAAAACAAAACAGATGAAAATAGAATGGTAATCCACTCTTATTATGAGACTAAATGGGTAAAAGTAGATGAATTGGAGTTTAATATACTTTCGGGATTAACAATAGAGGACGTATATGAAAATATATTAAGACAATTGATACCAATAGAAAGCAGTACATCTGATAATATTGAAGATGTAATTAGATTAAATGAGAAGGTTGAGAGATTAAAAAAGGAAATAGAGAAATTAGAGAAGAAAATGAATAGGGAGAAACAAATTAATAAGAAAGTGGATATAAATAGGGAAATGCAAAGGAAGAAAAAAGAATTAGATAGCCTGATCAATAAATAGGAGGAAAGAGATGGAAGAGAATACGAATTTGCAAATAAGAAATAGTACTGCTGAATTTTTAATATTTACTTCTCAATCTAATGAAAACACCATAGAAGTTAGGGTAGAAGGTGAAACTGTTTGGCTTACGCAAAAGATGATTGCTGAGCTATTTGATGTAGGTGTAAATACCATTAATTATCATTTAAAAGAGATTTTTGAAAGTGGAGAACTAATAGAGGATTCAGTTATTCGAAAATATCGAACAACTGCTACTGATGGAAAGAATTATCAAGTAATGTATTATAATCTTGATGCCATAATATCGGTAGGATATAGAGTCAATTCATTAAGAGCAACTCAATTTAGACAATGGGCAACAAATATACTTAGAGATTTTGCCATTCGTGGATATGTACTTGATAAAGAGCGAATGAAAAACGGGTCATTTTTAAATGAAGACTATTTTGAACATCTACTTGCAGAAATTAGGGAGATAAGGGCATCAGAAAGAAGATTTTATCAAAAAATAACTGATATTTATGCAACAGCATTAGACTATGATCGTAATGCAAAAACAACTAAAATGTTTTTCAAAACAGTTCAAAACAAATTGCATTTTGCTATTCATGGAAGTACTGCAGCTGAGGTAATTTATAAAAGGGCAGATAGTACAAAAAATCATATGGGTTTAACCACCTGGAAGAATGCACCTCAAGGGAAAATAGTTAAAACAGATGTATCCATAGCTAAAAATTATCTTAGTGAAAAAGAAATTAAAGAGCTAGATAGATTTGTTTCCATGTATCTTGATTATGCAGAAAGTCAGGCAGAAAGGAATATCCCAATGACTATGGAAGATTGGGCAAAGAAATTAAATGCTTTTCTACAGTTTAATGAAAGAGAGGTACTTGAAAACTCAGGGAAAGTGACAGCTATAATAGCAAAAGAATTTGCAGAATCAGAATTTGAAAAATATAGAATAATACAAGATAACTTATTTCAATCAGACTTTGATAGATTGAATGAAATATTAGAGTAAATGATCTATGTTAACAGGAGGAAAAAATGGATAAATTAAACATGAAATCAAAGGATATAGGACTGGATAATATTGAAAAAATAGAAAATCTATTTCCAAATGTAATCACAGAAATAAAAGATGAATACGGGAATATAACTAGAGCGATAAATTTTGAATTGTTGCAGCAAGAATTATCTAGTGAAATAGTAGAAGGGGATAAAGAAAGATATCAACTAACATGGCCAGGGAAAAGTGAAGCAATACTAACTGCCAATACACCAATTAACAA
>CAZIII010000211.1:0-3797 GCA_964539425.1 uncultured Tissierellaceae bacterium | reverse complement strand
TCTCCAACTGGTTGATTTTCATCAATTCCTTCATGTGGTGATGGTGGAAAGCTATAATTTACTCCTTCGTGTTTGCTCTTTACTTCAGTTATACTATTTAAGATATCATCTCCATCATTTGGATTTGCATAGAGGTCTAATATCTCTGTCTTGTATTCATCTGTCTGCAAGCCATACTTGCTAAACATATTACCCATATACATATCTTTTATGGCTGTAGCTCTCTTGTAGATATCATAGAGATTATTGCTAGTGGAGTGTATGTCTACACTGGCCTTATCCTTATAATTCCTTATGGTTTTAATTGAGTCCTTTAAGAATATAATTTCTTCTGTTTCTCCATTTAAGATTTCGCAAATACGAGATATGTCACAGGTATTAAAATAGAATAAGCTATTTTCTGGGTTGACAGTTAATTCAAGCCATAGGTCATCTAGGCCATACTTCGCTCTTAGTTGATAGAAGTTTTTTATGATTTTATTTTTTGTAGCAGCATAGTTTGTTAATTCTGTATCTATGAGCAAGTTCATTTCTATGTCGTAACTTTCAATTTGCCCTACTAGATCAGCTACTAATGCTTCATTGGATTCAGCCTTTCTTTCTATATTCTTTAGTTTGTTATAGAGTATAGAAGTATTTCCTCCGCCCCTTATATAGGACCGAAGGCCTTCCACATCAAAGGCAGATATGGAAACTAATCCAGTGCCGTATAGGTATGGTTGGTAGGCATGATTATCATAGCTTCCTTGAAAATAAGTGCCTTCCCAGGAAGATTCATATTGATCTACCATATTTCTTATTTTCACAAAGGCTCCTTCCATCTTGTCTTGGGCATTCAAATAGGCATTTAATCTGGTATCCATTTCTTGGTAGTAGTCTTGTCTTTGATCTTGGTAGTTCTCTTCATTAAGAATACTATCCTCATAGGCCTCTTGTAAAATATATTCTGCTTCCTTAAATGTTTCATATATATCATAGGCTTTACTAAAGACATTTTTTGGTCGATTAATTGATATCTCCTCTATATTATAATCATCTGGATTTATTTCCTCTATTTCAAGTAATGTAGCAAAATCTTTTCCTGTATAGTCTTGATTTTCGTCAGGGTTGATATAATCAATCATTGAATAATTATTGCTCGTATCAAGACCTGTTTTGTTTTTCAATTTCCAAATTGACTTGTTATACTTTTTGGAGTATTCCAGATCTAATTCGCTCAATAAATCTAAGTAGAAAGATAGGTCTTGAATATGAGTAATGATTTCCTTGTAAAAAGTAGGGTATTGATCCTTTAAGGCTATTGTTGTATCTAACAAGTTGTCTATCTTTTCTTTGTTTCCTTCTATATGATCTCGTAATTGTGAATAATAATGGTCATAAGGCAGGCCTGTATTCCTAAAGTTTTCTAAGTCTGGACTAAATTTATCCCTTCCATCAAAGTATGTTTCAGCAATAGGAATCCGATCTAAGTCATCATATAGTTCTATAATCTCTGTGTGTTTTATATCTAATGTAGAGATTTCTGCTTCCAAATATTCTACTTTTGATAATATTATTCCATAGGATTCTTTTATCCTATCAGATATTATTTCAAGCTTCCCAAAGCTTTCAGCATCTAAAGCATTTTTTTGACTTATTATCTCTTCAAATACTAAATCTCTTGCTTTTTCTAAGGCAAGCTCAAGTTCTCCATAGGATTCTAACCATCCATCTAGGTCGTTGTGGAATAAGGTGTTTTTAAGTTCTTCTTCTGTTTTCCATTTAAAAGCCAATGTTACAGTAGGGTCCTCTGGCTCTGGATCTTTTTCTGGAGGCAAGATAATGCTTTCATTTATGCCTGTCTTATAATTGTTTTTTTCTGCTTCTTTCTTTTCAGCTTTCTCTTGATGCCATAGCTCTAGGTCTTTGGCTATGGCTACTAGGTGCTTGTAGCTACTCCTTAGGTCCACGATCTTTTCTTGAGTTTTATTATAATAGTCCTCTGCTAATACTGCATAGGTCTTGACTAAGGATTCGTATAGCTTTATTTGCTCTGAAACTGTTAGTTGGACTGCTTGGCCTCCTTCTAAATAGGCGTTTAGCTTTTCTAATAGGTCTCCACCTTCTAGTCCAGCTGTTGTTTGCAAGACTCCTATAAGATCTGAAATCAAGCCTGACCTAGGTATGCTTGCTAGATTAGATACGGAAGGGAGAAATAACATATCACTTAGCATTTGGCTACATTGCATCATGGTAAAAGTGGCCACTTTACCTATGCTTCTCCCTCGCATGTCCTTGACTTGGGTATAATAGTCTTTTCCAACATTATAATAGTCTTCTAGCTCTCCTAATTTTTTTATAAATTCTTCTCTTACCATGTTGTTATTTGAGACTATAGATGGTGGAATATAATTTTTCATTTCATCAAAGTCCCCAAAAAGGTTACTTAAGGACTTGCCATCTCCATATACTTCATATAGGCCTGGGAAACTTTTCTTGGCTATTTTCTCCTTCCACATCCTGTTGGCTACAAACCATTCATTGGTCTCTCTAATCCAGCTAACGACGTCTTGCCAGCCATCTTCACCAAAAGCTGCTTGTTTTGCTGCTTTTGTGTGGAGTCTGTCATAGGTTTTTCTTTTATCTTCTTGATTCATTAAAGACCAAGCTTGCCTATTGGTTGCACTAGAAGCTTGGTCTGTCCTATATTTAATACCATCTAGCTCATACTCTACATATTGGCCAAATCCACCCCAAAGCATACTAGGTACATGAGTAACTTTTACCCTTTGTTCACTTGTAGCTAGAGAAATACTATTAGCTACTGGTCCTAATACCATAGTTAAAATCAATAAAAAAACTACAGTTCTCCTTATTGATATTAACTTTTTTAACATAATAATCATCCTCCTTTTTCCTACTCTACTATAAATATCTTTTTCACAGCTTTGCTTATTTTTCTTCCAGTTAATTATATTTGCTAATGCTAATGCAATGCAATGATTCTACGAGCTTTCATTATCTCCTTCCTTATACTAGTATGCTTGGGGTTTTATTATTATATAAATACCCTAAATAATCTTATGGAATTCATTTTTTTGCACAATATTTGGAATATTTTGCGAAAGTTTAAAACACTAGAGATTATAGTGCTTTGTTTGTTATAATGTATGAAAAATTGCTTTATTTTTCCTGCATCTGTCTTAGTTTATATATAGTAGTATTTGTATCTAGCTCTACCATATCGTAAGTAATAAACTCTCCTTTTTTAATATCTTTTTTTACTATGGCATTGTCTATAAGCCCTATTGGCACTAGATTTTCTTCTTTTGCTTTTTCATAGGTATCTATACTTCCATATACTGTATATTCTCCTAACCCGTCTATTTTATCTCCTACTTTTAAGTCTTTTTTAGCTATGGTGATTACTTCTGCCACTAATTTTTCGCTCATTGGTGCTATGGTCGCTTCATTGTATAAATATGCTTTTGCTATGGTTATCGGTGTTTCTAAACTTGTTAGATGATATGGTCTATAGAGTACATAATTTGGTCCAGGCCCCATTTTTAAAAACTGCATTTCATGGTGTACTTGTGGAAGCGAGGTGGTGACTACAACAAATACTCCTGGGGCTATTCCATGGACATAGTCTACTATTTTGTATTTGTTAAGGATTCCACCTTCTTCTTTAAGGCTATATATCTTAGGGAGCTCATCTATGGTCACTGTAGGTCCTACTCCTCCACGTACATCTGGTGTAAAACCTGTGGCATTACACATGGCTGCCATTTCTATCATGGTATTTGTTCCATCTATAA
>CAZIII010000210.1:0-3809 GCA_964539425.1 uncultured Tissierellaceae bacterium | reverse complement strand
ATTTGAAATTTAAAAATCTTATATGGTCTTCCGATTGGAATGGGTACGAAGTTGGGTATCCTGAAGCAGAGGTAGTAGGTTTGTATTCACAGGAGCGAGACGACGGAATCTATAGTTTTTACATTGATATGGAAACAAATGTTGTGCTTGATTTCTGGAAAGAGGAGGAATGACATGAGTTCAACAAACAGGTCACGAGCAAGAGATAGCCACATTTCAGACTACTATGTAACACCAATAGAAACTATTCAACAATTCCTACAAGCATTTAATAAGGTAGAAAATATATTCCAAAATGAAGATATTGTTATTCTCGACCCTTGTGCAGGAGGAGATAGTAAAAACCCAATGAGTTACCCAGAAGCTCTTGTGAGAGAAGGTGTCGATTCGAGAAATATTTTCACAGTAGATATTCGTGAAGATTCACTGGCAGAGATAAAAGGCAACTTCTTAACACTCGATAAAGGAGATTTTGATGTTATCATTTCAAACCCTCCATTCAAATTGGCGCTAGAGTTTATTGAGCATTCACTCCAACAAACAAGAGAAGATGGCTTCGTAATCATGCTATTAAGACTCAACTTCTTTGAAACAAAGACTCGTAAGCCATTCTTTGAACGTTATATGCCAAAATATGCTTTTGTTCACCATGCGAGAATGAGTTTTACAGAAGATGGAAAGACAGACAGTGTGGCATATATGCATTGTGTGTGGCAGAAGGGACATTATCCAGATTATACGGAATTGAGAATCATCTAACTACAACTAGACCATTTCATATGTACATAAATACTGAAAATTGTGAGGTCTTGGAAACTTGGATTTGTCAAGACTATGAGTAGATTTAAAATCTCGAATTAATTTTCGAGATTTTTTTACTTATCTATTGACATTAGATTTTTAATGTGGTATAATATATATATAAGATAAGAAATAAAAGCGAGATAGAGAGAGCATGTTATAATTAAAATATGAATTATTAGGAGGAGATTTTGTAATGATAGTAAAATATAAAAATAGAGAAGTTGATACTAAGCATTTTAATGGTGAAATTGAAATTGAAAAAATAAAAGAAGTTAGAGAGAATTTTTATAAAGAATTTACTAAAGAGAAAGCCCTAAATCAATTAAAGAACTTGGTAGAAAATGGAACTGGTAGACAAAATTATGTTCATGGTTATTATTTTGAAAAAATTGCAAATGACGGTATACTGTATCATTCAAAATTCTCGATAAACGAAATGCTTGATTCAGATGAGTTAACGCAAGTATTTATAAATAAAACATATACAAACGATAAAGTATTTAACAGCAAAGATTTGACAAAAAACGTAAAGACTGCAATACGTTTAGGTGGGAAAGGAATTGTTGCAAAATTAACAAACTTTCCAATAAAAGAATGTGTTGATATTCTATCTAGAAATGTCGAAAATGGAAAGGTATATCTTGACCCATGTTGTGGGTGGGGAGTGAGAATGATTGCAAGTGCACATTTAGGATTAAATTATGTAGGATTTGATGTAAACAGCTCATTGGTTGAGAAATTAAATGAGTTAGGCAATGACATTCGAAAAATAAAACCAGATTGGAATTTTAAAATATTTACTAAAGGCAGTCAATATCTTACAAAATCTTGTATTGGTCGAGCGGATATTATATTTACTAGTCCACCATATTTCAATTTAGAAAACTATAGTAATAATGAGTTAGAATCGGAAGATTCTATATCAGGTTCATATGAACACTGGTTAAATTCATTCGTAAAGCCAATGTTAGGAAATTGCTTAAAATATAAATCGAATAAAGAGTCAAGAGTCTGTATGAATGTTAAAGGGTTTAAGGAATACGATTTAGTTAATGACTTTATAAGATTAGGTAATGAAGTTGGATTAGAATTTATAGAATTGCAAGGTTTAAAAAACAATGTTAGGGTTAGTGGTGGAATTGGTGTAGATTATGTTAAAAAAATAGATAATAGTGAGCATATAATTATATTTAAATGAGAAAGGCGTGATTTTATGAAGATTGTTAATTTTCAGATAAAAAACAAAATAGTTTTGGATATGATAGATTTATATAATGATATAAATAATATATCTAATGATAGCATCTTGACGGTGCCATATGGATTTAATGGATTTTCAGAATTAATATTAAACTCAATTGGATATAACCCAATTATCAACCTAAGTGAAGAATTTAGTAATCCCATAGATATAGAATCCACAAACAATAAGGTTGTCGTTGGATTTTCGTCTGGATTTGATAGTGTTTACAATTCATTAAAGCTGTTAAGTTGTGGATATGAACCAGTATTATTCCATGTAAAATCATTAAATAAATCATACCCAGATGAATTTAATAAATCAATTAGTTTTGCCAAAGATTTTGGATTCGATATAATTTTATTGGAAATTGAAGATAATAATAATCCTATATTTATTGACAATCCAATGAAAAATCAAATGATTCTTTCATTAATGATAGAGTATGGCTACCAGAATAATATAAATAAGTTTGCTATGGGAAATAATGTAAATGAAAAAATATCAGAATGTAGAGTTCAATATGGGATATCTGATAGTATAGAAATGTTTACAGAATATAGAAATGGAATAAGTAAATATTTTAATAATTTAGAATTTTTTGATATCTTAGAAACAAAATCTAATGCTTATAAATTTGTTGGAGAGAATTTTTATAAAGCTTTTGAAAATGTTAATTCATGTATTACTCCACATAGATTTAAGAAACACTTAAATAAGTTAAATTCAAATAAATTTAACATAACTCCACTGAGTGATACAAGATGTATGAGTTGCTACAAGTGTGCAATAGAGGCAATATTGCTAGATTATAATAATATTGTAAAATACCCAGATGATTACATAGAACACTCATATAATATCATAAGAAAGAAATCAGACACGATTTTTACAACGAAAATTGCTAATAAAAAATCAAAAAATAGTGAGATACTGGAGAGGTTAATAGAATGTTAAATAATGCTGAATATTGTAATAAAAAATTTAAAATATTCTACGGAGATATGATAGAAAATGAAACAACTTTATGCGGTCTAAAATCATATGTTGCAAATGAATATTTTAAACTTAGTAAAAACGGAATATCTGTATGTGGTAGCAGAGACAGTATTCAAGTTCTTAAATTTTCTATGGTTGGAGATATATTAGGCATTCCAGTATATGTATTTATACCAAATGGGAAAGACACAGATATGATTAAAAGATTACATGAAACAAATGCAATTATAAACAGAGTACCTTATGGCTATAAAAGTGTTTTAAATAAACGCTCTAGGGACTTTGCACATGAGAACGATTTACTTCATGTTCAAGTTGGAATGATTGAAGATATTGCATTCAAAAGTGTTGAAAATTTTTTCGATGAAAATATAGACTTAAGCAATATTAATAATGACAGTAGAATATTATTTCCAATAGGAAGTGGAACAAGTTTTATCGGATTTTGTAGATTTGCTAAGAAAAATAATATAAAAAACGAAATAATTGGAGTAAAGTGTGGAATGAGTATTGATAAAATAATGAAAGACAATTCAGAGACAGTTAGCGATTTAAATATCAAGATTATTGAATCGGATATGAAATATTCACAAAAATTTAAAAATGAATTGTTATTAAATGAAACATATGAAGGAAAGTTGTTGCAATATGTCGAAAATAATGATATACTTATATCAGTAGACAAGTAAGGGTATTATTTTATCATTAAGCAAATTAAATTATGGAGATAGGTGATTATCGTCAAAAATAGCCAAAAATGGATATT
>CAZIII010000209.1:0-3859 GCA_964539425.1 uncultured Tissierellaceae bacterium | reverse complement strand
TACTGGATTGCTTCCATCTGGTTCTTGACCAATCATTGTTCCCATTACGTGAGTTCCGTGACTGTCTGAGTCAGCTGGCAATTGTGCACTATATACTGGGTCAAACCAGCTCTTACTTGGATCTGTTGCTCCTGTATTTGGATCATATCCTCTCCAGTGATTCTTTAAAGCTGGATGTGTCCAATCTACTCCTGAGTCAAGAGAGCCAACTACTGCCCCTGTACCATCGTAGCCTAGATCCCAAGCTTGATCTGCTCCTACTCTTGTTATATTCCATTCTACTCCTTCTGCTGCTGGTTCTACATCTTCAGCAATTATTGGAGTTTCCATCATATGAACTTTATTTTTATATATTTTTTCTACTTCTCTCATATAAGAAATATTATCTACTACTTCTTTTGTAGCTTTTACATATACCATATTAACTAAATGATATGATGTATATTCTTCTACATTTCCTCTTTCCATTTCTTGCTCTAAATATTTTAGTAAATTAGCTTGTGTCATTTCTGCTTTATCTTGTAATGAATCTAATACTGCATTTCTAACTTGTATCTTAGTGTTATATGGTGTTTGATAAGATGTAGCTTTTCTTGTAGCTTGAGCCACCATTCCTGTATCAACTCTATCTGCCATATATACCATGATCTCGACTAGGTCTTCTTTTTCAAGGTCTTTCTTAAGATCTAATTCTATTTTTTCCGATGCTTCTTGTATTAAGTCTACTCTTGCTGAACTTAGTTGGTTGTCTTCTGCATAAACAAATGATGTCATATACCCTAATACCATCACCATTGTAATCAATAAGGATAGTCCTTTGGTAATCTTTTTGTTTCTTAACATTAACATTTACCTCCTTAAGTTTTTTAGCAACACTCTTATGATTTTGCACCTCCTTGTTTTTGATTATGTGAAAAGCAAAGCATGGTTACACCCTACGAAGTTATATATATGTCCCTAATCTAAATTTATCCCACAACCTTGCTTATTCCATCCATTGAAATGTTCTCAAAAGCCTTAAAAATACCTCCATATCTATTGTTTTCCAACGATACTTTACATTTCCCAAAATATCTTTGTCCTAAGAAATCATAATTTGTCAATAATTTTCAGTAAAACACATTACCCCCAAAATTTGGGGGTAATGTCTCTATTAATCTATTATCTTTCGAAAACCCTTGTGTCTCCAAACATATCAATGTGAATTAATCTATTTGGCAGAGACTCAATACCTACTAGATTTCCATTTTCATCCACTAAGCTATTGTTATTAAGCTTGATATAAACTGGATTTCCAGTGTTATATGCTTCTAGTAGTCTGGATTGAGCATATCCACTTGTATTCAAGTAATCCAAATCAAAGGCTTCATCACCTATGATAACTGAATTCACAGGAATATCTTCCATGGAACCTATTACAGTTATTCTTCCATTTGCAATTTCACATATTTCAAGGCCATCAGCATCTACATATATTACTTCTACTTGTAAGTTGGAAGCAACAAATCCACTAGGAACAAACCAAGTAGCTGTATATAGTCCTGGCTCTTCTTCTGTCATCGGAGTTCCAAGGCTGTTTGCTCTAAAACTATTTGCACTCATATTAAGTGGAAGTAAAATTCTATAATAGGCACTTCCACCTTCTGGAGCATTAAAACTTATATTGAAGGACTCATTTGCTTCAAGTTCAAGATCAGTTGATGGCTCAATATTTGTAATAAGAGGTAGTTCTGGATCTGTCTCTCCTCCTGTGTTAAAAGGAATATTAGTAGTATTAATAGTTTCGTGTCCGACTCCATCTCTAAGGGTAAATACAAATTCATTGTCTCCCTCAACAAGATTCACTGTATAAGTTATTGTCTCATTAGCAGGTTCAACTATTACAAGTGGATATTCAAATTGATAAATTTGGCTATCTCCTAAGAATAACTCAAGATATCCTAAACTATCCATCATTGTAATCTCTAATTCTGCTGTTTTTTCTTCATTGTCAATACTATTTACAACTATTTCTAGTTCTGGTGCTCTTGTATCAACATAGAACCTTCTAACTAAGCTACTGGTTTGGCCGTTATTAGAAATAGCTTCTATCTTAATTTCTTGGTATCCATCTTCTAGACTAATGATCTTATCAAACTTAAATGCTGGACCTGTATATAAAATAGTAGAAGGATCATCTGGGTGTTTTATAGTTGTATTTTCCACAAATTCTATATCAGCTTCCTCATTATTTACTAGAACCTTGTCTAATAAAGGTAAGTTTGCAACATATCCACTGAATACTATTTCAGACTCATCATAGATTTCAAGAAGACCTGGTTCTAAAATATAAATATATGGATTGATCTTATCAACTACAAAATCAAATGCTACAACATTAATATTGAATAATTTATCAACAGCTTCAATCTTAATATTGTATTCTCCAGGAGTATTGATATACTCTTTTATATCTAGCTCATATTCTATCTTTCCTTCCTCTGCATAAACAAGATCTGCAATTTCAGTATCATTAATTATAAATGAGAATCCTAATATACCTATTCCATTATCAGTGGAATTCCAGATAATTTTGTTAGTCTGTGGATTAAAAGCTATATTTGTTGCTTCTGGACCCACAGTATCCACAGTTATTGGAATTCTCTTTGATTGTACTTCAGCTCCATCATAGTGAATCTTGGCAGCAATCTCATAGAAATAATTACCGTCTGCTACTACTTTACCATTTATATCTCCGTACCATTCTGCAGCAGTTACCATTCCAACAGGACCATTATTTCCACCGTTGATATAGTTCTTTCTCTTATATTGTTGCATTAAAATGGTTCTCAGAAGATTTCCTTGGTCATCTAATATATTGTAATTAACTGATTCTGCATTTCTCATAAATGACAAGTAAGGCATAATATTTCCAGTACCATTTAAATATCCAGCTACAGTTCCTGGATTCATATAAATTTCAGGTGTAGTATAGTAATAACCACCACCATCAGCAGTCCAATAAAGCATACCTGATGCATCAAAGTATGATGAGCCTGCTGGATCAATAAATCTCATACCATCAAGTATATTTGGTTCTCCCCAATTACCATAGAAACCAAGATATGGTATTGAAAGAGTTGGATTTTCATCATTTAAATCTGTTAAAGTAACAAAACCTTCAACAAACATATTCCTATAAATAGTTTCATCTGTGCCAATATCTACTCTTACTTCAAATTCATATTCTCCATTTGCAGGAACAATTATAGTTTCAGGTGCTTCTATAGTTGCATCATAAATATAATCTGATACTAAAAGATTTAATCCCGCTGGATGAATATAATCTGCTAAAACAGCCACATCTACACCATAATTTACATCTGTATTTGAATCATTTATTGCTTTAAATCTCATTGTAAACTCAGTATTTTCAAAGTCTTTTAACTCAACTTTAGCTTCATTAGTGGTTGCATCTACTAGTCTAACTGGAGTAGATACTGCACCATAAAGATCCATTACTCCTGCACCTTGTCTTCTAGGTGAGTATTCAGTATCATACTCATCAAAAGCTATATTTGCAGTATTCATCAAAAGAACCTTAGCAAGTCTTGTCTGTTCTCCCAAAGATAAGCCTTCATACTGTTCCTTGATATATTCCATAACAAGAGCAGATCCACCTGATACATGAGGTGCCGCCATGGAAGTACCACTCATTGTTCCATATTGATCATTATTTAATGTTGAATATATTTTTCCACCCGGAGCAGTGATTTCAGGTTTAAATTCCAATGATGGAGTAGCTCCCCATGAAGTAAAGTCTGACATTTGTCCTGCAGTAGGATTTGGAACACTTGCCATCTCATCAGAGAATTCAACT
>CAZIII010000208.1:0-3926 GCA_964539425.1 uncultured Tissierellaceae bacterium | reverse complement strand
TAAAATAGGGATAGTTGATGGAACTCCACCACAACCGAGGGTTTCTAAACACAAAGGCTATAAGTCGCATAACCACTTACTTTGTGTTTTTGATAAGTAGATAATTTACTTATCTTTTTGTTTTTGATACTAATTAATAAAAAATAAAATTGGGTATCTATATTATGAATGATAAAATACTTACATATTGTAGAAAAAAATATTTATCTTATGCTAATATAAGAATATAGATAAGAACGTCGAGGGGTTTATATAATAAGGAGGTTGATGATTTTGAAATGGTCAGAAGCAATAAAGAACTATCCTAACAAGTGGTTATTATTTGAAGCCATAGAAGCATATTCAAAAGATGGACAAAGGATAATTGAAGATATTTCAATTATCAATGTATTTGATGTAGGTAGAGATGCCTTAAAAGAGTATGCTGAAAAACATAAGAAAGATAAAAGTAGAGAAATGTATGTTTATCACACAAAGAATAAAGAATTAATAATTGAAGAAAGAAATTGGATTGGGGTAAGGAAATATGGTTAAAATGGTTAAATTGGATTATAGATATGGACTTCCATTTTGCCAGGTTACTCTTAATTACAAAGGGAATTCTATGTCATTAGATAATGTACTTCTGGATACTGGTTCAGGTGGAACTGTATTTAAAATGGACAAGGTAGATGCGTTAGGAGTTACAATAGAGGAAGATGACACAATAGAAACCATTTCAGGGGTTGGTGGAGTGGAGTTTGTATATAAGAAAGAAATTGATGAGATAAATCTAGGTGGTTTACAAATAAATGATTTTACAATTGAAGTTGGAGTTATGGATTATGGATTTGAAATAAATGGCATACTTGGTATGGATTTTATGAAAAGCACAGGGATAATAATTGATTTAAATAAAATGATTGTGTATAGTGAGAAAGACATATAAGTAAAGGGTATTTAGAACTAATAAAATACAAATATGGTATTTTATTGCAGTGGTAAAGGTTGTGGGGTTGACATGGAGTACATAGTTGACGGAGGTTGGAAATGGTCTACATATGTTAGAGTTATTGCTCAAGATATAAATGTATTTATAGGGGCATGCACTGTATTAAATGATACATTAGCATGGGATTTAACAGGTAATTGTGATCCAAGTGAATGCTTAGACATTGATCCTATTACTTTATATTAAGATTGTCCAGATGTTGAAGAGCCACAAATAGTAACTTTATGAAGACTTTATGAGAAAAGTGATATAAAGTAGACGATATATTTAAATCAAATTGAATAAGTTACACCAGAATCCATAGTGAGATTAACCAACTATGGATTTTTTATTCTAATAAAAGAAGGAGTTTCCTAAATTAAATAGAAATATATATTAAAGTATCTATTTAATAAAGGACTACTTGTAAAATTAGGATTGAAGTAAGATAGTTAATTGGAATAGGGGGGATTTTAATGTCATCAGAAAAATTTCATGAGATAACATTGGGCGGGCCACCGAGAGAATTGGCTAGGAAAGTTATAAGATACTTAGAAAATGATAGATTGATCTTGGACTGTGGCAGTGGCGCTGGAAATGATTCTATTTATTTTGCATCTCATGGTCATAAGGTAATAGCACTAGATAAGGAAACTAGTGTTCTTGAAAACAGATTAAATAATCTAACTGACATTAAGGATAGAATTACCATATTAAATTCAGATATTATGAATCTTAGTATTGAAGAAATAGAAGGAATTAATTGTTTTTACTCTAGTTTGACACTTTCATTTTTGAGGAAAAAAGATTTTTATGTATTATGGAATTGTATTTCTGAAAGATTGAAGAAACACACAATTATTGGAGTAAATATTTTTGGAAATAGAGATGAGTGGTATAGAGATACAGAGGATATGACATATATGGATAAGGAAGAAATTACATCTTTACTTTCAAATTTGACTATTTTAGAATTCTCTGAAATAGAAAGAGTGGGAACATCTATGGGAAAGGATGGAGTACCTAAAAGTAAGAAATGGCATTTATTTGAGTGTATTGTAGAGGTAGTATGAAACTAAAAGAAAAGCTAGAAGAATTGAAATTGTAATTTGGTGGGACTAATGGAAGTTAAATATGGATCTTCATGTCATAGTTGTAGATAAATACGTTATAGAGGGTTTGTAGGTAAGAAATTGATTTTATAGACTTAGAAAATAATCAGGGTTTAAGAGGTGATTAAACTTGTTTTGGATATATACAGCTATACTTTTAGTAATTATATTATTCGGGATTTTATATCGAATCAAGGGGGATGATGAGAATGAGAGTAAGAAAATGTTTATGGTTATTAGTGTTATTTCCGGTATTAGTATTAGTCATGACTTCAGGATGTCAGAAAGAAGAACCAATTGATACTTATACAAATGAGGAATATGGATATACCTTTGAAATCCCGGAAATTTGGAAAGAAAAAATAAATAAAATAGAAATTATCGAACAAGAGGAAGGTAGAATAGTAACTTTTGCATATCTGTTTGGAAGTGAAGGCAGTGAACATCAACAAGATTTTTTTACAATTTCTATTATGTCTAAGATAGACTATGAGAAAGAGTTAATCGACCTCCCTTATACTGGTGATATTTTAGGTGAGGATAATGAACAAGTATATGTTCATTATCCCACATTGGACAACATAATATTAGATAGAGAAACTATTGATGAATATAATGAAATGAACTTATCCTTAGATAAAATAAAAGGAAGGTTTTCTCTAAATGCTGATAAGGAACTATTATCTGAAGAAATTATTGATTTGAAAACTAAGATATCCAAAAAAGATGAGGAAATAAACCGCCTAAGAAAGGTCATTTCAGGTAAAGATGCTGAACTTAAAGAACTCGGGGGAAGTCTTAATATGGTTAGATTTTCATCATATGCAAGATTAAACGATTATCATAGCAGCTTTGATAATTTAGGAGAGATATATAGGATTAATTCTAAATATGAAATTAAAGATGATTGGTATCTTATAAATGATGATTACTTTGAGATAGAATTATTAGAATATGAAGATGCTAGCCAGGTAGATTTTTATACCTTGAGATTGGAGTCGGGTGAAGGGGCAGTATTGAATTTTTCTGACACAGATTATTCGGATGGCTGGATGTATACAAATGATAGCATTGGCAAGATAATAGAAAAACATAACTCTTCTAGAGGGTTTTCATATGAGCCATATTTTGTAATATATGCTGAGGTGACTCTTGAAGATGGAAATATCATGAGAACACCAAAGCTTCCAGTATACTATAGATAGGTTATATAATATTTTGAAGATAACAAGAGGTGATTAAACTTGGTTTGGATATATACAGCAGTAATTTTATTAATTATAGTATTAGGGATTCTATATCGAGTCAAGGATATAAAGGTTATTAGGGTATTCGGTTTTGAGATAATTAGATTCTTATTGTGCTTCTTAATTGTATTAGTAATAGTTGGTGAAATTATTTTACCTATCCCAGACTATTATGTAAAAGGAAAAGAGATTAATCTAAATGAGATATTAGAGGAAGAGAGATTTAGGGCAGGGATTCAATTTGATGAAGGTACATTTAAAGTTTTATTCTTTCGGGTGGACCAATTGCTTCTCTAGTTTATGGCATCGTATTATTACTTATTAGTATGAACATGGAGGATTAATTATTAATAGAAATGATCCTTTTAAAAGAAATGATTATTTTAGCAGGAAATTATCAACTAGTTACATTTATATCTACATCTATTCCAGTCATATATCCAAAGTGGTGGTCAGGTTATGGCGGATATGCTAGTGATGGATATCAGATATTAAGATTAATGAAAGCTAATAAAATAAGTTAAGACACATTCTTAATTTATCATACATCAATAAAATAAAAACTACACCCCTAGAACTCTTTCCAAGAGTTCTTTT
>CAZIII010000207.1:0-3958 GCA_964539425.1 uncultured Tissierellaceae bacterium | reverse complement strand
TTAACTACAGTCATGACTAATACCATTGAAAGTGGTAGTATTAAAAGAGCAACAATGGTCATCTGCCAAGATATTGATATCATCATAATAAGCACACCTATAAGGGTAGTAGTTGATGTTATTATCTGGCTCATACTTTGATTTAATGATTGACTTACGGTGTCCACATCATTTGTAACCCTTGATAATACTTCACCATGAGTCTTTGTGTCAAAATATTTAAGTGGTAGTCTATTTACCTTTTCAGATATCTCTTTTCTTAAATTATATGATACCTTTTGGGCAACTCCTGAAACTATAAATCCTTGTATAAAGGAAAATAATGCAGATATAATGTAAAGCCCAATAAGCAACAAAATAATATTTCCAATGTATTGAAAATCTATTCCTGCACCTTCTACTCCAGATATTTTGGAAACTAATCCTTCAAATATGGAAGTCGTAGCCTTACCTAATATCTTTGGTCCAACTATTGAAAAAGCTGCACTAGCTATTGCAAATATTATTACTATAATAAGTTTTAGTCTATATGGTCTTAAATATTGGAGAAGTTGGCTAGAAGTTCCTTTAAAGTTCTTAGGCTTTTCAACAGCTCCTCCCATAGGTCCATGACCTGTACCTCCCGCTCCTCGTTTATTTACTTTTTTTTCACTCATATTGCAAGTTCCTCCTCTGATAGCTGTGATAGAGCAATTTGCTTATAAACCTGGCAATTCTCTAGAAGTTCTTTGTGTGTTCCAATACCCACTATCTTCCCCTCATCTAGAACCACGATTCTTTCAGCGTTCATTATTGTATTAATTCTTTGCGCTACTATTAGTACAGTTCTATCTTTTATTTCTAGACCCATTGATTTTCTTAGTATGGCATCCGTTTTAAAATCAAGGGCTGAAAAACTATCGTCAAAAATAAACAATTCAGGTTTTTTAGCTAATGCTCTAGCAATTGAAAGTCTTTGCTTTTGACCTCCTGAGACATTAGTTCCACCTTGAGCTATTTCAGATAGAATTCCCTTGTCTTTTCCATCAATAAATTCATTAGCTTGAGATATTTCTATAGCCTTTAGAATATCTTCATTGCTTGCCTCAGAATTTTTACCATATTTTAAATTACTTTCTATAGTTCCAGTAAATAATATACCTTTTTGAGGAACATAACCTATTTTCTCCCTTAGATCATGAAGTTTAACATCTTTTATATTTATACCATCTAAAAGTATTTCTCCTTCTGTAACATCATAAAATCTAGGAATTAAATTAATAAGAGTTGATTTTCCACTACCTGTACTTCCAATGAATGCAGTGGTTTCTCCTGGTCTTGCAGTAAAATTTATGTCTTTTAAAACACATTCTTCTGCCCCAGGATACCTAAAGCTAACATTTTTAAACTCTAATAATCCCTTCATATCTTTTCTGAATGTTTTTGGACTCGCTGGGTCTTTAATTGTAATATCTTCCTCTAATATTTCAGCTATTCTCTGAGCTGATACAGATGCCCTTGGAAGTATCATTGAAACCATTGATAACATTAGGAAGGACATAATTATCTGCATAGCATACTGGATAAACGCCATCATATCACCAACTTGTATAGCACCTTTATCTATCTCATGCGCTCCTACCCATACTATAAGCAGCATAACTCCGTTCATAATAAGCATCATTGTAGGCATCATAGTAACCATTAATCTTGACACAAAAAGATTTGTTTTAGTTAAATCCTTGTTTGCCTTATCAAATTTCTTTTCTTCAAACCTCTGGGTATTAAATGCTCTTATTACTAGAGATCCATTTAGAGCTTCTCTCATTACAAGATTAACCTTATCCACTAGTTTCTGAACTATCTTGAATTTTGGCATAGCAACAGAGAAAAGTGTTATAACTAAAATAAGAATAGCTATAACCCCAACTGCAACTATCCACGCCATGGAAACATTAGTATTAATTGCCCTTACAACTCCACCTACTCCAAGGATTGGAGCATAGAATACCATTCTGAGTAACATTACCATAAACTGTTGTACTTGCTGAATATCATTGGTACTTCTTGTTATTAAAGAAGCAGTTGAAAAATTATCAAATTCTGCATTGGAAAAAGATGTAACCTTTTTAAATACCTTATCTCTTAAGTTTCTTCCTAGGGATGCCGCGACCCTTGAAGATAAAAATCCCACAAGTATTGATGCTACCATACCAAAAAGTGCTATCAGTATCATTATTCCACCTATATATAGAATATAATTAGACTGGGTTTTTTCAACTTTTATACCTATGGCTTCATACTCAGTTTTTATATAGTTTATAGAAGACTGAGTTATCATATTCTCAGGCAAATTCTTAAATTGTTCATCAATCTTAGTCTTTATTTCATCTAACTGTTCTTTAGGTAGGCCTTTTAGCACCATAAAAGGATCTGTTCCTTCTGGAAAGTTTGCAAAAGGGTTTTCTATATTGTTTCCTTCTACTGCTGCCACTCCTTGGGGAGCACCCTTTTCTATACCTAATACAGTAAGCATAGCTTTACCTAAAAATGAGTTCATGTTTTCAATTTCTTCTTTAGAATCGGTATTTAAAATATATAGATTTTCCTTTTCTAAAGACGGATATTTCTTAGAATAACTATTGTATTCTTCCTGCGTCAAGTTTTCTTTGCTTATTAATTTATAGCTATTATCTACTAAAGCCTTTTCATCTTCACTTAAAAATATCTTGATTCTTTCTATTTCTCCCGCTCTTATCACTTTAGGAACTGCATTTTCTATTCCACTTTGCTGTATGCCCACATTGACTATATTGGACATATAATCAGGGAGAGCAAGGTCAGTCATAGCTTGGAAAAAAAGCAGACCTACTATTAGTACTATTATTATGAGAAATGGTTTCATTTCTTTTATTATCTTAAACATATATGCCTCCTACATTATCTAGATTTTTCCACATCAGTGGCTACAAGAAGATTATCTTTCATTTGCAGGAACAATCTTCTTAGTAGCACCTTCTCCTCCACTGTAAAGTCCCCAAAACATTCTTCTTCAAGCTTCTCCATTACTTTAATTGATTTCTTACAGATTTTTCTTCCTTCTTCAGTAATATATACCCTAGAAATTCTTTGATCTTCATCATCTTGCTTACGATAAATTACTGTTTTTTTTCCCAAATATATTATATGTTCACATTAGCAAATTGACTCTGATACAAATCATAATAATGTCCCTTTTGCTCTAACAGTTCTTCATGGTTTCCTGATTCTACTATTTCTCCATTGTCTATTACCATAATTATATCTGCATCTCTTATTGTAGAAAGTCTATGGGCAATAATAAAAGTTGTTCTGTTTTCCATTAGTCTTACCATAGCTTCTTGTATCTTTAACTCTGTTCTTGTATCTACTGAGGATGTTGCTTCATCTAGTATTAGTATAGATGGGTCAGATAATACTGCCCTAGATATGGCCAATAACTGTCTTTGCCCTTGGCTTAGATTTGTCCCACCTTCGTTTAGATATGTCTCATATCCATTTGGTAATTTGTTTATAAAATCATCTGCCCTTGCTAATACTGCTGCTTTTTCTATTTCTTCATCTGTAGCATCTAGATTACCATATTTAACATTTTCCTTTATAGTGCCTGAAAACAGATAAGTATCCTGCAGTACCATACCAAAGATTCTTCTCAAGAAATCCTTTTTATAATCTTTGATATTTACTCCATCAATTAGGATCTCACCTTGGGATATTTCATAAAATCCACTTAATAGATTAACTATGGTAGTCTTTCCTGCTCCTGTAGGCCCTACTAATGCAATGTTCATTCCAGGTTCTACCTTGAATGAAATATCCATCAAAACTGGTTCCCCTTCTTCATATTCAAAGGTTACATTTTTAAATTCTACCTCTCCGTTAATCTTCTCTGGAATTATTGCATTATCATTGTCCTTTCTTTCTTCATCTTCATCTAATA
>CAZIII010000206.1:0-3980 GCA_964539425.1 uncultured Tissierellaceae bacterium | reverse complement strand
AGATAAACATTGAAGAAATTATATTTTATAAAGGAGCATGTGAAATGAAAAGAGTAGTTATTCGAGAATGGGGTGAATTTGAAATTTCCTGCCAATATATACTTGATTTAAGAGAAACAATAGTAAAAGATTGTACCGGATGTTGGTCTTGCTGGCTTAAGACCCCAGGAAGATGCATTCATAAGGATTTAGATGAGTTCTACAGGTCGTATTTGGATGCGGATAAGGTTATTATTTTTTCAAAAGTGTCACATGGGTTTATTAGTGGCAATCTTAAAACACTTTTTGACCGAATGATTCCTCTTTTTCTCCCCTATATAACATATAAAACTGGAGAATCTATGCACATACCAAGATATGAAAAGTACCCAGAAGTAGAGGTTTATTATCAAGGTGATTTTGCATCCATAGAAGATAAGAAGATCTATGAGGACTATATTTATAGAACATTTTATCAGTTTTATAGCAAATGTGAAATAGTAAAACCCATAACTCAATTTTCTTTGGAGGAGGTATAAAGATGAAAACCTTAATTATTAATGGCTCTCCAAAGGCCCAAAATGGGAATACTGAAATATTTATTAAGAAGTTTATAAATGGGATGAAGTCTCCTTGTGAGATATGTTATGCAGCAAAGGAAGACAGCTTGCGAATTGCTAATTATATGAAAGAATTTGACACTATTATTGTATTTATGCCATTATACGTTCATGCAATGCCTGGTATTGTGATGAAGCTAATTGAGTGTATGGAAGCAGCAAGTGATGGTGGGAAATCAATGGGCTTTATTGTGCAATCTGGATTTATGGAATCAGCACAGTCAAAATATCTTGAAAGATATTTATCTGTTCTTACTAAAAACTTAAATTATACTTATCTTGGAACTGTAATAAGGGGCGGATCTGCCGGAATATACATGATGCCTGAGAAGATGAATAAAAGGTTATTTAAACAACTAAGCACATTAGGTGAACATTTTGAAATAAATGGTACTTTTAATATACAAATTGTAGAGGAATTGGCAAGTCCCAACAAGCTATCAAAAGGCAAGTGTAAATTGTTACAGTTTTTAGGTAGACTGGGTCTTTCAGATAATATTTTTTGGAATACTATGTTGAAGAACAATAATGCTCGCGACAAAGTGTTTGATAAGCCTTTTATTGATTAACTATCTGACTGAAGGTGGAAATAATAACTAAATTATAGAAAAGATATCTGTGGAGGTGTAATATAGTGAGAAATAATAAATGGAGGAAAAAGAAAACACTAAAAGCTATCATAATTTTTGTTCTACTTATTGCTGGTGGAATAGGAGGTTATTCTATTTATGGTTCATACAAGATTAATCAACTATCAACAATGACATTTGAGGAAATGCTTGACTATACAACTAAAGACAATAAAGATGCAGCCATCACCGTAGGAATTATAGAGAATGGGAAAATGACATATGATGTTTATGGTGAAAATGGTAGTAAATTATCCCCAGAAGAACATATTTATGAAATTGGATCTATAACAAAAACATTTACCACCTCATTACTATGTAAAGCAATGAGTGAAGGAAGGATTAGCCTAGACAATTCCATTGATGAGTATATAAATCTTCCAAAGAAAGACTATTATCCAACAATTGGAAGATTAGTGACCCATACATCTGGATATAAAGGGCACTATTTTGAAAAGCCTATGATATCAAACTTCTTTCATAGTGAAAACGACTTTAATGGAATATCTGAGGAAATGCTCATAGAAAGACTGGGAAAAACTAAATTAAAAGATTTAGATTATTCTTATAAGTATTCTAATTTTGGTATTTCAGCCTTAGGTGCTGTGCTAGAACAAATATATAATAAGGATTATACACCATTGATTAATGATTATATATCAGAAGATTTAGGACTCAAAAACACAAAAGTTTCTGATAGAACTGGAGATTTAGGAAATTATTGGAAGTGGTCTGAATCAGATGCATACATGCCGGCTGGTGCACTACTATCGAATATTACTGATATGATGCAATATGTATCGATACATATAAGTGAAAAGCCAGAATATTTGGCTATAGCACATGAAGTAATAGCTCAAGTGAATGCTGCGTCTGGTACTTATGAAAAAATGGGAATATATATGGATGATTTTGGTGCTGGCTGGATGATTGATAATAGAAATAATATTATTTGGCATAATGGTGCAACGGGAAATTATAATAGCTATATTGGATTTGATAAAGAAAATGAAATTGGAGTAGTAATACTATCAAATTTACCACCAAATTATAGGATTCCTGCAACTGTCATGGGAATTGAAATTTTGACTTCTTTACAAAAGTGAATATTAAAAAAATGATAAATTTACAAGAACTGGCCCGATGAAGCACAGCAACCGGAATGTTAAAATTCGAGGTGGTAAATCCTACAAACCAAAAGGTTTGAGAGATAAGAAAGTGTTATTTGCAATCTAATCTACTTTCTTATTTTATTGGTAAGTAGATTTTTTATTTATTCATTTAGATTAAGGAGCAGCAATAAGAAAATGTAAAAAAATCAGAATAATTGGGAGGGACAAAATGATTCAGCTAGTAGATGTTTCAAAAACTTTTATATCAGACAATGTCTCTGTCTATGCGGTGAAGGATGTCAATTTAACTATCAACCAATCAGAAATATTTGGAGTAATAGGATATAGCGGTGCAGGCAACAGTAATTAGTACAATTTTTTACCGAACAATTAAAGGTTCTTTTAGAATCTTTTTTACTTGATATTTATGTTAGGTTAAAAACCAACCTAACATAAATATCAAGTGAGCATATCTAATTTTAGCTAATTTACAGCCCTGGCATCTCTAAATTCAGAAGGTGTCATATAATCTAAGGATCCATGGATTCTTAAATTATTATACCAGTTTACATAATCAAATAATTCAGTTTCTAGGGATTTTAAATTATCAAACTTCCTCTCTTTTACAAATTCTGTTTTCATAATATGATATAAACTTTCAGCTACAGCATTATCATATGGACAGCCTTTTTCACTTAATGATCTAGTAATTTTAAAAGTATTAAGTACATCTTCAATTAATTTATTCTTAAATTCATTTCCTCGATCCGTATGAAATATACTAATTTTATCTAGCGGATATTTACAGTTTAGAAATGCTTGATATACCAGGTTAGCATCTTTCCTGGCTCCAGCAGCATAGCCGATAATTTCTCTATTAAACAAGTCCATTATTACACATATATAATTCCACTTATCTGCGACATTAACATATGTTAAATCACTTACTACTGCTTCTAAACTAGCCCTTGAGAACTCTCTATTTAAGATGTTGGGGTTCTTATCTTCATTGCATTTAGATTTATGGACTTTAAATTGCTTTATTGTATAGCTTGACACCAAGCCATATTTATTCATAATCTCTCCTATCTTTCTGCGTGAAGCTACAATATTTTCCTTGTGCTATAGTTATTTTTACTTTCTTTAAAGATTTTAATTATCTTATTTTCAAGAATTATTTCATCTTCAGATAGCCTATCTTTTTGCATGTTTTCTCTATGTTTAATATGATAATATACTAAACTTCTGCTTATTTTAAGCAACCTACACATGGCACTAATACTGTATTTATCTTTATTAGATATAATCAAATCTATTTTCATCCTAATATCAGTGCCGCCTGCTTTAAAATATCATTTTCCATTTCAAGCTCTTTACATCTCTTTTTATATTTT
This sequence comes from uncultured Tissierellaceae bacterium, assembly GCA_964539425.1. Taxonomy (GTDB): domain Bacteria; phylum Bacillota; class Clostridia; order Tissierellales; family Tissierellaceae; genus JAVKTS01. The sequence continues at coordinate 246 of CAZIII010000206.1, read as the reverse complement.
ATAAGTTCCTTTTCTTCTACAGTTCTATTATCATCAACATTAAATGACTCAGTTTTATTATATCTTTCAATCCATACCATAATTGTTGACTTAGCAATACCATATTCTCTATTAAGAGCTGCTAAACTTTTTCCATTATTATATAAAGCTATTATTTGTCTTTTAAATTCTTCCTCATATCTTTTTGCCATATATATCCCTCCATAATTAATTTTTATTATATCATGTTCGGAATATACTTGTCCT
>CAZIII010000205.1:0-4017 GCA_964539425.1 uncultured Tissierellaceae bacterium | reverse complement strand
TTTCCATCTCACATCATCTGCTAATCTTGCTCCACCCCAATCACTTATATTAAATGGTGGATTTGCTAGGATATAGTCTGCTTTCAAAGTCTTATGCAGATCATTATGAAATGTATCCTCATGATGTGGTCCCAAGTTAGCATCTAATCCTCTAATGGCAAGATTCATCTTGCAAAGTTTCCATGTGGTAGAATTTAGTTCTTGCCCATAGATAGACAAATTCTCTACCCTTCCTTGATGTTCTTCAACGAATTTTTCAGATTGAACAAACATACCTCCAGAACCACAGCATGGATCGTAAATTCTTCCTTCATAAGGCTCTATCATCTCTACCAAAGTCTTAACTATGGATGTAGGCGTGTAGAACTCTCCACCAGATTTTCCTTCTACACTGGCAAATTGTCCTAAGAAGTATTCGTAAACTCTTCCGAGCAAGTCTTTTTCTCCATTTTTATGTAGCTTGATTGTAGAGATGATGTCTATTAATTCTCCAAGCCTTCTTTTATCTAGTTCAGGCCTTGCATACCTTTTATCTAGTACTCCTTTTAATGTTGTATTTTCTTTTTCTATTAGGATCATTGCATCGTCTATATATTGTCCTATTTTAGGATCTTTTGCATTGTCTTTGATCCAGTTCCATCTTGCTTCCTTTGGAACCCAAAATATATTTTCATATGTATATTCATCTCTATCCTCTTCAAATCCTGATCCTTCTTCTACAAGCTCATCATATTTAGTCTCAAATTTATCTGAGATATATTTTAAAAATATAAGCCCAAGTACTACATGCTTGTATTCTGAGGCATCCATACTACCCCTTAGTTTATCTGCTGCTTTCCACAGTGTTTCTTCAAATCCAATGTTTGCTGTTGTCATGTGTGTTCCTCCAATTCTAATAGTTATGATCATCAAATACTTCAAATATCTCTTCTTCAAATTCCTCCTGCTCTGGTTCACTGAATACCCAATCAGGTAAAACTTCATAATAATGTGCTAAGGCTTCAATTGTTTTATGAAGGACAACCTCATGCTGTACCTTTTCTAATAGTTCTATAATTAATTTATAGGTATCTATATAAGGATTATTATCCACTATATCTAAAGCTTCTTTAAATCTAGATACTAACTTTGCCTTTTCAATATTTCTTTCAATTGTATTTATTTCTTCCTTATCATAGATAGGAACTTCTACAATATCATTGATTTCACCTATACTAAATTGTTGTTCTTGTTTTTTTATAACTGGTCTTAAGTCCATCTTTAGCTTTTCTTTTTGAATTTCCAATTGATCTATTCCATTTAATTCTTTTATAAAATATTCTCTATTCAACCCAAAGAGTTCTTCAAGTATAGGGAGATATTTTTTAGGAATGTTTTGTTTCCCTTTAATCCACATATTTATATTCTGTTTCCTGATTCCTAGTTTTTCTGCCAATTCTATATGTTGCATGTTATATAGCCCTAGAATATATTCTAACCCTATCAAAGATTTACCTCCAATTCTTAATTATTGTCTTAGTCAATATAATTACATTATACTTTCGTTTATTGTCTTAGTCAATAACATTTATAGATTTGTCGAAATTTATTTTAAGTTCAAATTTCTAAACATATTTCTAAATACTTTAATACACTATATTCTCCATTCAAATCAAAAACTCCTTCTTTTTTGCCAAAATCTCCTAAAACATTCTCAACATTTTCATCAATTTTATACTACCACTTTAAAAAACCTCTTTCATCAGCATCCACGCCAATAAAAGAGGTTATTCTTTTCATTTCTTATATTTAATTTAGATTTAAATTTTCTTTCTATTTTCAATATTTACTAGCCTTGTTATTATGGTAGCTACTTCAGCTCTGCTGATGTTTGACTCTGGTTTGAAGGTCAACTCTTTATCTGAGCCAGTTACTATCCCAGAATTATATAATTTGAATATTGAGGAATCATATTTAGTTTCATAGTTAACATCTGGTAATTCAGTAATATTGTTTATCTCTGGATACTCCATATAAGGCAAAGTTTTTGAGAAGATATACGCTAATTCAGCCCTGGTAGCATGTTTTGTATAGTCTTTAAATTCATCACCATAGATTATGCTTTGTTCTTTTAGATAAGTAACAGCACCATCATACCAATTAGATCCAGTATCTTCCATTATAGGACTATTTCCATAATAAATTTTGTTTATCCTAGCTGCTATAGTTACTGCCTCTGCCAAAGTTACATTTCCTTTAGGATCGAATTTTCCCTCTCCCTTTCCACCCATGAAGCCTAGTTCGTAACATTCAATAACTTGATTTGCATACCAATCATTATCTTTTATATCTTTGAATATACCCTTTTCATAGGTATTTTTTGCTTTATAATTACTTAAGCCTATGCCTTTAAATGGATAAACACCTGTATAAGGAGTCTCACCTACAACCTCTACAATGTATTCATCAGGAGCAGCAGCCCAAGCAACACTTGACACAAGGTAAAACCCAGGTTCATTTAAGGTTACATATCCAGAAACTACTCCTAGTTCCTCCTCATAGTCATCTCCATCTTCATATACTATCTCATCCCATTCTAAAGCCTTTACTTCTTTGCCTATATACACAAACTCCTTTACCTTAGATAAATCCAATGGATAAACATTGATAAAAGCTAAGTTATCATTATCATTTTTAATTCTTAAAATAGCAGGCCCTTTAGCCGTTTGTTTTAAATATTGATACCCAGAATCAAGTGATACTAATTCTTTTGAAATCAAGTTGTCCAAAGTAAATGTGCTTTCATAGCGATAATCAATTTCAGCAGCTATTGAAATTGATGAACCCATAAAAATCATCAAAGCTGATAATAAAATTAAAACTGTTTTTTTCATGATATTCCTCCTAAGTTTTATGTTTTTTTGATTACCTATTTATATCGCTTCTAGATTAACCTGTGTTTTATATAGATGCTACTTTCCCCAAAAAACACTATTGACTCAATATTATCAAAGAGTGCCAGTTTTGGCAACATGTGGAATGATAAAATTTTGCATTATCCTTTAGTAATTGTCTTAGTATTAGAAATTGTAATTTTATTGTATCTTGTGGCAATTTGTCTAAAATATATTTAAACTTTTTTGGTATTTTTATATAAAATTGGGTATTATCACAATAACAACTTTACTAAAAAAGGAGAATCGTGTATGAGTAAATATCTTATACTTTACAGGCATGGAATGGCAGAAGATAAGTCTAAAGCTGCAAATGATGATTTAAGAACACTTTCAATTAGGGGAAAAACACTATTAAAGAAAAGTATCTCAGGCTTCAAAACAATGTTAGGGAATCATGATAAAATACAAATTTACTCTAGCCCAAAGGTAAGAGCAAGAGAAACATCTGAAATCTTGTCAGAGGAATTATCTCTTGATAATCCAATATTTCTAGACTTTTTAGGAACTGGAGGTAGCGTTCGTCTACTTAGAGAACTTATTTCAGATATCGAACCTGGTAGTGTTGCCATTATGGTAGGTCAACAACCTTTCCTTTCCATATGGAGTCAAGAGCTTTCAGGCGTTTTTCTACCATTTAAAAAAGGTAGTGCAGCATGCTTTAAATTTCCTGATGAAGGCGGAGAAGTTAAAGCTGAACTAAGATGGTTTTTACAAACTCGAGATTTTGTTAAAATTGACAAACAATAATATTCAAAAAACCCCAATAAATAACCAAATTCATTGGGGTTTTCTCTGTTTTTATTATTTAATTTCAATCTCCACAGAACAACCTATCAAACTTACTCTGTATCCTATTTTTTCTCTCCTCAGTCTCTCCTTGTTCCACTGAAACAGTTATTATATCTCCTTCCTTAGCCTCTATAGGAAGTATACCCTTTGGGATATCTAGCATTTCTTTGTTCTCTAATTCTACTATGGCAAATTCACCTTCAAACCTATCAATAGTAAATTTCATCTTTAGCTCCTCCCTAGTTATCAAATCTAAATATTTCATTACCTTCTTTATCATAAAGCACTGCTG
>CAZIII010000204.1:2288-4034 GCA_964539425.1 uncultured Tissierellaceae bacterium | reverse complement strand
TATAACCAGATACTTATTATCCTTGCTATCGGTACCTACTTCGATGAAATGATTCCCGCCCCCGAGTGTACCCACACTTCTTTCAATTCTTCTAGTATCCCTTAATTCTCTAAATACATGTAATTCCTCTAGTTTATCAAAATCATACTTTCTAGATCCATGTACATTTCGACCAGATGGTACTTTGTCCTTTATGATTTTGTCTAATGTAGGGAAGTCTATATCAGCCTTACCTAGGTCTACAGTAAGCATTCCACAGCCCAAATCTACACCTACTATATTGGGTATAACCTTTTCTCCCATATCTGCAGTAAAACCAATAACACAGCCCATACCCTGATGAACATCTGGCATTATCCTAACAGTGGATCCTTCTATAAAGCTTTGATCAAGTAATCTCACTATTTGGTCTTTAGCTCCATCTTCTAATTCCTTGGCAAATACCTTAGCACTTCCATATTCACCCTTCAACTCCATAAAATCACCTCATATATAATATATCCATTTAGCAAGGGTGGTAAACAAAATAAGGGGTGAATTCTTTTAAGGGTATCACATATCGTGATTAAAATAAATATATATTTCAAATAGTGTTTAAATAATTACTAAATGTGGTATAAATTAAAAACAACAAATTTTGGGAGGTCAATATGCAAAATCTAAAAGTATATTTAATTACTGTAGTAGTATTCTTCTTAGTAGATATAGTATGGCTAGGATTTATATCTAAAAACCTATATAAAGAGTATTTAGGCCACTTAATGGCTCCTAAAGTAAATTGGACGGCAGCAATAATATTTTATCTATTATTTATAGCAGGCTTAGTATTTTTCGTAATAAACCCTGCTCTTGATAAGGATAGCTTGAAACACGCAATACTAATAGGCGGTTTTTTTGGACTTATAACATATTCAACTTATGACTTAACTAATTTGTCAACTCTTAAGGATTGGCCTATAAACATTACTATTATAGACATTATATGGGGTACTATTTTAAATGCAGCCACCTCAGGAATAACTTTTTTAGTGGCAAATCGATTTATAAAATAATTAAAGGTAGGTAATTAATATGGAATATATTCAATGTTTAAATGGGGAAAATTTGTATCAATCTTTTGTATCAGGAGCCAGACAGGTAATTAAAAATAAAAACGAACTAAATGATATCAATGTATTTCCTGTGGCTGATAAAGATACTGGAATAAATCTTGCTTCAACTATGAATTTCATAATAGAAGAATCTAAAATAGGTAAAACTGCTAAAAATACATTGAACTCCATTGCAGACGCTGCACTAGCAGGTGCCAGGGGCAATTCAGGAATAATAATGGCTCAATATATTAACGGAATGTTTATGAGCTTAAAAGATGAGGAAGAAATAAGTATATCAGGATTTGCAGAATCCATACAAAATGCATTTCCCCATGCCTATAATTCTATATCAGAACCTGTTGAAGGAACTATGATAACAATTATTAGAGAATGGGCACAAGCAGTTTACAATCTTAAGGATAGTTCAGTGGATTTTTATGAATTACTAGGACAACCCCTAGAAGTAGCTTTTAAATCTCTTGAAGAAACTACTTCACAATTAAAAGTGCTTCAACGATCAAAAGTTGTAGACTCGGGGGCCAAAGGTTTTGTACACTTTATAGAAGGTTTCACTGAATTTATTAAAACAGGCAAAGTAGCAGAAGTAAGTGAAATTGTAGAAGAAATACACTCATTTCATGAGATAGACCAT
>CAZIII010000204.1:1906-2278 GCA_964539425.1 uncultured Tissierellaceae bacterium | reverse complement strand
TTAAGTTCCCCAAATACTATATTTTATTTCAATAAAGATGGAATGTATTATTACCGGGTACAGCGTGCGGGCGAGGATAAAAGTATCCTGATCAGAGACGGTAAAAAATATACACTAGACCATAGGGATGGGAATATTGAGCATAGATATTGCACAGAAGCTATGTTTACTGGTGAAAATATAGACCTAAAGATGATAAAGGAAAAGTTAAAAGACCAAGGAGATTCATTAATTGTAGCTGGTAACAATACAAAAGCTAGAATTCATGTTCACACAAATACTCCAGAAAAGATATTTCAAATTCTTAGACAGGAAGGCAATATAATACAGCAAAAAGTAGATGATATGAAAAGGCAGTACCAAGCAGCTTTT
>CAZIII010000204.1:0-1896 GCA_964539425.1 uncultured Tissierellaceae bacterium | reverse complement strand
TAATATTGCCCTAGTTACAGATTCTATTGCGGATTTACCGGAAGAGATTATGGACAAGTATCAAATTCACTTGCTTCCATTAAATTTAGTAATGGAAGGTACAAGCTATCTTGATAAAAGGACTATGACAGCAGAAATATTCTATGACATATTAGACGATCTAGAGGAATACCCATCTTCTGCCCAACCAAGTCCCAAAGTAATAGAGCACCTATATAGTTCTTTACTTGAAAATTATGATGAGATATTGGTAATATCAGTAGCAAAAGAACAAAGTGGCACAAATAATCTGTTTCAACAGGCTGCTAAAAAGATGGCTAGAAGTGGAAAAAGGATCCAGGTAATAGATTCCAAACAAAATTCTGGGGCAGAAGGCCTATTAGTTATGAAAGCAGCAGAAATGATTCATAATGGAGAAAGTTTTGATAATATAATACAAGAAATCGAATTTTTAAGAGATAGGACCCAAATCTTAGTTAGTGTTAATACTTTAAAATATATGGTTAGATCTGGTAGACTAAGCAAGGCTGGTGGAGTATTAGGAAAGTTAATTAATTTAAAGCCAGTAGTATCCCTTGATGAAAAGGGTGCAGGGTCAATTGCAGATATGGCTTTTAGTATAAATTCTAATACAAAGAAAATCATGAATCGAATGAAAAGATATAATGAAAATAATAAAATAACCAGATATGCTATAGTTCATGCAAATAATCCAGTTAGAGCTGAAGAGTATAGAAGAAAATGTGTGGAAATATTAAAATGTGAACCTGAATATATAATGAATATATCAACAATAGTGGGAATTAGTGCTGGAGTAGGAAGCGTAGCAGTAGCCTATATGAGTGAAAGAGGTGTCAATAATGGATAATGTTTATTTAAAAGTCGCCATAGTAATCTTCTTTTACTTTAATATAGTATTTATATTAGGACAAGTATTAAAGAACAACTCAATAGTAGATAGCTTTTGGGGACCTGGATTTTTGGTGGTAGCCCTATTTACCTTTTTTACAACTAAATATATGGGCCTAAGGACAATAATAATTACAAGTCTAGTAGCACTTTGGTCAGTACGTCTATTCTTTCATATAAGTGTTAGAAATTGGGGAAAACCAGAAGATTTTAGATATGTAAATTTTAGAAAAAAGTGGGGAACAAATTTTGCTCTATTAAAAGCTTATTTACATGTTTATATGTTGCAGGCAGTATTATTATTTATAGTATCCCTACCAATAATAGCCGGCAATAATTCCCCTAATCAAGATCTAACTTGGATTAGCTATATAGGAATAGCTATTTGGTTAATAGGTTATTTCTTTGAAGTTGTTGGAGACAAGCAATTAAAAGACTTCTTAAGCAAAGCAGAAAACAAAGGCAAATTAATGACCTCTGGACTTTGGTCCTATACAAGACATCCAAATTATTTTGGTGAAGCTACCATGTGGTGGGGAATTTTCCTAATAGCCATAACAAACCTATCTGGAGTATGGATAATAATAAGTCCTATTGTAATAACATTACTTTTATTATTTGTATCAGGAGTACCAATGCTAGAAAAGAAATACAAAGACAGACCAGATTTTATCGAATACAGCAAGCACACACCAAAGTTTTTTCCTTGGTTTCCTAAATAAAAATTGAATAATTGAGAGAGGCTATAGTAGATTATATAAGTAATCTACTATAGCCTCTTATTTTTGTGATATAATTAGGTTATGTAAACTAAAGAGTAAAGCGGAGATCCTCACGCTAGGCTCAGGATGACAACCACCCATGGTATTCGTCATCCTGAGACGTTCAGTACAATTACTGCTTGCGAAGGATCTCCGCTTCTAGAAGAAGATATAAACAAGGAGGAATAAGATGACCAACTTAAATACAGAAATCTACGGGTTCATA
>CAZIII010000203.1:0-4058 GCA_964539425.1 uncultured Tissierellaceae bacterium | reverse complement strand
TATAAAGTTTTCCAAGCATAATTTCTATTACATCTATATGCTTATCATCAAAGTCCTTATATGAACGGAAAAAGTCCTTTAAGAAACTTATATGCTGGCTTAACTTAGTTGCTTGTTTAAAGGTCATAGGTGCATCTTTATCTAATGGATTTTCTCCATCATCCCATGTTTTAGGTTCTAATGGGTTTATCATATATTCTCCACTCATTAAATCTACAAAACATCCCCCAATATTTTCTGCTAGTTCTACATATTCATGCTCTGGATCTAGGCATATTACATTCTTTCCTGATTCTAGAATATTGCAGAGTATTAATTTCAATAAATAACTCTTCCCTTGCCCTGAATTTCCCAAAATCAGAATACAGGGATTGGTCTTATCATCATCTCTTTTATCAAAATCCACAATAATGTTTGATCCGAATTTATCTCTTCCTAAATAAAATCCATTTGTATCTGTCTTTCCTGAATAATTAAAGGGATATAAATTAGCCACTGAAGATGCAGGAAGTACTCTTTCAAACTGAATTCCAAATATATTTCTTCCTGTTGGACCAACACATAGAAATCCTTGTTGCTGACGAAGCATAAGCCTATCTACATTCAATTTGCTCCTTACAAGTTCTGTTAATACATCTGTTTGCAGTAGTTTCAAACTATCATAATCACTGGCTATGAGTTCAATATATACTGCACAATGAAATAATGGCTCTCTATTTCTATGCATTGTTGATACTAAAGTTACAACATCTTGCAGATTGCTTTCTGCCGTTACTGTTTGTTGTAAATCATTTGTATTTGAAGTGTTCATTCTGTTTTTATTGGCTGCATTATGGATAATTTTCTTTTCTTCAGTTGGTGTTACCTGCCTTGTATATATCCTAAGAGTAACTCCATCCTTTTCTCCAAGGTGGCGAAGGATTGCCTGCTCATTGGTACTTGTAGGGTATTCCCTGAGTGCCCACACACATCTGTAGGTATTGCCGCAGATAAAGTGATCCGTGTTAAATTTGATGATAGATGGTGCAATCATATCTATAAAGGTTTTAATTTTTTCATCTTCTGCTATAAATGGTTTCTTTTTTACCATGTTATTATCTTGCCTCCCTTTCTTTTTTTGCATTAAAAGAGCCCTACTTTATGTAAGGCTTAGTGATATATAAGAAATATATAGGTTATTTCATAACATTGATCTATAATTTTACAAATGAATTTGATTTGTGAAGCTTAACTCTTTTTATACTCTTTTATAATTTTGCCAAGATTCTCAGTTAGGTATTCATAAGCACGCATTTGAATTATATCTTCATCTGAGGGGATATTATAAAAATTACTTTCGTAAAGTTTTTTCATCTTATGGTTGATATCGAGCATAGTGTTATGCAATATATTATCAAGGGTAGTTCCAACTTGTTCCTGATATGTGTCAATCTGTCCCTGCTTATATGCTTCTTGCAATTTTTCCTCTAACACATCTAGGGTTATTTCCTTCCCTTGCTCAAGTATCCAACCAGCAATCTCTTTTATTGTATTCTTCATTTTACCCCTCCCCTAATATAATTGTTCCATCTCTTCCCTACTAAGTTCCTGTTTTGCCACCTTTAATATGTTTTTTATTTGCAAACATTTCCTGAACACACTATTACTATTTCAATGTCATTCCACCATTATCTTGCTCTAACTTAGGAAAAGGTATATGAAGGAGCCTTAAAAAATCCTTTTGTGACTCTAGTTCTCTTTCAGCAATAAAATTAATAAACGGTCTATCATCTTCATGGGCTTTTTCAAGTAGTGCAATATATTCACTTCTTAAGATTGGGGGAATTAGTGCTGGTAAATATCCATCTTGTATCAATACTGCATTCATAAGTAACCTTGCTACCCTTCCATCTCCGTCTTTATAGGGATGAATAAATACAAACTTCTTATGAAGTAATGCTGCAAATTCTACTGGATGAAAGTTTTTTCTCTCTGTATCTATCCATTTGCATAGATCCTCTATTTCTCTTTCGATATTTTCTACCTTAGTTACTGGGTAATTAGACCCTGAGATAAATACAGAAATATCACGATACTTTCCAGCAAATTCTTCCTCAATATTTTGATAAAAAAGCTTATGCAGGTATAGAATATCTTTTTCCAAAATTTCTTTATTTTCAAGCAAAGTAAATATATAGTCATATGCTTTTGCATGATCTACAGCTTCAAATATATCTCTTAAAGGTCTTCCCCCAACAGTTAAACCATCTTCTATTAAAACCTTAATCTCACTTTCTGTCAGTGAATTCCCCTCTAATGCATTGGATGTCCATGTTAATCCAATTCGATAAAAGTCTTTTACCTGTTTTAACATTTCGCCCTCAAAGGGTCTTAATTCATTAATGGTATTTTGATATAAATCTAATTTTTCTAGGTGTTCCATGGGTTCACTCCCTTTTAAAATACTTTAGTATATATTTTATTTCGTCCTTATAATCCTTTAATTATAGACATTGTATCATATAGACTTTATCAAATAAACTTATATTTTCTATCTAAGCTTTATTTAATCATTAAGATTATCCAATAAAAAAAGCCCTAAATTTTATAAGGGCTATTAAGAAATTTATTAATCCCATCTCTATTTTTACTTTATAGAGATATCTCTTTTTACTAATTCTTGCCATTGCTTATTCTCAATCATATAATCATATGTTTCTTTATCCTTAAAAGCTGTTATCAAATTATTACGTATTTCTGCAATAAATTCTTCTTCAATTTCTTTAAAATCCATATGCTCATATAAGGTTGATTTAGTAAAATCAGATATTTTATCAACACTAGAAAGCATCGTTTCCATAGTTACTATGGTTTCATCTATATCTTTTTCTGCTGTTACCCAATCAAGTCTGCAAGATTCTTCGTGGTATTTTCCCATTTCAAAGATTTCTGCCAAGTTTCTTTGTTTCTCTACAAGTTTGTAAGCCTTTTCTTTATCTTTGTCCTTCATCACTAAGATATACATATTTTGAAATACCATACTCATCATACTGTAACCAGTAAATAGTAACTCTTCATAAGACTTATATGCTTCTTTTAATCGATTTGTTTTGCTATAGATAAATGCTTGTTTTCTTTTTCTTTCCGGGTTTTGATTAGAGAAATATTTTAAATATTCTTCTGCTTTTTCGTATTCTTCCTTTCTTGAATAAAAGCCAAATAGCGAATCAGCTGCCCTAGTCCTGATGTCCTCTTCCTTACTTTCTAATGCTCGTTCATAGCAACTGTTGATATAAGCTTCATATTTCTCTACGTCTGAAATCTTCTTTGTTAAACGCCATGCATCTAAAACTAGAGCCACTTGCCATATCAATTGTTCACAATTAGGATACTTCTCTATTTTCCCCTTTGCCCACTTAAAAACCTCTTCATAGTTTTCATTTTTTAATTTAGCATTCATTTCGTAAATAATATTGTTTATTTCTTCTCCTGTCAGCTCTTCTTCAAAGGATAATAGGGTATTAAGTGTTATATTAAGCAATCTAGCAATAGGTGCTAATAACATAATATCTGGTTGTGAATTCCCATTTTCCCACTTATTAACTGCTGGTGCTGTGACTCCAAGTCGATTTGCCACTTCTTCCTGAGTTATATTTTTCTTTTTTCTATATTCTCTTATTACTTGTCCTATCTCCATATAAATAACCTCCTGATTATATTTAATCAGCAAGGGCCCTTGCTACCCTAATCATATCAAGAATCATCGTATTCAACAATTGAATATATGTTAATTATTACTCAAAAAAAATAACTATTACTCATATTAAAGTATATAAACTGTTTAAATACTCTTTGTTTCTCTAAACGTCACTTTAGTGTAAAATCTAATTTAATGCTATAAATTCATCATATAAATTTCCAAATATTTCAGCTTCAAGCCTAATAATCTCATCAATAGGTATTACTTGTCCATCCTTCATAAGTATAGTTCTTTCATATTCATCTATCTTTTTAACTATGCCTATAATAGTAATATAAGCACCACCATCTTTTTTATCATCTGGCTCAAAGTAAGTTAT
>CAZIII010000202.1:0-4093 GCA_964539425.1 uncultured Tissierellaceae bacterium | reverse complement strand
AATAAGCTCCTGCAATACTTAGTAACTTAATAGCTTTTACTTTTTTAATATCATATAGATGTGGTCCTGCACAAAGGTCTGTAAATTCTCCTAAAGTATAGAATGAAATTATTTCATCCTCTGGCAGATTCTCAATTAAATCAACCTTATAAACTTCTGATTGTTTGCTAAAATATTCAAGAGCCTCATTCCTCGGCATAACAAATCTTTCTACTATATGACCTTCTTTAACAATTTTAGCCATTTCAGCTTCAATTTTCTCTAAATCCTCTGGAGTAAATCTATGCTCAGTATCAAAATCATAATAGAAACCATTGTCTATTGCAGGTCCAATAGCAAACTTAACTCCTGGGAAAAGTTTTTGTACTGCAAGGGCCATTATATGAGCTGAAGTATGCCAAAATATAGCCTTTCCTTCTTTATCTTCAAATTTAACTACTCTAAATGTGGAGTCTTCATCAATAGTCTCTTGCATACCTTTAGTATCATCGTTTACAACTGCACCAAGAGCAACTCTTGCTAAGCCTTCAGAGATATCTTTAGTCACATCATATACTGTAACACCTTTGTCATACTCTCTAACAGCACCATCTGGTAATGTAATCTTTATCCTTTCCATTTTCATTCCTCCTTAAAATAGTTTAACCTCCCATCCCTACATATTTCTATGTAGGGACGAGAGGTTATTTTCGTGGTTCCACCCTAGTTGCTTCTCAATTTAAATAACGCTAAATAGCGGAAATCCTTCATTTGGATTCGGCTCAGGGTTAGTTTTCATATATCTTTTCCATAAGAAGACTTCCAGCCACGATCTTCTCTCTCTTTAAGTAAATAATATATTACTTTTCCCTTCTTCACCATAATATTGAATTAACTTATATTTTACCATCCCTATATTTTTATGTCAAGTAATTAATCTATTTATACCATAATTTTATACTTTTAAACACTTCAATACTTCTTCTAAAGAAATATTTTTTTGTTCACCTGTTTTCATATCTCTAAAAGAATATATATTATTCTTAGCTTCTTCTTCTCCTATTACTATTACATAAGGTATATTTAACTTATCAGCATAGTTAAATATTTTCCCTATTTTACTTGATTCCATATAGATTTGAGAATAGATTCCTTCTTTCCTTAGAAGATTAACTAAGCTGACTCCATTATCCATAAACCCATCCATTGAAATGATCAATGCTTTTGTAAGGGATTTTTCTGTAGCTTCGATTATTCCAGCTTCCTTTAGTTGATAAAACAGTCTAGTTAATCCAATAGACATTCCAACTCCTGGTAACTTCTGCTTAGTATAATATCCTGCTAAATTCTCATACCTTCCTCCACCGCAAATACTTCCCAAGCTTGGATAATCATTTAGTACAGTTTCATAAACAGTACCTGTATAATAATCTAAACCTCTAACTGTTGATAAGTCTATTTTGTAATACTCTTTTGGTACACCGAATAGCTCAATATACTTAACAACTGTGGATAATTCATCTAATCCTTCTTTAAATACTTCATCTTCAATTTTTAATTCTTTAAGTTTATTAATTATTTCTTTATTATCACCATTTATGCTAATTAGATCTTTAATTTTTTGGATAATACTCTCATCTAATTCCAAATTCAAGAGCTCTTTTTCTACACCATCAATACCTATTTTGTCTAATTTGTCTATAGCTCTTAAAACAAGAGTAGAGTCATCAATATTAAGGCCTTGAAAAAATCCTTTTAACATTTTTCTATTATTTATTTTTATAGTAAATGCTCCAAATCCCAAGTCTCTAAATGTTGAGTATATTAGTGAAGGTATCTCTGCATCATTGATAATATCCAGAGTATTGTTTCCTACTATATCAATATCACATTGATAGAACTCTCTAAACCTACCTTTTTGGTTTCTTTCTCCTCTGTATACTTTCCCTATATGATATCTTCTATATGGAAAATTTAGCTCAGAGTAGTGTTGTGCCACATATCTAGCCAAAGGAACAGTAAGATCAAATCTCAATGACATATCTGTATTTCCTTTTTCGAATCTATAAATTTGTTGTTCTGTCTCTCCTCCACCTTTAGCTAAAAGAACTTCTGTCTTTTCAATAACAGGTGTATCTATAGGAAGAAAACCGAATTTCTCGTAATTTGCTCTAATAGTATCTAACATCTTATTAAACAATATCTGATCTGTTGGTGTTAATTCCATAAATCCTGGTAAAATTGATGGTTTAACTATATTATTACTCATAGTACCCCTCCATATGTATTCTTTTATAATATAATAACAGATTTACTTGTATTTTTCCAATCTATTATGAAAGGATGAATAAAAAGAAGTTGTTTCACCAACTTCTTTTACTTACCTTTTTTTAATTTCGTCTTTATTTTACAAATATCACATCCACTACAAAATTGTACTTTATCTTTAAAAACTTGGGAAACAACAGTAACTAGTTCCTGCTCTTTTCCCTCTTCTATATGCATTATAAGCTCCAGGGGAGAAAGAACTATTAAAGAACTAATGAGTAAATCACTCTTGCTAATATCCTCATAAATAAAATCCTGTGCCATATCTTTTAATAAATTATTTTCTATTATATTATTTTTTTTATCTAATAAAAAATATTCATTATCCTTTACTATTACATTTATCAATTCAGATTTTGGCTCTTGTATATCCACAAAATATTGAAGCATACTTAAAAACTCTAGGTATTCCCTTTCTATCTCTATATCGCCTATTGCTTTCTCTATGGAAATATCAACTATATATAAAAATCTTCTTAATCTAAAATTCATATATCCATCTATCAATAAAATGTTGTTTTCAATTAAATAATTAACGATATCTTCTTTAATTATACTTTTTTCTCTAATATAATAGTTTTCATTCATTATTGTAGAGTGGGTGGATACAATAATCTCTTCTTTTTCAGACAACGAATAGTCACTACATATTTTAGCTACTCTATCCTTAATTATTTGCTTGATATATATTTCTAAAATAATATCTTGAATTAAATTTGCAACTGCATTATAAAGAGCAATATCTTGAAAATCCTTTTTCTTTCCTAATGAAAATGAAAAAACAAATCTATTTTCATAATCTTCCTCTATCATTTTTACATTAGAATCAGAAAAATATCTCTCTATTATATGTTTTACTTCATTTTTATTTTCACTACTACCAATTTTTATAGCTTCCATTGTATCACTCCCTTCTTTTAGTAGTATGTACTTATGAAATGGACATATACGAGATAAAGACTGACTTTATTGGCAATTTAGAGTAATAATAGTACCAATATCTAGTATTTTTTTTTGCGATAAAAAATGTAATTTTATTTTATTTTCATCAAAAAACCTAAAAATTTCTTCTCTATTAGGATGCTCATTTAAGCTTCCTGAAATCATAGATTCTCCATTACAATTACTGCCATTAGTCCCACCAATAAATCCATATTTTTGACCTTCCAATTCTATATGTCCAGGTTCGATCAACAATATCTTGTAACCAAAAGAAGTTAATTTTTTATAAATTTGATGATCAGCAGTAATACCACTATCTTCTCCTACTACTGATAAAGAGCATTTTGTATATCCTTGATTAACATTTATAAAATCTAGACCCTCTTTTTTTAGATAAAATTTAAGGATCTCATCTGTATATTTAAAATTATGAATAGCTATTCCTGAAAGCCTTCCTACATTATATGCAATGTCATCAGGATATTTACAATCTAATACAGTCTCTCCCTTAAGTAATTTTATACCCATACCAGATAACTTATCTTCATAATAATCAAAAACATTTGGCGCTACGACTAGAGAATGATGGTTTATAGGGTGCATTACAATATCTGGATGGTAGGCAACACTCTCACCAACGCCTTCACATTTAATAGTCTTAATTATTTTAAACCCAAATTTATTTAAATTATTTTCAATTTCTTCATCGATTCTTCCATCTACTATAACAACATTAGCCTTGCTTAAAGGAATAAAAGGATTCATTAAATCACTCCAATTTTAGATATAAAAAATCTCTAGAACTTAGTTCTAGAGACGATTATGGAGGCGGCACCCAGATTTG
>CAZIII010000201.1:0-4135 GCA_964539425.1 uncultured Tissierellaceae bacterium | reverse complement strand
TGTGCGAATTTGGAGGAGTAATGAGTCCCTTTAATGCATGGCTACTACTTAGAGGGCTGAAGACATTAGGTGTAAGGATGAGACAGCATGAGGAAAACGCCATTGAAGTAGCAAATTTCTTAAATAATCATCCTAAGATAGATTCAGTAATGTATCCTGGATTACCTGATTTCAAGGGTTATGAAATAGCAAAGGAACAGATGAATGGCTTTGGTGCCATGATAAGTTTTGAGGTAAAGGGTGGATTGGAATCTGCAACTAAATTTGTCGACAGTTTGAAGCTGGCACAGTTAGCAGTTAGTCTAGGGGATTGTGAAACCCTAGTACAGCTTCCAGCAGCTATTACACATAGGGGCTATCCTAGAGAGAGACTAGCAGAATTTGGGTTAACAGAAAGTATGGTTAGGATTTCCGTTGGACTGGAGAACAGTAAGGATATAATAGAGGATTTAGATCAAGCACTTAAATTAATATAATAAAACTCAATACCCTAATGGAGTAAGATCCATTAGGGTATTAAATTTTATTAAAGCAATGAGATAAAGGAGCAATTGTTAAAATAAAAACAACTAAACGTAGCAAAATCTATTAGAGATACATTCAATATAGAAATATTTGAATAGGAAAGTTTCAAAAAGTTACAAATATATATGGTAATCGTATTGACTATTGTTAAAAATTTGGTAAAATATACATTGATGGAAAAAACTCTGAATGTATTGAAATAAGAAGGGAATAGAGTGTGTACATTCTAAATATTCTTACAATTCAAACAGAGTAAATTACTAGGAATTTGTTATATAAGTATCATTATACAAAAAACAAATTTTGTAAGAATTAAGTTTTTTCACAGTAAAGATTTTGAAAATACATATCTTCTGTATGAAAAAAGGGTTAAAATATTCACAAATAATACAAGGAATAGGAGGTATATTTATGATTAGTACAGACATGAGAGACATAATTGATCCAATAGTTGAAAAGTTTGGAGGAAATCAATCTTCCATCATTACCATTCTACAAGAAATTCAAGGGAAATACAGGTATTTACCAGAGGAAGTATTAGAATATATTGCTGTAAAGATGGATATTAGTCCTTCAAAAATTTATGGTATTGCAACATTTTATGAAAATTTTTCATTAGAGCCAAAGGGTAAATATGTTATAAAAATTTGCGATGGTACTGCATGTCATGTTAGAAAATCCATACCTATACTTAAGGCTTTGTACAAAGAATTAGGTCTTAATGAAAAAAAACATACTACTGATGACTTATCTTTCACCATTGAAACGGTTTCATGTCTTGGAGCATGTGGACTTGCACCAGTACTAAATATTAATGATAAGGTATATGGAAAAATGACTCCAGAAACTACAGTTGAGCTCCTAAATACATTAAGGGAGGAAGCATAGATGAAAATAAATAGTATACAAGAACTTTTAGATATTTCCAAAAAATATAAGCATTCATTAGATAAACAAAGAAAACAAGTATTGGTCTGTGGGGGAACAGGTTGCGTTGCTGGAGGATCATTAGAAATTTATGCTGAAATAAAAAGACTAATTGAAGAAAAAGGCATATTAGCTAGTGTTGAATTAGAGGAAGAAAGTGATGGAGTTGGAATTAAGAAGTCTGGATGTCACGGATTTTGTGAAGCTGGCCCATTAGTTAGAATAGAACCAGATAAATTTCTATATTTAAAGGTAAAGGTTGAAGATTGTGAAGAAATAGTAAACTCTACTTTAGTTGAAGGAAAGCCAGTTGAAAGACTTATGTATAAGGCAGGAGATAAGGTTTTCCATATGCAAGAAGAAATACCATTCTACAAATCACAAACAAGGGTAGTACTAGAACATTGTGGACATATAGATGCAGAATCAATTGATGAATACATAGCATTTGGTGGATACCAAGCTCTTGCTAAGGTACTTTCAGATATGAAAGCTGAAGAAGTTTGCAAGGAAGTAACTGATGCAGGACTTAGAGGAAGAGGGGGCGGAGGATATCCTACTGGAGCAAAATGGTCTCAAGTACTTTCTTATCCATCTGATATTAAATATGTAATATGTAATGGTGATGAGGGAGACCCAGGTGCATTCATGGATAGATCTCTAATGGAAGGAGATCCACATAATATTATTGAAGGAATGTCCATTGCAGCATATGCAACAGGAGCTTCAGAAGGATATATTTATGTTAGAGCAGAATATCCATTAGCTGTAGCAAGATTAAATAATGCAATAGAACAAGCAAGAGAAATTGGACTGCTAGGCAAGAATATTTTGGGAACAGGTTTAAACTTTGACCTTCATGTCAATCAAGGTGCTGGAGCTTTCGTTTGTGGAGAAGGTAGTGCTCTTATTGCATCTATTGAAGGTGAAAGAGGAATGCCTAGAGTAAAGGCAAAGAGAACTGTAGAAGAAGGACTTTGGAGAAAACCTACAGTTTTAAATAATGTTGAAACCTTTGCAAATGTTAGACATATAATCATGAATGGTGCAGAATGGTACAAATCCTATGGTACAAAAAACAGCCCAGGTACTAAGGCTTTTGCACTTACAGGAAATGTTAAAAATACAGGACTTATTGAAGTACCAATGGGTACTACACTGAGAGAAGTTATATTCAATATTGGTGGAGGAATTATTGACGATAAGAAGTTTAAAGCTGTTCAAATAGGTGGACCTTCAGGTGGATGTTTAACAGAAGAACATTTAGATATGCCATTAGATTTTGATTCATTAACAGAGGCAGGAGCTATGATAGGTTCTGGTGGAATGGTTATAATGGATGAAGATACTTGTATGGTAGAAGTTGCAAGATTCTTTATGAATTTTACTCAAAATGAGTCCTGTGGAAAATGTGTTCCTTGTAGAGAAGGAACTAAGAGGATGCTTAAGATACTTGAGAAGATTGTAGAAGGAAAAGGAACTTTACAAGATTTAGACTTACTTGAAGAGTTAGCTGATACAATAACAGATACTGCATTATGTGGATTAGGTAAGACAGCTGCAAACCCAGTAGTTAGTTCATTGAAGTATTTTAGAGATGAGTATTTAACTCATGTAGTGGACAAGAGATGTCCTGCAAAGACTTGTCAAGGTCTTAAGCTAATAGAAATTAACCCAGAGCTTTGTAGAGGGTGTAGTAAATGTAGTAGAATCTGCCCAGTAGGAGCTATTGATGGAAAGATAAAAGAAATATATAAAATAGATCAAAATAAATGTATCAAATGCGGTGCTTGTATTGAGTCTTGCGCATTCGCAGCCATAAAGGAGGCTTAAACTATGAAAGGTACTATGATAATAGATGGTAGAAAAGTAGAATATGATAATGAGAAGAATGTATTAGAGGTAGTTAGAAAAGCAGGAATTGATTTACCAACATTCTGCTATCATTCAGAGCTAAGTATTTATGGTGCTTGTAGAATGTGTATAGTTGAAGATACTCGTGGAAACACCTTTGCTTCATGTTCCCAATTGCCAAAGAATGGGATGGAGATATATACAAATACTCCAAAACTAAGAAAGTATAGAAAAACAATTCTTGAGCTATTATTAGCTGAGCATGATAGAGATTGTACTGCATGTGATAGAACTGGAAGATGTGATCTTCAACAATTAGCCATTAGATTTGGAATAAAAGAGATTAGATTTGAAGAATTGACTGAGAAGCTTCCTATAGACACTTCCAGCTTAAGTATAGTTAGAAATCCAAACAAATGTATACTTTGTGGAGACTGTGTAAGAGTATGTGAAGAAGTACAAGGAGTAGGAGCTTTGAGCTTTGCACATAGAGGTTCAAACATGACTGTTTCTCCAGCATTTGATAGAGATATTGCAGAGGTAAATTGTGTGAACTGTGGTCAATGTAGAGTTGTATGCCCAACAGGAGCTATAATAATCAAGAATGAAAACGATAAAGTATGGAATTTAGTTCATGACAAATCAAAGAGAGTAGTAGCTCAGGTTGCCCCAGCAGTAAGAGTTGCTTTAGGGGAAGAATTTGGTATGAATTCAGGAGAGATAACTGTAGGAAAAATAGTTGCTGCCCTTAAGCTTTTAGGTGTAGATGAAGTCTATGATACTTCCTTTGGAGCAGATATGACAGTTATAGAAGAAGGTAATGAATTCG
>CAZIII010000200.1:0-4145 GCA_964539425.1 uncultured Tissierellaceae bacterium | reverse complement strand
ATGAAATATAATTATCTCATAGATAGGACTTTATTTATAGGTGGGTTGTATTTGATGGATAAGATTAATAAAGCCTATAATATTGGACAACCAATATTATAGGCTTTAAAAATTATTCTGCATTTACCCAAGCATCAAATTTTTCCATGGTTAATTTATAGGTCTCCTTTGATATCTCAGGAAGTTCTCCTAGGATTTTTTCTGCTTCTTTGAAGCCTTGTTCAATAGCTGATCTAAGAGTGTCTGCTTTTGATTTATCCCCACCTGATATAGCTATGGCAAAGTCTACTAGTCTTTGACTTACTGCTTCTGCACCTAATGGTCCATCAGGACCTATTAGTGCTGCTGCCTCTTGTCTAGCAGTCTCATCTACTTCTACTATTTCGTCATCACCTAAGAGATTAAGAGTTTTTCCTTGGCGTCTTAGCATATCTTCTACTAATCGTATAAGATGGGCATGAGCTTGTTGACTATCTCTTTTCAACCTTGCAATTGTATTTTTGTCATATACATGAGATGTCTCTTTACTTTCTGTTTTTTCATATACTGCTGCTGGAGTTTCTTTTAATTCAGGTTTTGTTTCAGCTTTTACTGGAGCCTTTTTTTCAGCTTCTATCTTTTCAGGCTTAGCTATAACTGGCGTTGGTTGAACATTTTCTATTCTCATTTTCATCACCTCTATAATACTTATCGGCAAATTTTGCTAATAATTTAGTAGTTGTTTTCTGGGACAGGATTACTGTCCCTTTTTGAGAAATGTAAATCGATTTATCTTCTATTTATCTATCCTTATGGTAAAATATAGTTAATATAAAGGGCGGTGATATAGTGGATAAGAAAATTAAAAAATTCTTAACAGATCTTAAGTTAAAGAATAAAAAGAGATTTGATTTAGATACACTAGAAAAGTATCTAATAGATAGTTATAAAGGAAACACTTATTATCTAGCTAATGGAGGATATATAGAATTATATAATCAAATAAATTCTCTTAAAAACAATAATCGTATAAAAGAGATAAAGTCTTCTAATTACAATGGGTTAAATCCACCACTAAAAGTTAAATGGGAAAGGATAGACAATGAAGAAATGGCTAAATGGGATAGATCTAAAATCCTTCAGTTCTCAGATTGTTTAGATTTTACATATTATGTAAATAATCCTCTATATCAAACTGATTTGGAATGGGAATATATTGAAAATATATATCGATTTTTAAAATCTAGGAGTAATAGAGAATGGGCTAGTGTGGAGGAAAGGTCCTTGGAACTTTTCTATGATGAAAAATTTTTTACTAAGAAAAAGGATATATTTAAAGGAAAATACGGATTACTCTCTAGGCTAAAGCTTTCATATGATGATTTGAAGATGAAGAAATATGGAGAGATGTTTATATATTGGAATAGGGGCACTAAGGATATCAAAAATATTATTATTCTGGAAAATCATTCTACTTTTTTTTCCTATAAAAGAATTGCTGAGAGTCATGGAAATATAGGTGATTATAAACCTGATATACTAATTTACGGCGAGGGTAAAAAGATAGAAAATAGCTTTTCTTTTATTGAGGAAATTGCTGATATTCCTAAGATAAAGGTGCTATACTTTGGGGATATTGACCCTGAGGGCTTTGGCATATATCATAGGCTAAAAGAAAGGTATCCTAATGTAAATATTAGCTTACATTGTGAAGCCTATAGGGATTTAATTTCCATATGTCAAAGAAACTATCCATTAGATGGACAAGAGAAAAAGCAAATTTATCTGGAGTGCTTTTTAGAAGATATGAAAACTTATCTAGATAAAGACCAGATAATAAAACTACAATACATTTGGGATAATGATTTTAGAATTCCACAAGAGCTTATTGATTATGAATATTTATTAAAGGTGATAAGATGACTAGTATAGAAAAGGGTTTCTTTAATAGAATGAAAAAACTTCAACCTATTCGTATCCTTGGGACAGGCATGGATTTGGGCGAATTAAATGATTATGCCCATGAGATATGCTTTTTACTTATACAAAACATTTTCAAAAGAGAGCTAAGTGATAATCACAATAGAACAAGGAAAGATATGATTTTTATAACTGAAAGAATTTTAAATGATATGAATTTACACACTAAAGATGAAATAGTTGAGAGAATAGTAGATGGTACTCTTTGGTACAGAGACCCTAATAAGCAGGATAGTTTTAGTACAAGCATATACAATGAAGAAATTGGTATGAAGGAAGATTATGCCTTTAGATATTTTACCATCGATAGGGAACATAGCCATTGGGAACAGGGAGGTTCTACAGTCTATATGTTAACGGAAGAAAGTCAAGAAATGATATTTATTACCAGGGAGATATTAGAGGAATTTGGCTTTGATTTAGAGCAGTTCTATACTCTCCAATTAATTAAGACAGGTAATTTTTCCAAGGCTAAGAATAGCATAGATAGTTTAATAGCAAGGGTCCGGGTTTTAATCAACAGGGAAAGGGAGTATAGAAGGGATATTATCCGTGATCCTCAGATTATGTTTGTTGATAGAAATGGAAATAATCGAAAAGATAAAGATGATCTACAACAACAGTTCCAAGATGAAAGGACAGTATTTCAAGATATGTTTTCTTGGAGAAATAGATATTCTTCTTTACCCGAGGATAAAAAGATGGAAGCAGAAAATATGTTTGAAAATCTTGAAAGGGCAAGGGCATTGCATGATAACCTGGCAAAACAGGTCATGGAAAACCTAGCACTGGAGCTAGAAATAAGGGTGAAGTATCCAGAAAGTTTTTGGAAGATATCTAATCTTAGCTTTAAAAATGATATATGGAAAAATCATATAGTAAAAAATGGATTAAGAAGCATGGATGACTTGGAATATATTATATCTCCATTGTTTTCCCCAGAGATTCCATTTATTTACCCCTTAGATTGGGCGTGGGAGGAACAAATGGTGAAGTCCAAGGGAAAGGCTGGGAGAAAAGATACTAGTATATTAGAGGAAGATTGGGCATTTAAAGAAACTGATTGGGATTTAGTCGTTGAACTTTGGGAGGAAATATTTATTTCTCTTTTAGAGGAAGGTAGCTATTCTATCTTGGAGTTAAATAATAAAGATGAAGATGAAAAATCAAAATGGTTAAGTCAAAGAGAGAATATTGATTTATTTATGATGTTTGCCATATCTGAAGTTGTATTGGATAAAGACTATGTAGGAGAGGATGAGCGGCTAAAATTATTCAGCCTATTATGTGAGAAAAATCCTGCAATATTGGAGTTGCAGGGGAAAAAGGTCATATCTAGGATAGAGGATACATCAAATAAATTTAGCTGGAAGGAATTGTTTATTTCACCATATATCATTTATATTGAGGAGTGATTACATGAGTTATACATCTGAAGATATTCGCATTGCATCTGAGGTTTTCTTTTATATGCTAAAAAATAAAATAGTACCACTTAGTGATAATATAGCTGGCCAATATTATGATAACCATCTTATCAGGGAGATAGTAGATAATATGGCTGAGGAAGGTAGTTTGAAGATTTTTACTACTAGACAAAATATTCATTTAGTAAGCAACAAGGATAATTCCATCTTTGCAACCACATATACTCAGATGAAGAGTAAATACAAGGGTCTTATCAAAAAGAAATATTTTTATTTAGCTAATATTATAATCTGTATTTATATATCTGAAATTGATAGGGAAAACAGTTATTCCTTTAGAATTGAAGATGCTGGTATATCTTACTATAAGCTGGAAGAAATTATTTCTAATACATTAGATTCTTGGAAGAAGCGAAATGAAGAGGAAGAAAATTTTTCTCGTGATTGGGCAATTGCAATTGATGAAATTCATAAATTATGGTCTGTTGAAATGTCACATTCAAAGCCTTCTGATGATGGCACAGGATTTAGTTTATCAATAAATACTAGATTGGGATTTATAAATGAAGCCTTAAAACCCTTGCAAAATGAAAATTTAATTATCAATTTACCTAA
Organism: uncultured Tissierellaceae bacterium; assembly: GCA_964539425.1. Taxonomy (GTDB): domain Bacteria; phylum Bacillota; class Clostridia; order Tissierellales; family Tissierellaceae; genus JAVKTS01. The sequence goes on along the minus strand of CAZIII010000200.1, from coordinate 144 downwards.
GGAATCTAGAATAATTCCCAAAGATGAACTATATGAGAGATTGGAAAACTTATATCATAGAAAAGATAGGTATGAAGAAATAATGGATTTAATTAAGAGTACTAAGGAGGAGAAGGACCATGCCCAGGTTATCGAAGATTAGGC
>CAZIII010000199.1:0-4152 GCA_964539425.1 uncultured Tissierellaceae bacterium | reverse complement strand
CAAATCCTCGTGGATCCTTACCATCGTCATATTTAACAGCAAATTCTATGGCAGCAACCCTTTTGAAATATGCTTCGTCTAGTTTTCTTATTACACCTGGCTCCCGTGAAGGTTCTGTGCCTAGTTTTTTCTTTAAAACTTCCACAAGGGGGCTCATCAGATCAATGGATTCTAGCTTTGTACCCCGGATATAGTTCTCTATATATTTAACGAGGGATATATCCACTAAGGTATAAATAAGGATTGAATTTTCAATGCTAGCAGCTTCATCAAGTATTTCTTTTAATCGTTCTATATCATGGATATATGGGTATCTTTTGATTTCGTAGTTATCAGTCTTAAATTGAGATATGGCAGCTCGAGTGACTAAAGCTCCTGTTTCTCCCAAGGAATCTGATATAATATATACTTTTAATCCTTCCAATAGATCTCCTCCTTTCATTGTGTTACTCTATATAATTATATAGTATGTCACATTCGATTTAATGTCAATATAATTCTGTAAAAAAAATCAAAGAATCATATGGTATTTATACCCCTAATCCTTTGATTTTATGTTCAATAGCTATTTTATTATAAACGCAAATTTACAAAATATATATTAGACTCTAATATAATCTACATACTTATAATGTAAATCATCCTGCTTATATACTTCAGATTCATTAACTACTTTCCAATCATCTAGTAAATCAAGATTTTCAATAAAGGTATCGGCACCTTCAAAGGCCTGATTTATTTTAGTTATATAAGCCTTATTACAATATGACATCATTTGTTTGGCGATATTTCCTCCTCCTATTACGAAATTCTCCATTTCATCATTAGGATTTAATTCCTTCAGTAATGGAAATAACTCTTCTAAAGAATTAATTACAATTCCACCTTCTGCTTTATATTCCTTATCCCTTGTAATCACTATATTTATCCTATTAGGTAGTGCTTTTTTATCTGGTAAGGATTCAAAAGTTCTTCTACCCATAATGATAATATTACCTTCCGTTAGAAGCCTAAATCTTTTTAAGTCCTCAGATATTTTGTAGAGTAAATCTCCATCATATCCGATGTTCCAATTGCTATCTACTGCAAATATTAAAATCATATTGCCCTCCTATAATTAATTGCATCATTATATACTATTCTCTATTTTATCAGTATTATTATAATAATTCCATTACAAATATTATATTTCAGTAGATAAAAACCTATAAAATGCACAAACTATATGAAATAACAATAAGAAATTTATTAAGAGGAGATGACATCATGAAAGATAAAAAAGAGAAGAAGAAAGGTCTTCAATTTCCAACAGCTTTTACAGTATTATTTATTGTTTTAATTTTAGCAGCATTGTTAACTTATATAGTTCCTGCAGGACTTTATTCAAGACTAACATATGATCCTGACCAAAACCTTTTCCTCGTTGAGGATTCTACTGGAGAAAGTAGTACTTTACCTGCTTCACAAGAAACCTTAGATAGCTTAAATATCAAAATGGATATTGAGAAGTTCATAGATGGTAGTATTAAAAAACCTATAGCAATCCCAGGGACTTATGAGGAAATAGAGCAATCACCTCAAGGCTTGTTATCTATTATAATGTCCCCTGTCCAAGGTGTAATGGATACTGTTGATATTATGGTTTTTGTACTAATACTTGGTGGTATCATAGGTTTAATTAACAAAACTGGTACCTTTGATGCTGGTATTGCAGCATTATCAAAGAAAACTAAAGGAAAAGAATTCTTGTTAGTTATATTTGTTTCAGCTTTAATAGCTGTAGGCGGTACAACTTTTGGATTGGCAGAAGAGACAATAGCCTTATATCCTATATTAATGCCTATATTTATAGCTAATGGATATGATGCAATTATTGGTATTGCTGCAATCTATATGGGTTCTTCTATTGGTTCCATGTTCTCTACCGTAAATCCTTTTTCAGTAGTTATTGCTTCAAATGCCGCTGGGATATCCTTTAATGAAGGTCTTGCTTTTCGTCTAATATCATTAGTACTGGCAATGATAATAACATTAGTGTATATTTATCTATATGCTAAAAAAATTAAAAAGAATCCAAAAGCCTCTTTAACCTATGAGGACAATAAGAGTATTGAAGAGAGATTTCTAAAAGATTATGATCCAGATAATGTCCTACCTTTTAATTGGAGAAGAATGCTAATACTTCTCATATTCTTGGGAGCATTCCCAATTATGGTCTGGGGAGTATCCACAGGTGTTTGGTGGTTCCCAGAGATGTCAGGATTATTCTTAGCAGTGGCCATAATAATTATATTCTTATCAGGTCTTTCTGAAAAAGAAGCAGTTAATACCTTCTTAGCAGGTGCCGCAGATCTAATAGGAGTTGTATTAATTATTGGTGTGGCTAGAGCTATTAATATAGTAATGGATAATGGAATGATCTCTGATACTTTGCTTTATGCTTCATCAACTGTCATTGAAAATATGAGTGGAGGTATTTTTGCTGTAGTTCAAATGTTGCTATTTAGCTTCTTAGGATTCTTCGTACCATCATCATCAGGTCTTGCAACTCTATCTATGCCTATAATGGCACCTTTAGCTGATACAGTAGGAGTGTCAAGAGATATTGTAGTTACTGCATATAACTGGGGTCAAGGTTGGATGTCCTTTATCACTCCAACAGGACTTATCTTAGCAACTCTTGAGATGGTAGATGTAACATATAATAAATGGTTAAAGTTCATACTTCCACTAATGGGAATTATTGGAGTATTCTCAGCTGTAATGCTTTTCATACAAACAATATTATAAAGATAGGTGATTAAATGAGTATATTAGAAAATTTAGATCCCAAAAGGGTATTTTATTATTTTGAACAATTAACACAAATTCCTAGATGCTCCTATGATGAACAAAGGGTAAGTGATTATCTAAAAAATGTAGGAGAAAAACTAGGATTAGAGACAATACAAGATGATTTACTGAATGTAATCATTAGAAAGCCTGCTAGCAAAGGATATGAAGACTCAGAGGGAGTTATAATTCAGGGACATATGGATATGGTATGCGAAAAAGAAGATGAGTCTAATCATAACTTTAAAACTGATCCTATAGAGTTGATCTTGGATGGCGACTATATTAGGGCAAATAAAACTACCCTAGGTGCAGATAATGGAATTGCTATAGCAATGGGTCTAGCCATACTTGAAGATAATACTTTGGAGCATCCAATGATAGAATTGTTAGTTACATCCTCAGAGGAAACTGAAATGGATGGAGCTTTAGGATTATCAGACAAAGTCTTAAAGGGAACTAGACTATTAAATGTAGATTCAGAAGAAGAAGGAATACTTGTAACTGGATCTGCTGGTGGAGAATTAATTGAAGTCAGAATTCCAGCTGAATACGACAATATCTCAGGATATGATGAAGTAAGTATTGAAGTTCGTGGATTAATGGGTGGTCATTCTGGTATGGAAATCCATAAGCCTAGAGCTAATGCAAACAAGATACTAAATTATATACTAAAAGAGATAAAAAAATCCTTAGATATAAAATTGCTATCTATTACAGGTGGAACTAAAGATAATGCTATCCCAAGACAGTCTGTAGCTAATATTGGAGTAAATACTGAAGATTTATCTAAATTCAATAATATAATTGAAGAAACAAAACAGAAAGTACTTGATGATAATAAAGCTCAAGAGCCAAATATAGAGATAGTAATCACAAAAGGAGATTCAGTTTCAAAGGTGTTTAAGGATATAGTACTTAATACTGTAATCTCTTTACTTGATAATATTCCTACGGGAGTATTTACTAGATTGCCAGAGAATGAAGAAATCGTTGAAAGCTCCAGTAACTTAGCTATAATTAAAGCTGAAGATGACAGAATAATAATTCAAGTTTCAACTAGAAGCTCATCAGAAAACAATCTATTAAAATTAAGAGAAAAAATTGTAACAATCTCAAATGAAGCTAACTGCCAATATGAAATCAGTGGTAGCTATCCTCACTGGGAATACAATCCACAATCAAGATTAAGAGATATAGCTTTAAAAGTCTATGAAGATTTATTCCATATAAAGATGGAATCAACGGTTATTCATGCAGGATTAGAATGTGGAGTTTTTGCAAAAAAATATCCACTTGACATCATTTCCTTTGGTCCCA
>CAZIII010000198.1:3028-4152 GCA_964539425.1 uncultured Tissierellaceae bacterium | reverse complement strand
TAGAATTATTTTCAAGATATCTTCAAATCCCAGGTGAGACTGTAAGAGTGATAGAATAGTGGGACAGGGACAGAGTGACAGAAGGTTCTTTTTGTTTTGACTTTAACTTATTTAGGAGGAATTTGATATGCAAAATTTTGTTATTGAAAAAAGCACAGAGGAAGAATCAAGTTTAGTAGATGACGGTATATATGAATTCAATTTGTTAAATGTACCTTTTACTCAAGACCCAGCTTTTATCTCAATAAATAGAGTTATAAAGGGATTAAATGGAGAGGTATTAGCAGGAATAAATAGTGAATTATATTGCTGGAATTGTTTATATATAAGTATATTGTGGGTTAAGGAAGATTGTAGGAAAGAAGGGTATGGATCTGCACTTTTAAATGCAGTAGAGAAAATTGCTAAAGAAAAAGGAGGCAAGCTAGTCCATTTAGATACTTTTGATTTTCAAGCGAAAGATTTTTATCTTAAAAATGGATATGAAGTTTTTGGAGTATTAGAAGATTGTCCAAAGGGACATAAACGCTATTATTTGAAAAAGAATATATAGAAGAATTATTATAAACAAGGACAAATAAGAGGACAGGTATTTTCATTTGATCTTTAGGAGGGCTAAATGATGGAATTAGGAAATATTTTTGAAAATTCTGCTTGGCTATATGATTATGATAATAGGGATAATTTAATAGATGATATACTTTTTTATAATGAATATGCATTAAAAGCAGGGGGACCAGTGTTGGAATTAGGCTGTGGTACTGGGAGAGTAGCTTTGAAATTAGCAGAATCTGGATTTAAGGTAACGGGATTAGATTTGTCAGACTCTATGCTTGGAATTTTTAATGAAAAGCTAAAAGACTTATCATATAGGGATAATATTACTTTAGTAAAGGAAAATATGGCTAAGTTTGATTTCAGAGAGAAGTTTGAACTAATTATTGCTCCTTTCAGAGCCTTTCAAGCATTAACTGAGGAGGGAGATATCGTAAGTTGTTTAAGCTGCGTTAAAGAGCATTTATCAGATAAAGGACTTTTTATACTAAATGTATTTAGACCAAATAAAGAGCTAGATGAAGATTGGTGTTATGATGACAAAATACAATGGGAAGCCTTTGATGCCA
>CAZIII010000198.1:0-2928 GCA_964539425.1 uncultured Tissierellaceae bacterium | reverse complement strand
TCCATCAAAAGAATATGAAAAAGATGCATTTGAATATATACAAGAATTTCTAGATTATAATTCAGAAATCAATGGAACCGGTGGACTTGATAGGTATGATAATTACGATGAGTGGTTGTTGAAAATTGAAAGAGATATAGATTTTAACAATATCCCAGAGGGAAAAGTACCTGCTAATACATATTTTCTTGTAAGAATATCAGATAATAAGATTATTGGCATGATTAATATAAGACATAAGTTAAATGAATTCCTCTTAAATGAAGGTGGACATATAGGCTATTCTATAAGACCTACTGAAAGAAAAAAGGGATATGCAACTATAATGTTAAAGCTAGCTTTGCAAAGATGTAGAGAACTAGGTTTAGATAAAGTGTTAATTACCTGCGATAAGGTAAATATTCCTTCTGCTAAGGTTATTCATAGAAACAATGGAATATTAGAAAATGAACTATATAGTGAAACTTTTTCGGAAATTATTCAACGATATTGGATTAAGTTATAAATTATGAAATGAAAAAACAAATAAGAGGAGATAAAAATGAAGCTACTAGACGATTTATGTAATCACTTAGAGGATATGGATGTGGAATGGCATCTTTGTGGAGGATTTGCTATTGATACTTATTTAGGAAAGATAACAAGAAAGCATAAAGATATAGATATAACTCTTAGTTTTGATGATATGAGAGGATGCATTCAATATCTAAAATCAAAGGGGTGGGAGATAGATGCACCTGTTGGTAACCAAAGGTTAGTGCCCATAGAATTTGCCCTTGAACACAGAGATTTATACTTTGACAATATTTGGTGTTATAAAAAGGGTGCTGATTTTATAAAAACAGAGAAAGTCGATGGTATATTTAAATATGTGAAATTTATTGACAGAGAACAAAAAGAATTAGATTTTATAGAAGTCTTATTTAATAAAGTGGAAGATGGTATTTTCTATTATCAAAAAAATCATGATATCAAAATTAGTACAGATATGGCTTTCATAAAAAAAGATAAGATCAGTATTCTAGCCCCAGAAGTGATACTACTCTATAAGTCAAGAAATCATGAAAATAAGGATTATAAACAGGACTTTGATGCAGTAATAAATAAACTTGAAAAGGAAAGATATAATTGGTTCATAAATGCCATGAATATAGCATATCCAGAAGGTCATCCATGGATTGAATAATATTTATTGTTTGAAATATTTGTCATATAGTAAGATGAGGAGGAAAGACATGATAAAGATTGATTTTTATTATTGGGGAGATCAATGTCCCCATAATTATAAGATGCGAGAGTTATTAAGTACCTTTGAAAGTGATAAAAGATGTAAAACTAGCTTATTTGATATATCAAAGGATTATAAGACTGCTCAAAGTTTAAATATATTTACTCCTAATATGACAGTTATTGATGATAAATTAAGGTGGCATGGACCAATCTCTATTAGAAACTTAGAGAGCATCTTAAATGGAATTATACCAGAGGCAAAGCCTTATATTGTTAAAATGAGTAACAATGTTATTATAGGAGATATAAAAGATTTAACAGAAGAAACAATTGTAGATACTTGTATTCTGTGTTCTTCTTCTAAGGAAAACATTTACTGTAATAAAAAAGGAAATTGGATAAAAACTTTAAGAAAGAAATATAATCTTCCCCATATGGGAAAACTCCATTACCTAAATAATATTTGTATAGGAGGAGCAGAATTCATTCCCTCCATGGTAGCTCCTTATCCTATACCTAAGGCTAAGGATGTAGCATTTCTTACATGTTCCTTTGTCTCCAGTGAAGATGGTGATTACAAAGCATATCCATTACAGATTCTAGAGGAAGAATTATCTAGTTTAGGTTTTACATCTATAATAGCCATAGCCTCTGAAAATACTCCATTTCCAAATGGACCTCTTGATTGGTTTTTAGATAAGGGATATATGGATTTAGGATTTGTATATAATGAGGAAAGACATTTTGCTAAGATGCATTTAGTAAAAAAGAGATTATAAAAAACAAAAAAGAAATAGAGATATAGTTCACTGCAAAATAATAATTTAAATGAGGTGGTTCAATGAAAAAACAGGAAGCCAACAAAACATCAGATAGTTGGAATGCATTTCAAAAAGATAAAAAACGAAATGTAGCTTCAAATGCAGCAAAAAAAGCATTGGAGTTGTTTGCAAGCAGGAAAGGGTTTGCAGTAGATATTGGTTGCGGTGCAGGGGCAGATAGCCTACTTATGCTGGATGCAGATTGGAAGGTCATGGCCCTTGATTATAATACCCTTGGAATTAATATAGTCTATGAAGGTTTGGAGGGAGAAAGGAAAGGGAATCTTATTATAGTAGAGGATAGATTTGAAAATATGAAATTACCAATTTGTAATTGGCTAAATGCCAGCTTTGCCCTTCCATTTGTACAAGCAAAAGACTATCCCGAGGTGTGGAAGAAAGTAAAAGATGCGATAGAAATAGGCGGTCGCTTTTCTGGAACTTTTTTCGGCAATAAGGATAGTTGGGCTCATGGTAATACTAAGAAAACATTTCATACAAAAGAGCAGGTGATGGAGCTTTTTAAAGATTTTGAAATAGAATGGTTTGAAGAAAGAGAACATGAAGGGAAGTCTATTGATTCAGAAGGTATAGAACACCCAAAACACTGGCATACCTTTGAAGTTGTTTCCAGAAAAATAAGAGGAGGAATTTAAGACAAAATTGCTATATAAAGACCCTGGAATAGATATGGCTATTTATTTCATAAGACATGGAGAAAAAGAGGGATTTAGGAGGGATTATATTGGAAAACAAATCAGAAAACAGGGCAAGAGGTATACAAAATACTTAATCTTTTAGGTAATAAAGCCAGAGAGACTATAATTAGTTTAAAGAAAAACAAACTGAAGACTGAGCCAGCATTTGGACAATTATT
>CAZIII010000197.1:0-4167 GCA_964539425.1 uncultured Tissierellaceae bacterium | reverse complement strand
AATGAAACTTAATTATGAAGAAAACTCAAAATATATAAAGGCATTATCTGATCCTAAAAGACTTCAAATTATTGATTTACTATCATGTGGTGAAATGTGTGCATGTGATATATTAGAGCATTTTGATTTTACACAGCCTACGCTTTCACATCATATGAAAGTTCTAATGGACAATAATCTAGTAAGTCTCAGAAAAGATGGTCTATGGAGCTATTATTCCTTAAATCTTATGGAATGCAATAAGATTATTTTATTTTTAATGAATCTTATAACCGATACAGAGGATTGTGTTTGTAAAGATGTAGATAAATGTGGTTGTAAATAAAGAAGGAAATCTTTGATCTTCCTAAAGAAAGGTGGAATAAATATGACAAAAGAGAAGTTACCTTCAGGAATAGGCTTTTTTGAAAAATATCTTACAATATGGGTAGCTATATGTATGGTAGTTGGAGTTTTAATAGGAGTTTATCTTCCAGAGATACCTAAGCTTTTAGGAAATTTTGAATATGCAAATGTATCAGTACCTGTAGCTGTCTTGATATGGCTAATGATTTATCCGATGATGTTGAAGGTAGATTTCAATAGTATAAAAAAAGTTGGTGAAAATCCAAAAGGACTTATAATAACATGGATTACAAATTGGCTAATTAAGCCATTTACAATGTATGGATTAGCAATGTTTTTCTTTAATGTAGTTTTTAAAAACTTAATATCTCCTGATCTTGCAAAGGATTATCTTGCAGGAGCAGTACTTCTGGGAGCAGCACCTTGTACTGCTATGGTATTTGTTTGGAGCCATTTAACCAAAGGAGATCCAGCATACACACTTGTGCAAGTAGCAACAAATGACCTTATAATCTTAGTTGGATTTGTCCCTATAGTTGCATTTTTATTAGGTATGAGTAATATATCAATTCCTTGGGATACTTTATTCTTGTCTGTTGTTCTATTTGTGGTTATTCCCTTAGCTGCTGGTTGGATTTCAAGGATAATTATCACTAAAAACAAAGGCTTAGAATACTTTGAAAAGACCTTTATTCCAAAGTTTAGCAACGTTACAATAATAGGACTATTACTAACATTAATAATTATATTCTCATTCCAAGGTCAAATAATAGTTGATAATCCTATTAATATAGTATTAATCGCTGTACCTTTAATAATTCAGACATTCCTTATATTCTTTATTGCATACCTTTGGTCCAGGGCGTGGAAATTACCCCATAATATAGCTGCACCAGCAGGTATGATTGGAGCATCAAATTTCTTTGAATTAGCTGTAGCAGTAGCTATTTCATTATTTGGGTTACAGTCTGGAGCAGCATTAGCAACTGTTGTAGGCGTATTAGTAGAAGTTCCAGTAATGCTTACCCTTGTAAAGATAGCAAACAATACAAAAGGATGGTTCAATACCTCTAAATAATCCTTAAAAGGAGTGTAGTAAAATGAAAAAGAAAGTTGCCTTTATATGCGTTCACAATTCATGCCGATCTCAAATGGCAGAGGGATGGGCAAAGAAATTAGGTAGTGATGTACTTGAAGTATATTCCGCAGGTACAGAAAACTATCACGAAGTAAAACCACTTGCTGTTCAGGTAATGGAGGAAGCTGGAGTGGATATGAGTGAACATACTCCAAAACTTTTAACAGATATACCTGAAGAGGTAGATTTCCTTATTACTATGGGCTGTAATGTAATGTGTCCCTTTGTAGCAAATAGTCATAGTGAAGACTGGGGTTTAGATGATCCTTCTGGCGGACCAATAGAAGGCTATAGGGAAACTAGGGACTTAATAAAAGCTAAGGTAGAGGATTTAATTGAAAAAGTAAAAAGTAATAAAATTTAGACTAATATTTTCTAAAATACAGATAAAAAAGCGACAAACCTTATTTCCGGTTTGTCGCTTTTTTATCTGGCGGAGAGAGAGGGATTTGAACCCCCGGCGCAGCATAACTGCGCAATGGTTTTCGAGACCACCACCATCAGCCTCTCGGACATCTCTCCATGATTATACCTAAATATTATATCATAGAACTCTTCAAATTAATAGATAACAAAAATGTGACTTTTCTCAAAAGAGGAATAAAATCATTACATTGTACAAATACTTTAGATACATTGACAACTGAACATCTTTTTTTATAATCAAATAGAATTTTAGACACTAGGGAGGAGATTTGCAAAAATGAAAGAAAAAAAGATTGCCCGCAAGCCATACTTATGGGAAGCATTATTATCATTTGGTTTTTTAATTACAGTAATGGCAATTAGCATTATTATATATGGTTCTGATCCACATATACCTATGTTAATAGGAACCTTTTTCGCAGTGCTTATAGCATTAAAAATTGGATATACCTGGAGTGAAATTGAAAAGTCAATGTTTGATGGTATTTATCAAGCCTTACAAGCTGTCATAATTCTCTCCATCATTGGTATACTTATTGGCCTATGGTTAATTTCTGGCGTTGTTCCTAGTATGATTTATTATGGTTTGGCAATATTAAGGCCTAATATATTTCTAGTTGCAACCGTTCTTATTTGTTCTGTAACATCCTTAGCAACAGGTACTAGTTGGGGTACAGCTGGTACAATTGGTATTGCCCTTATGGGTATTGCCACAGGATTAGGCATACCAGCTCCAGTGGCTGCAGGAGCAATTATTTCCGGAGCCTACTTTGGAGATAAAATGTCTCCTTTATCTGATACGACTAATTTAGCACCAGCGGTTTCGGGTACAGATGTGTTTACACATGTTAAAGGTATGTTACCTACTACTTTAACTTCTTATATTATTACTTTAATTATATTTTTGATAATGGGATTTAATTATGAAAATGTAGGCACTGATATTTCTTCTATCAATGCAATAAAGGAAGGAATTGCTGCTAATTTCATTATTTCTCCAATATTATTGTTACCACCATTAGCTGTTATAGTTGCCATGGCGTTTAAAATGCCTGCCATACCTGGTATAACAGTAGGCATTATCTTGGGTGGTATACTTGGCGGTCTGGTTCAAGGAGTTGATTTAGGAGGTTTATTATCTGCAGCTTATGAAGGATATGAATCTCAATCAGAAATACTACTAATAGATGAACTATTGTCAGCAGGCGGCCTAATGGGTATGATGTATTCTATCTCCCTTACTATAATAGCCATGATGTTTGGTGGAATAATGGAAAAAACCGGGCAACTTGAAGTTATTGTCCACGCCATATTGAAAAAAGTAAAATCAGTAGGAGGCTTAATTGCTACAACTATATTTACATGTATATTTAGTAATATTACAATGCCAGAGCAGTATATAGCCATAGTTGTTCCTGGTAGAATGTATGCAAAGGCATATAAAGAAAAGGGACTTCATCCAAAACTTTTATCCAATACCTTAGAAGGATCTGGAACAGTTACATCAGCATTAATACCATGGAATACCTGTGGAGCCTTCCTATACGGTGTGCTAGGTATATCAGCATGGGATTATGGAAGATATGCATTCTTTAACTACCTAACACCTTTAATTATTGTAATCTTTGCTTTTGCAGGCTTATTTATATACAAGATTAAAGATGATCCCACTACTGTAATTGGCTTAGAAGAATAAAAAACTCCTATAGGGAGTTTTTTATTTATCAATTTATTTGCTTTCTCTAAGTTCTTTAAAAAAATTAGAGATTATACTACTGCACTCGTCTTCTAATACTCCAAATTCTACTTCTAACCTATGGTTAAAGCTAGGATGATTAGTCAAATTCTCTACAGTGCCACAGCAACCTCTCTTAGGGTCTCTTGCTCCTATTACTAGTCTATCTATTCTGGAATTCACTAAGGCTCCAGCGCACATTGCACAAGGCTCTAGAGTTACATACATGGTACAATCCATAAGCCTCCATGCATCAAGGTACTTACTAGCCTCAATTATGGCAATCATTTCTGCGTGGGCTGTTGGATCTTTCATAGTTTCCCTTTGATTATATCCCCTGCCAATTATTTCTCCCTTGTAAACAACAATAGCACCTACGGGAACCTCGTAGATGCTAGTTGCTTTTTTTGCTTCTTCTAAAGCTTTTCTCATATATAATAGATCGTCCATTAAAAATCACCTTGGTGTACTGGAGAGGAATCGAACCCCCGGCCTACGCCTTAGGAGGGCGTCGCTCTATCCT
>CAZIII010000196.1:0-4170 GCA_964539425.1 uncultured Tissierellaceae bacterium | reverse complement strand
TTAATATACTTTTCAACTTCTCCAACATACTTTAATTCCATTTATTAAATAAAATGCATCTTTAATTTACTGAATGATTTGGTGTCAATAAATTTTCCACTTCATCTGCTGGCATTGGTTTATGCAAGTAGTATCCTTGTAATTCATCACACATATGTTGATTCAAGAAATCCTTCTGTTCTTTTGTTTCAACTCCTTCTGCAATTGTTTTTAATCCAAGATTAGCAGCAAGTAATATAACTGCCTTTGTAATTGTGTTATTCTTATCACTTACTCCTATTCCATGGACGAAAGACATATCTATCTTAACTCTATCAATAGGGAGTTCTTTAAGCCTATTCAAAGAAGAATACTCTTTCCCAAAGTCGTCAATTGATAAAGTGACACCTAAAGCCTTTATATTTTCTAAAGTCTCTTTTATCTTTCCATTATGATTCATAGCTGTACTCTCTGTAATTTCAACTTCTAAATACTTAGCTTCTAAAGATGTCTTTTCTAAAACCTCTTTTATCTGATCAATAATTTCTGGATATTCAAGTTGATAAACTGAAAAGTTAACGGCTACTCTAATAGGTTTAAAGCCCTTTTCTTGCCAAGTTTTACACTGCTGGCATGCAGTTTTTAAAACCCAGTAGCCAATTGGTAAGATTAGTCTTGTTTTTTCAGCTAATGGGATAAATTTAAAAGGTGAAACAAACCCATGATCGGGGTGATTCCAACGTAAGAGTGCTTCGACTCCAATTATCTCCCCAGTAAGACCATTAACCTGTGGCTGGTAATACAGCATCATTTCATCTCGTTCAATAGCCCTATATAGATCCTTAGTTAATGACATAGTTTCAATTGCTGAGTACTTTAAGTCATTTTAAAATTTCTGATATTGGTTTTTACCAAGATTTTTAGCTTTATACATTGCAATATCAGCATTTTTAATAAGTGTTTCAACATCTTCTCCATCTAGAGGATATTGAGATATCCCCATGCTACCGGTGATATAATACGCTTGTCCTCTCAAATAAAATGGATTTTTAAAAATATTCATTACTTTGGAAGCAATAATGTCTAGAGCTTCTTCATTTTCATAACCATTAAAGTATAAAATAAATTCATCTCCACCTATACGGCAAGCACTATCGTTTTTTCGTACTATTTTGGATAACCTTGTGGCAAATTGTTTTAATAATTCGTCACCCTGGTCATGGCCTAATGTGTCATTAATAATTTTAAACTCATCAATGTCTATAAACATAATACTAATTAAAGTTTCCTTTCGCTTAGCTTGAAGAATACCTTGATTTAATCTATCGCTTAACAGCATACGATTAGGTAATCCGGTTAAAGCATCATGATAAGCTAAAAAGGTTACTTCTTCTTGTATTCTTTGACGTTCAATGATTTCGACTTCTAATCTCTGATTAGAAATTTCTAATTCTTTAGTTTTATCAACACTATCTAGCATACTATTGATGCTTTTAGTCAATTCAATTATTTCATCATATCTAGTCCTATTGATTTTAATACGACTAGATATTGAGTTTTCATTTTTTATAGTCAATACTTGCTTATTTAACTTCACTATTCTTGATAGGACTTGTTTATCTAAATAAATCCAAAGTAATAATAGGATAAACATAAATACTAAGGGAACTATTGTTAGAATAGTTTTCTTAGATTTAAGTCCTACTTTCATAACATCCCTTGGAATTTTTATGCTTATTTTAGTATAATATTCTTCAAATAATACTGGTATATAATAAGCACCCAAAATATAATTTTCATTTTTTGATAAGATTTCAGTTCCTTGTTCGTTTAGTTTAGTTGCTTGATCATAATCCGATTTAGAAATCAACTCAAATGAAAGGTCTAGATTTAGCTTGCTTGATATTTCGTTCATCATAGTATCATCTAATATTCTTCCAAATATAAAATGGCCTTTAACTGGGCCGCTGCCATTTGTTCTAACTATAGGATACGCCCCAATTAAATATGGACTTCCATCAATTAATAAAATATCATTGAAGTAAGTTTCAGTATCTTTGTTTTCTAAAATTCCTGAAGCTTTAAGCATCTTAGAAACTGACTGATCTATTACTTTTAACTCATCGGTTTCAAAATCTATCTGTTTACCGTAAAGTACATTTCCAGAATCATCTGCAATAATACAAATGTCAAAATTAAGCGAATCAAAAGTATCCTCAACAAGATTGGATTCTATGTAGTTAGTATTAAGCCCTTGCGTATAGAGATATGTTTCATCCCATGTGCCCCAATCAGAAGCAGAGGTAAGAATATTCTTTAGCCTAAAATTTATCTCATTTTTTACGACATCCACAGTTTTAATAGCGTCTTCTTTTTCTAATTTTTCAAATGATTCAATGAATATTGTATTAAGTAAAATAGCCCCTAATATCCCTGTTGCTATGAAAAAAACAAAAAAACCTCTAATAATATCTTTTTTAATACCACTTATTTTACCCGGTTTCATTCCTTGTTCCCCTTTAGATTGTTCTATACTACTTTTTATCCCGAATTTACTGTTTGGATATCTTAATATGTATCTTTAAATACTGTAAGTTATATTTATAGATGGTTAATATAATTCTATTACATTCCAGTAATATCCTATCGATTATAATTCAATAAAATGAAGAGATAATTTTTTACTTTAATGCTATTTTACAAATATGTAAAGTCTATCAAATCAATCCAAATAAGAATGAAATCTAAAAGTCCTACATAAAAATGATATTTGTATTCTAGCCTTAATTTTGTCTTCTAGCCTTAATTTTGTCTTCTATTTTATGTTAATTTATAGATTTAATCTCTTCCCAATAAAAATTAAATATATTTTCAATGCTTTCTTGCTCTTTATAATAATTTAATCCTAATTTCCCAATAAAGTATCTTAGAATACACATATCAAAACTAGATATAAATTGATCTATTGTTATAGTATTTTTTATCTTATTATTCTTTTTTAAATCATGATATATTTCATAGTAATTTTTCATATTAGATATATTTTTGTTTTCTTCAATTACCAATTGTAGTCTATCTTTTAATTCAAAAGGCGGGAAAAAAATAGTTCTTGCTAAAAAACTTAATATATGTGGATTTTTCTCAAGAAAAAAAACTTGTTTCCGTAATAGCTCTAGCATCTTTTCTTCTAAAGGGATATCTATATAATCATCATTTAGACTAACTCCTATATCATATTGCTTAATACAATTTTCAAATATATCAATGTATAAATCTTCCTTTGATTTATAATGAGAATAAATTGATGCAGCTTTAATACCTACTTTATTTGCAATATCCCTCATAGATGTACCTGCATAACCTCTTTCAGCAAATAGTATATATGCTTCATACTTTATTTTATCTATGGTTTCCATTTTTTTACATCTCCTTATAGTTACTTTTGCAAGCTATCTAACGTTAGTATTATGATTATATTACCATAACTGATAGTGTCAAGTTACTTTGGGTTTTATAAATAAAAGTATTCCAATATATTAAATATTAATTCTAAGCTCCTCTAAGAGACTTAAGTATAGTATTTAAGCCACTATTTCTACCATCTGACAATATGGGTATATTTCCAATTACTTCATTTGCTGTTTTTGATATTATCTTTTTATCAATATTTCTTTTGCTTAATTTTAGTATTCTCTCTTCTTTTAATTGCTGATCTCTTCTTTGATTAAACAAGTCATAAACATTTCCACCATTAGTTTTAAAAGCTCTTAATCTTGCCATCTGGTCTACTCCTTCTCTGCACCATCCAAGAGGCCTTGAGCTTAGTCTATCTGATAGTATATGGCTTATATGACCTTCTGCGCTGCAACCTATATAGTCTTCTTTGTATTGGTTTTTGATTCCTTCCCAATTATTGAGAATGTATCTTCTTGAGTCTTTAACTGATGCTTTTTTTGTATCGATTTCTGTTTCTTCTAAGATCACTTGAAATAGTTCTCTTACATTTTCTTTTTCTAATCTATTTATATAATTCCACAGAGCGTGTGTTATATGTGGAAGATGAGCTGTAGCCTTTTTTACATATTTCGATAGGTGAAATCTATCTAATACATATTCTGATTTATTTATCCAGCCTATTCCTTGTTTTATCCAGCTTGCTCCATCACCTGATAGATATATTTTCTCTATTTT
>CAZIII010000195.1:1125-4195 GCA_964539425.1 uncultured Tissierellaceae bacterium | reverse complement strand
CTCACCCTTATTATTTAAAATTTCAACAAAAGTAGATACATCCATTATATTTATAATACCTATATCATCCTTTGTTATGCCTTCGATGCTGCATAGGGTGCCTACAATATCAGATGCTCTCATCTTAGTTTTCTTTCCTGCATTTATATGAAGCTTCAAAATCTCTTTGTCTAACTCAGCACCTTTTGATTCTTTTATTTCAGGCCTAGTATTTATTTTTTCTTCAAATTCTATCTTTGACTGACTAACAGTTTCTTTATCAGGTCTATCCTTCAATGGAATTTCCTTTTCAATATATTCTTCAATATCTTCTAGAAACCTTTTTTCTTTTTGAGCAACAAATGTAATAGCCTTTCCAAACTTATTAGCTCTTCCAGTTCTTCCAATTCTATGGACATAGCTTTCCCTATCTTGTGGTATATCATAATTGATTACAAGGCTAATACTGTCAACATCAATCCCTCTTGCAGCAACATCTGTTGCTATAAGATATCTAAAATGACCTAGCTTAAAATCATTCATTACTTTTAATCTATCTCTTTGTTCCATACCACCATGGATTTTTTCACAGGAATAATCCAGTCTATATAACTCGCTATAAACTTCATCTACCATTAGCTTGGTATTACAAAACATCATACAGCTATCAGGGTTTTCAACTATTGTAATGTCTCTTAACAACCTTATTTTATCTAATTCTTCTATATCATATCTTTCTTGCTCTATCCTATCTACAGCCTTATTTTCATCATCTATTTCAACAAATTTAGGATTGTTCATATATTTATTGCATAAATCCGCTATATCTAATGGCATTGTAGCTGACAATAGCATAGTTACATGATCCTGTGTAAGGCTATTTATTACTGTTTCAATTTGCTCAATAAAACCCATATTAAGCATCTCATCAGCTTCATCAATAACAATATATTTAATGTTTGAAGTATCTAACGTACCCCTTTCAATATGATCAATAGTACGACCTGGTGTCCCTACTACTATATGCGTCTTTTGTTTAAGCTCCTTTTCTTGATTCGAAATAGGCGCTTTACCATAAACTGCGGCTACTTTAAGTCTTTTAAATCTACCAATATTGAATACATCCTCCTTAACTTGAATAGCCAATTCCCTTGTTGGTGTTAGTATCAATGCTTGAGGTTTGTTCTCATCCCAATCAACTAATTCACATATTGGTATAGCAAATGCAGCTGTCTTTCCACTTCCAGTTTGAGACTTTACAATTATATCCTTATTATCTAAAATACTTGGTATTGCGTGTTCCTGTACCTTAGTAGGATTTGCAAAATTTAACAAATTGATTGCCTTTAATAATTCTTCACTTAATTTAAAATCTTTAAAATTTATTTTTGCCATTTATTCATCTCTTTCCCAATTATTATTAAATAGTTATCAGGTACCCACACTTTACAGATTTAAAATACATGAAACTATATGACCGACTTTCCACTGGTTCCTTGGCGGAGGTCCTATAGTTCCATGATGTAAATTCCATTTATCTTATCAAAACAAAAACCACAGGATTATAGAGTAATGCATGACACCTTATTATCCTGCTCCGGCTATACGGATATAGTATCTCTTCTTATCTCTTTAGTCAGCTATTTTTTCAATCCCTGAGATGCCAATTGCTCCGGGTCCACCATGACTGGAAATCACAGCACCTGCTTCCATCCATTTAACTTTTTGAATACCATTTTCTCTTAGCAAATCGTAAATCCTCTCTTTTTGATTGTCTTCCACACCGGGAGCACCTACTACCAGAACTGTATCCAGGTCAATGTTATAGCTCTTAAAAAAAGTATTAAACAGCTTTTTTAAGCAGTTATCAAAGGATCCACGGTATTTTCCACCAGAAACCAAGTATCCATTTTCTAATACAATCGATGGATGAATCTTCAGCAGATTGGCACCATAAAAGGCTAGATTTGAGACACGACCGCCAGCTTTTAGATAAAGAAGGGTTTTGGGTAGAAAAACCATATGGGTGCGTTCTCTAATCTCTTCGACAAAAGCAATAATTGATTCAGGATTTGCATTAGGATTATCTTCAATAAATTGAGCGGTTGCTTTAACAATAGCAGCTGCTCCTATAGATACATGCTTGGAGTCTACAAGGTAGACATTTTTAAAATCTTGAGCTGCAATATTTGCCGCATTGAAGGAAACAGTTGTTACTGCAGAATATGCAATGTGGATTATATATGCATCTGGATGTTTAGCAAAAACTTGCTTGAAAACCTCTATATTATCTTGAGGTGTAGAACCAGATGTTTTAGGTAGATTACCTGTTTCTTCATAATAATCAAAAACCTTTTGAACATCAAAACTACCATCAGGATACGTTTGATCTTCCATTGTTACATGCATCGGAACGACTTGTATATTATAGCGTTCTATCATTTCTTTAGATAGATCTGAACCGCTTTCAGTTGTAATAACATATTTTTTCATAATTGACCTCCATTATTTGATTAGATTATAGTTCTCTACTGACTTTAGTCTTCATCATTTTAGTATAATCATTGTTTTCTATTAAACTTTCATTTAGATAATCAAATATCTGGAGTATTTATATTTATCCATATTCACTTCTCCAAACTTCATTTAACTTCCATATTTTAATTATATCATATATGTATTATATATAAACATTACATCTTATCTTTTCCGTTTCTCTCCTTTTGTATTAAAAATAAAAAAAGGACGAAGTCTATTTGGTCTTCGATTGACCTAAACTTTTTCCTATAAAATTCTTATTTTGTGTAAGAGTTATAAGTTTTGTTACGAAAAAATTGTATAAAGCTGACTATATCAGAAAGGACTTAGAAATCTTGATTGGAGATAAATTATCCGAGAGTTTACATGACCTTATTATAGTTGTTTCTATTGTAAACCTACTTATCTTTCTAATTTATCTATAAATTTTGTTGTTTAAAGGGTGAATTTATCATATTTTCTAAACCCACCCTATCAAGTGATTCAAACTCTAATTTGAGAGATTAAAGTGTATCTATCAGGGAAAACATCTCAGAATTCTCTGGAATATCTT
>CAZIII010000195.1:0-1115 GCA_964539425.1 uncultured Tissierellaceae bacterium | reverse complement strand
AATAAGGTCATGTAAACTAATAATAGAAAAAGGAGCCAAACAAACGGATTCTTCAAGGAAAAAGATAATAGATCCCCAAAGTAAATGAACTAATAAAGTTAAAGAAAGAAAACCAGCAGCTAAAAATGATTTATGTTTCTTCTATCTTTCTAACTTTGATCAGCATATCTCCACCAAAACATAGTTCCCACTAACCCAAACACACTTGTTAAAAGTACAATAATAATACTGATAACTTCAATAATAGCATTGTCACTCCCAACAGCACTACTTATAAGTGCAGGAATAGACCATGGAAAAAATTGTCCATAACCTATCTTGAGAGGTCAATAAAGATGTCGTAGGTTGATATTATTCCCTTGGTGGGAGGATATATTTCTTAATTTCAGCGATATAAAAACGAAGCTAATTAATTAGCTTCGTTAACTGTTCCTTTAACTCCCTTATATCTACATCAATAATTTCCCATATTAGATTTAAATTTACTCCTTCATAATCATGGACTATACGATTTCTTAATCCACGCATTTTAAACCAAGGTATCTCGTGATGTTTTGAAAGATACTCTTTATCAAGCTTGTTGACTAACTCCCCTACTTGGCTTAAATTAAACACACAAGCTTCAACCATCATACTATTATTTCTAAATTCAGCATAATCTACATCATTGATATATTTTAATATGGAGTCTATATAGTTAATTATCTTTTGAATAATCGTTTGATTTTTCATATATAACCATACCTCCATTTTCTATTTCTTGCATTATTAAAGAATCTTGTTCAATATGAGATCTATCAATCAAATCTATATCCTTTTCTAAAGTATTAACAAGTATTTCTAGCAATCCAACAAAATCAAGTCCTCTTAACTTTCCATTTGTATCAATGTATAAGTCTATATCACTGCTTATTGTGGCATTGCCTTTTGCATAAGAACCAAATAATATTGCTTTACTTACTGGATAATTTTCAAATATGGGAACTGTTTTTTCTCTTATAGTTTCAACTGAAATGAAATTGGAAGTCATAGTCATAAGCCTCCTTCTTATTTAACTATACATTATATATTAATTATATCATAATTTATTTAACAATCAAATTTCTAAATATCCA
>CAZIII010000194.1:0-4212 GCA_964539425.1 uncultured Tissierellaceae bacterium | reverse complement strand
GCCAGGAAGAATTTGTTTCTATTCTAAAAGCATATGATATAGAAGTATTAGTAGACGTACGATCCTATCCTGGTAGCAAGTATGTTCCACAATTTAATAAAGAAAATATGGAGAAATGGATTCCAGAGAATGGTATAGAATATATTCATATGAAAGAACTTGGTGGCAGAAGGAAAGGTAGAAAAGATTTAGATGAATTGTTGATAAATGGTTGGGAAAATACAGCATTTAGAAATTATGCTGGATATACTTTGACACCAGAATACGAAGAAGGGATAACTGAATTAATATCCATGGGACAGAAGAAAAGAGTATGTTATATGTGTGCAGAAAGTGTTCCTTGGAGATGTCATAGATTACTTATATCAAACACTTTAGTGTTAAGAGGAATCAATGTTTATCATATTATGACTGAAAGTAAAACCATAACCCATGAATTAGGCATGTATGGTGCAATACCTATTATAAAAGGTTCTAGTTTGATTTATCCAAAGCAAATAGAATAAAACAATGGGTATGGACAATCCCTACTATATTCTTATTGTATAAAATTTAAAAGTAGATATTGAATATCTACTTTTAAAAATAATACTTAAACTTTGTCTACCTTATAATCATATTTCTTTATAGTATAAGTTGCAATTACACCAAACACCATAAAGGCAATTACACTTGCTAAAATTGTTGAAGCTCCTTGACTCCACGGTGTCTTTACTTTTCCAAGTGAAGAATTAATAGTTAATAGAATAACCCAAGCTATAATTCCCGCAGCACTTCCGATTATCCAAATATTAAATTTCCTCATAAATTCCATATTATTCATTAGGAAGAAAAGTATATAGCCAAGAATTTGACCAACTATTATGTGTATTAAGATCTGCATAATAGTAAACTTTGCTCCTAGGGTAGATATGCCTAATGATTCCGTTGCCATTATTATTCCTGCTTGTGAAAGTGATGCTATTAAAAATCCAATAGAATACTTACTATTCATAATTAATCATCTCCTTTTAATTAGTATGTATTGGAATTATAAAGTTATTCATTTACCATAATTAAAGTGTTTTGAGCTATAAGTAAAAACGATAAAAATAAACTGGGGGTTGGTGTATTGACATTTGAGATAAGAAGAGCAGTTCTAGAAGATGCTAGTAGTCTAGCGAATATTATTGTTGAAAGCTGGAGATCAGCTTATAGTGACTTAATAGCTAAAGATGAAATAATAAAATACTTAGATAAAGAAAGAAGACAGCAACAATTTGAAAAATTTATAGCAGATGAAGAAATTATATTGATTCAAACATATGATGGTATACCTGCTGGTCTAGTATTTGCAAATAAGGCTAACGATGAGCAAATAGAGTATTGTGGATCTATTTATTCAATATATATCCTTGAAGAATACTGGGGAAAAGGATTAGGGACAAGACTAATGGATAGAGTTATTAATATACTACAAGATGAAGGCTGCAAAAGAGTCTCCTTATGGGTTTATGAAGAAAATAAAAGAGCAATAAGGTTTTATGAGAAATGTGGTTTTATATTTGACGGAACTAGAAAACATAGCCATTTTTCTAATAAACCCATTGAATTGCGATATATTAAGGATATAGGAAAATAAAATCAAAGAGGTGAAATTATGGACGAAGTAAATTTTCAGGTTGATATGCACCTACATACTAGTGCATCAGATGGTACTTGGACTGCTGAAGAATTATTGGAACAAATAATTGCAAAGGATATAAAAGTATTCTCTATTACTGACCATGATACTACTGATAATAGTTTAAAAATTATTAATAGTATCCCAAATGATATCTCCTATGTTATTGGTGTTGAAATATCTTGTACCTATAATGATCAGGAGTATCATATAACTGCATATGATTTTGATTACAAAAATTTGGAAATACAGGAGCTACTCCAGTTTAATATGTTTCAAAGAAATGAAAATAATACTAAAGTTATAGAATATCTAAAAAAGATAATTAGGATAAAAGATATTGAAGATTATTTTACATACAAATATGAAAGTAATAGAGGTGGATGGAAATCTTTAAATTACTTATTAGATAAGAGTATTATTGAAGATATGACAGGTTACTTTGAAATTATGAAAAGGAGTAATGAAAGATTATGTTTTAAGGGACCAAAAGAAGTAATCGACATAAATAAGGCAGCAGGAGGTTATTCATTTCTTGCACACCCAAGTGCTTATGAAAAAGGAGAAAAGTTATCATTAAAGGTATTAGAAGAATGGAAGGATTATGGAATTTCAGGTATAGAATGTTTTTCCCCATATTTAGACAATATTGAAGATGCAAAATACTATGTAAAATTTTGTAATGAAAACAATTTAATGATTTCAGCAGGTTCAGATTTCCATGGTGAGTTTAATAATAGAACTTTAGGTATTCCAAAAGTTAATATGAATGATCTAAGGTTAGATTTTATTAGTAATATAAAGAGGAGGAATATAAAATGAATCAAAATGAAAGGATGTTTTCCATTGACCTTCAGAGAATTGATTTAAAAGAATTTAATCATAAAGGTAAAGTATTAGATATTGGCGGTGGTGGTGAAGGAATTATTGGACAAGTTCTGGGTGAAAAGGTGATTGCTATTGACCCTAGAAGAGATGAACTAGAAGAAGCACCAGAGGGACCGTTGAAAATCATTATGGATGCAAGGGATTTGAAATTTCTAGATAGTACTTTTGATTTAGTAACATCATTTTTTACCATGATGTACATAGATAGTCAAGATCATTTGACGGTATTCGAGGAGATATATGAAGTTCTAAAAGATGAAGGTGAATTTGTTATCTGGGATGTTACTGTTCCTCAATATCCGGGAGGGATTAAAGATATATTTTTGGTACCATTAGAAATCGAATTAAAAGATAAAAAGGTTACAACAACCTATGGGATAAGGTGGCATAAGACTAGACTAGATATGGATTATTATATTGAATTAGGTGAAAAGATAGGATTTGAAGTTATAACTGAAGAAGTGATGGATCAAATATATTGTATAAGATTCAGGAAAACGAATCAGGGATAGTGAAGATTAAAATATAAATATATTAAGTTCTAAGTATAAATTAAGGATTTATAAAAGGGGACATTAAAATGAGACTAACTGAAATAGAAGAGTTTATTGTAAGCTTATTTGATACAAAAGATAATATTCACTTTGAAGAAGAGAGTGGAATTACTGTAGGAGTTAATAAGGATATTAAAAGAATCGGATACTGCACCAATTTAACTCTTGATACAATTGAAGAAGCTAGAAGAAATAATGTAGATTTAATGATAACTCATCATGATGCTTGGGAATTTATATTTGGACTTAAAGATGCCTGTAAAGAAAAGCTAATGGAGTATAACATTTCACATTACTATAATCATCTTCCATTAGATGATTGTGATTTTGGTACAAATAATTCTTTGATCGAGAAACTAGGGTTAAAAATCATAAAAAAGTCTCATGAAGAAGATGGGTTTTATTGTGGGAGAATTGCAGAGTTTAATGGAGAAATATCATTTGAAGAACTAGTAGAAAAGTTAGAAGTTATATTGGAAGAGCCAGTTTACTCATGGAAGTTTAAGGATGGAGGCATAAAAAGAGTTGGTTTAGTTTGTGGTGCAGGATTTCTAACGACCGACGTAAAAGAAGTAGTTGATAATGATTGTGATGTCTATATAACTGGTGAAAGAATATTGTATACTATGGAATATGCTAAGTTTGTTGGAATAAATTTAATTGTGGGTAGTCATACCTTTACGGAGATATTTGGAATTGAAGGACTTGCTAATAAGATTAAAGAACAGTATAAAGATGTGGATATTATTAGATTGAAGGAGGAGCATCTTGAGGCTAAATAAAAATATATTGTGACAAAGAGTGCATATAAGTTCCACAATTGGTGCCAGAGTAAATGATTACTATCTATTGTCTTAAATATTGTCGAGTTTACTACTAGAATAAAATTATTGTTTTCATCAAAAATACAAAAATGTACAATATAATAGGAGAGGATGTAAATGTTCCAGTTCAAAGATTTTGATTATTTAACAGAATAACGAAATGTATCTGGAAGGTGAAAGACAAAAGTGTCAATATGAATGGAATCTATTGGAAAAGGGGTCAAAGTAAAAACAGTGGGGACTGTCCCCACTGTTTTAGACTGCTATCAATCTTAAAAAGAAG
>CAZIII010000193.1:0-4219 GCA_964539425.1 uncultured Tissierellaceae bacterium | reverse complement strand
AATTCCATCTATAATAGGAGAGGCTAGGATAAGTAATTATTATAGGAGTTAGACATTTTATTAGAATGTTATAGGTGACACTGTAATGGGGACAATTCCTTGCATTGTTAATTGCAGAGAATCGTCCCCATTGTATATTTTTATTTTAACATTGTAGTAGATAATCCTTTTCTTAAGACTAATTTCTTCTTCTTCTTCTTTTTATTTTCTTCAATATCTTCATATTCGTACTCCCAATAAACATCGTCAATTTTTACACATGTATCATAGTCATCAAGTATTTCCTTAACTTCCTTGGATAGTAGGAATAAAGCTATGATATTTGGTATAGCCATCAAACCCATAAACATATCTGCTAATTGCCATACGAAAGTGGGTTCTATCATAGTTCCTAGCACTAAGGCACTCAGCACAAGGCCTTTAAAAGCATTTAAAGTTACAGACTTAGCATTTATAATCATCTTCACATTTGACTCTGCAAAGAAATACCATCCTACTATTGTAGTAAGTGAGAAGAAAGATAAGCATATGGATAAAAACATTCCACCAAATGAACCAAATCCTGATGCAAAGCCATTTTGAGTCATTACGGTTGCTCCTTGAGTCATTTCAGCTGCTGATATACCTACACTATATGCTCCTGATGAAAGGTTTAGCATTACTGTTGATGTACAAATTAAAAATGTTGATATGAAAACTCCTATCATGGCTGTAAATCCTTGTTCTGCTGGATGCTTAGCATCAGCAACTGCATGTGAATGTGGAGTTGAACCCATTCCAGCCTCGTTTGAGAAAAGTCCTCTTGCTAAACCAAATCTTACAGTTTGCTGAACTGTTATACCCAGCACACCTCCACCAATTGCCCCAGGTGAAAATGCTCCTACGAATATGCTTTTTATTGCTGGAATAAAATCAGCATAATTCATTATTATAATTATTAAACTTCCTAGTATATAAGCACCAGCCATAACAGGTACTACTGTTTCTGCAAATGATGCTATTCTTCCCATTCCACCCATTAAGATAAGGGCTACTATTATAGCAAGACCAATTGTAACTGAAACTACTGGTACTCCAAAGGCTTGACTTACTGAACCTGCAACTGAATTTGACTGTACCATGATACCAACAATACCTAATGCTATAATTGCAATTATAGAGAAAAATATTGCTAATCCCTTAGATTTTAAACCATTTTTTATATAATATGCAGGTCCACCTACTAATTCTCCATCTTTTGTTTCTCTATACTTTAGTGCTAAAACTGATTCACTAAAAATTGTAGCCATTCCAAAGAATGCTGACAGCAACATCCAAAATGCTGCTCCTGGTCCTCCAGCTGCTATAGCTGTAGCTACCCCTACTATATTTCCAGTCCCAACCTGCGCTGCAACAGCTGTTGATAAGGCTTGAAACGGTGTCATTTTTCCTTCTTCTATTGGTTCTTTATTCATTATACCAGCTATCATTTGTTTTAATGCTGGGAATAATCTTGTAAACTGTGGAAATTTTAGCCTAATAGTCATAATAATACCTATACCCATTAGCGCAAATATCAATATATAATCCCATAAAATAGTGTTTACAAAACCAACTATTGCTGCTACCGATTCCATAATTAATCCTCCTATTTTTTAAGTAATTTTGGCTATTGCCTGTGACACTTTACAAATAGAACACAAACTAGACTTTAGTCTTCTAATCTCTTAATTGAGTATATCTTACGGACTTCAAATAGTTGTAAAAAGTTTCAATACATAATAAAAGTTTTTCAAACTTTCTTATAATAGTTTTTAGAAATAGAAAAAGGCCAGATAAGAATTTTCTCCTTAGTCTGACCATTTTTTATTTAATACTACCATAATAAACTATTCCATCTATGAATTTTTTTATATTTATCTTACCTCTCTTTTTGCTTTTTCCTCTAATGAAATCCATCTCTATTTTAACTTGCTCAAAATTATATAATCCATTGGAGTATTCTGTAAATATTTCATTCATATAGTCTTCTATTCCTATATTTGCAATGTTAATCATTCCAACAGTGGCTGTCCTTCTGATTTTTTGTTCCAAGGTTTTAGGATTATCAGAAAAGTGGCTACAAAGTTCTTTTACTGTAAAATGAGACATGTTTTGATTTGTATCAATTAAATACTTAGAAATATTTACAATATCCTGACTGCCTGACTCCCCCATAAGTCCAATCCTTTGCATCACTCTTTTTACTCCGTCCATACTATTAATATTACTTCCTTGTTTTTTAGTCTCCTTAGATTCACCAGAAAACAAGCTTTGAATTTGAGAGAGTTTATTGTTCATATTAATCTTTTCTATAACCTTTTTAATTACAGTTTGTACTTCAATAGCATCTATAGGTTTTGATATATAGTATTCTATTCCGCTTTGATAGGCCTTTGATATCATATCCTTAGAAGATACCTGGGAAATCATAATATATTGAATATGAGGATGTATAGGCTTCACCTCTCTTACTAAATTAATACCATCTTTACCTGGCATTAGCAAGTCAACTAAGACAATATCAGGAATCAATCTTTCTATCTCTTCTAAAGCAGATATTCCGTTATCAGCCATTCCAATTATATCACCTAAGTTTTTATCCTCTATTATCATTCCCAGTATTTTAATAATATTAGCATCGTCTTCAACTATATATATTTTCATTTTAAGCTGTTACCTCCAATCCACTTCTTGGAATGTATATATAAAAGCTAGTTCCCTTTCCTACTGTGGAGCTAACACTTACTCTACCTCCCAGTTGATCTTCTACAATATACTGAACTATACTTAGTCCAAGGCCTCTATTCACTTCACCTGTATTATAATTTATCTTAGTTGAAAACCCAGGTGAAAAAACAAACTTTAAACCTTCTTCATCTATGCCAGTTCCATTATCAGATACTATAAAATGATGTTGGTCTCCATCTATTTGATGAATTACACTAATTTTAGCTCCCTTTTGTGAGCTGGGTATTGAATCCATACTATTCATAATAAGGTTACGAAACATGGACATAAAATAGTAGTGTTTAGAAGTATAAAAATTTTCTTCTATATTAAATACAAGTTCAATATCTTTATCTAATCGTCTTGTTTCTCTCTTCATAGTCTCAAAAAGTATATTCATAATATCTTTAAAATTCATGCCTTTATCCTTAAGTTCACTTTCTGTAATTTCTTGCATTCCTCGTATTGCTAACCCATTTTCCTTCTTTATCTCATGGACATCTCTAGCTATACTTAATGCTCTATTTGCCCAACTTTCATTATCTTCATTAAGGTTGATCTTTTCAAATAATTCATAGGACTCAGACATAACCTTTTCTATATTATCCATATTCTTTTCGATCCAATACATTTCTGTTTTTAGCTGAGATGTGAGCCATAGTAATTTTTTATATCGATTTTCATGTTCTTCCTTTAGAAGCAGCATCCTATAATACTTAAATCCATTTAATAAGAGCCATATTATTGTAGAACGGAGTATACTTACGATAAATAGGGTTGTACCAATCTCCCATGGAAAAGGCGAATTATCTATAGAAGTTCTTACTAAGACTTCTATAAAGTTAGCACCTAAATCACTGATAATCATAATAAAAAATACAGAATTTATATTGTTTTTATTATCCTTATTCGTTAGCAATGAATATATAATAGCATAAAAAATATAAAATAGTATTTCTAGCAGGTATGATATTCCTATATCATTAATGTTTCTATTTATTAAAAAATACACCATCACTCTTAAAAAATACACCATTATACCAGATAATATTCCCAGGGGAATTGGCTTTAGTTCTTCATAGTAAGAAAGGAATAAAACAAAAAAAATTATACCTGCTGAAACTCTAAAGTCACTAGTTATTAGCCCTATACTAATTTGTGATGCTAATGCAACTATAATGGATACAAAAATTGTCTTTTTATAGTGTTTCAAGTTAATTCACCTCTAATTAAGATTATTTAAAATTTAAATTATAACCTTGATCTACAATGGCGGGACAAAGGGACAGGTGTGTTGTCCCGTTTAATCTATACTGTTGTATATCCTCTATTATACATTCGACATAACTATTAAAAGACCTCCTTTATTATAGTTATATATTGATTATTTTTTATTTGGCAGATTAATCTTTCTTTAAATTTAAATTATAACCTTGATCTACAATGGCATTTACTATTTCTTGCCTTTTTG
>CAZIII010000192.1:0-4221 GCA_964539425.1 uncultured Tissierellaceae bacterium | reverse complement strand
CTTCTGTTCTATCATTATCTGCTTTAGTTTTATCATTACTTTCTAAGGAACCAATAATCTCCTTTCTATATTTATCTTTGGCTTTTACATTTCTCACAATGATTTGTCTCATTATATCCTCTAAAGATCTCTTTTGCTCAATTATATTTTTATAGGTACTATAGGTTATATTTACATCATAACCTAAGTCTTCAATAGATTCACCTACAATAAGTTTTTCAAATTTAACGCTCTCTGCATATGAAAGCCGTCCTACATACATAGAAAATTCATTAACAAGATTTTTGTATCTGTTCATCTCATAAAATAATATTTCAACCTTGTTACGAAAGGCTTGGATTTTATCCCTTCCTATATTTGCAGATTCAAACATTCTCATAACTGATTTTAGTTCTCCATCGTGTAATTGAAAGGGAGTTGCTGTAAGAAATATTGCCTTATTAAAATTGTTCATTAATGATTTTTCTAATGATTGCCTCCTTACAGTATCTTCATTCTTCATTTTATGTGCTTCATCTAAGATTAGTAATGAAGCCTCAGGTAATATTTTATTTAAAGATTTGTATCTCAATTCTTTAATTTCATGCCAAATATTATTTATAGTATTTTGATCTAGTTTATTTTTTGATATATCTATCTTATTTAAACTATCATACCAACTTCCATCTATTTCATCATATGTGATACCCATATTTTTAAATGTATCAGGATTCCTAACATTCACATCTCCACCTAAAGCTTCTAGAATCCTTTGACGGGTCTTTTCCCAGAATCCCCTATGTCTAAACCAACAAGACAAGTAAAAACTCTTTTCAAGTTTCCAGCTAATCGTTGCAAAGATATTAGCTGGAATAATAATTATCTTTGAAGATTTAGATTTGATTCTAATTTGATTTAAATATGTTCCATAGTCATTTCCATAAGTAATATATTTTACATCATCTAAACTTAAATTAAATACTTCTAGCTTCAAGTTCTTCTCAATAAAATTGCTAATATCTATTCGCCATTTATCATTTAATAGCCAACTAGGAGTAACTATAATGATATGTTTTTCAGGGTTCTTGTATAGATAATATATTGCTGTTCCAATGGCAATATAAGTCTTACCCATTCCCACATCATCGCCTAGTATTATTCCTGGACTGTCTTCCAACATATTAATTATATGAGAGCATGTCCTTGTTTGTAGATTAGCTATTTCCTTGTCAATACTTAATGAAAGGTCAAACAAATTCTTAAGTTCTTGTATTCTCATATATTACACATCCAATCCATAGTTATTTATCATAATTTTACACTGGCTTTTGAACTTTCCTTTTGAAGTTTTATATATATGTTTAAACTCTAGCCTTAAATCATTTAATGTCTCATTTAAAAAATCAATTTTAAATTGATTGTTAATTCTATCCTCTTTAAATTCCAGGTTATGGACAACATTCAATATTTCAATGATAAATAAAAAGTATTCACCCTTACTAGACTGCTTTTCCTTATAATCAGTTAGTATTAAATTCACTAGGTTCTTTAAACCTATAGGATTGTTTATATAATTTTTAAATGATAACTCTGAATAGTGTGGGCTTTCTAAGCCTTGCTTTAAACTAGCCATAGCTTTGTAATATCTTTGCAAATTTTGTCTAAAGTAAATTGTATTTCCTATGTTCTTTTCTCTAGAACCTATTGAAGTTATTGTTCGCTCCAGTTCTGATACACTTTTATATTTACCTGCTAAAAAATCTATAATATCTTCAGCATAAATCTCAATATCAAGTTTCTCATCCTCAGTTATTATATCTTCCTTATTAGCTACCAATATGGGAATAAAGAAAGTATCATCTCCTATTATAAATTCTAAATCTTTAGATTTCTTTAATTTAAAATCTCTTATTATAAGATTCTCTATCTGATTATTTACTTCCCTAATTACATTTGCATTATATTTTATTGAAAAAGGTACAATTATCTTATTAATATTAAAAGATATATATAAATCTATGCCATCAAATACTGCAAGATCTACAAAGTTAGGAAGTAGGGGTTGGGATTTTGGTCTTTCAATGAAATGCAATTTATTAATATTAACTTTAGTAGCCTTAGGAAGATTAAATTTTGTTTTCGAATGCTCCATTACTCCAATTTCTATGTTTCGAAGTGTGGATAGATTGGACCTAATTGCATTATTTGTAAAATTTATTGATCCACTTAATCTAAGTTCGTATCCTGAATCAAATTCCATAATTATTAATTTGGCATGAAGATTTCTACTTACTAATTCCTTTTTATAATCCGCTTCCCATAAACTTGGCATGATATAGAAATTTACGTTCTTATATTTATTTATGCCAGTAAATATATTCTTTGGAGCATCAACTTTATAATAATTGTTCAATTTATCAAAAATGCCTGGAAAATATATTTTCAACTTTATCTGAGGGTATTTATTGATAAATTCTTCATAAAAAGATTCTAATAAAGAACCTTCCATGGCTATGTCTCTGTCATTTTCAAAAAAGGGAGAAATGATTGTAACAGTCTTACACGTCCCCTCATAATTATTCACTTCTTCAATAACCTGGGAGTATATAGATTTACTATTAATCGTACCTTTAATCTTGGGAAATCCTATTAATGGCTCTATATTTTTTATGAACTTTACAATTTCCTTCAAGGCCTCTATTTTTTCTAACTCATAGTTTGAAATCATCCATTGTAATATTTCTAACAATTCATTGGATATAGTTGAGCTACTATTTGGATATATATCCTCATACCAAATGGTTTCAGCATTGTAACATAGTCCACCTCTTGTTAAATTTCCAGAAGATACAATTACTCTTAGGAAGTCTTTAAATAATAGCATGTGGCATTTAGGATGGAATACTTGTGATTTTATAGTTATTTGATCATAAATAAATGTCCTTCCGCCATTATATTGTCTACCATCTGATAAGACAGCAATAGGAATTTCTTTTAAACTCAATGCTATTTGGTTTCTATATCTCAATTCATTTTCTTTAGGATCATCTATAATCCCTAAAAATGCTGGCAAGATATGATGCTCAAAAAGCTCCGCATCAAATCCATAGGTCATAAATAATGCTGCTATTGGCTCATCATGATTGATTAGGTCAAAAAAATCTGTATACTTAAGCATCCGGTTTCCACCCCAAATCTTCAATTAAATCTACTATATTAGGAATTTTATAATTATGTAAATATAATATATCTTCGAATCTCTTTGGATAGTTATAGCCTGTTAAAACTATAATATCTCCTCCATCTATAATCATCCATGCACCACTATTCCTTCTATCCATAATACTTCCATGATATTTTATTAACTCAATAATAAATGCAGAATAATCAATAGCATCTGCATTATAAAACTTGGATATGAATCCATCTAGATTAATTCCATGAAGACTTTCTGCAATATTTAAATAATATGCGCTTGTCATTAACTTATAAATTAATTGTGAAGTAATTATTTCATCAATACGTGGTTTGCAAATTATTGCACATTGAGATATTGATATTCTCCCTATATTTTCTTCTG
Organism: uncultured Tissierellaceae bacterium; assembly: GCA_964539425.1. Classification (GTDB taxonomy): domain Bacteria; phylum Bacillota; class Clostridia; order Tissierellales; family Tissierellaceae; genus JAVKTS01. The sequence continues at coordinate 662 of CAZIII010000192.1, read as the reverse complement.
CAAGTTTAATTATATTGCACCATAATTGATAAATTGCTATAGATAATACTTCAAAGTTTTGAATAGTCTTGTAAGCCTCTATTACTCTTAGTTGTTCATCAGTAGTAGGTTCAATATTACAAATTCTTTTTATACCCTCCCATGGATCATTATCTATACAATTATTATATATGAAGGAAATCGAGGTATAGTTTTGAGTATCATCTAATACATATTCCTTGAGTAATTGCTTTTCTTCTACGTGTCTAAAATCATTAAATGTAAACCCATCTAAACAAGTATGATATCCAAAAGAGTTAAGGGTTGTCCTTCCAACTTTCTTAACTATCACTTTATTTTTTATTGCTTTAAGTACAATATTATCATTTGAATTATTAACCCCAAAGGTTTTTGCCAAATTCCACCCCTTATTAGTTAAGTTCAAATCTTGTTTAATTAATTCAAGAGACTCCATGCTCGTTCTATATGCACCTAGACCACCAAGTTCTAATTGTCTAGTTAAAAACTTATACTCATTAGCTAATGACATTATTTTATTATGATATGCAGTTATAGCACCTCTTTTACCTCTCAATCCTCGTTCTCGACCATCCCTTTCATATATACCATTTCTACTGCTAAAGTAGTATTCTATTACAGAACTTGCCCAAAACTTTTCGAAC